>NZ_JBNJRY010000004.1:0-465266 GCF_050435325.1 Paenarthrobacter sp. TE4293
ACCGCGTACGCCACCCACGGCGAACCCCTGGTCCCGATCTACGTGTTCTACTCCATGTTCGGCTTCCAACGCACCGGGGACTCGTTCTGGGCCGCAGCAGACCAAATGACCCGCGGCTTCATCATCGGCGCGACCGCAGGACGGACCACCCTCACCGGCGAAGGACTCCAACACGCCGACGGACACTCCCCCATCCTGGCCTCCACCAACCCCGCCGTGAAAACCTACGACCCCGCCTACGGCTACGAAATCGGCCACATCATCCGCCACGGCCTCGAAGAAATGTACGGCGACGCCTCCACGGATAAAAACGTCATGTACTACCTCACCGTCTACAACGAGCCCATCACCCAACCCGCCGAACCCGAAAACCTCGACATCAACGGGCTCCTCAAAGGCATCTACCGCCTCGCCGAAGCCCCCACCGCGGACGGCACCAAAGCAGAGAACCGCCCCACAGCGAACATCCTCGCCTCCGGCGTGTCCGTCCCCTGGGCCCTCGAAGCCCAAAAGATCCTCGCCGAAGACTGGAACGTCGCCGCCGAAGTCTGGTCCGTGACCTCCTGGAACGAACTCCGACGCGACGGACTCGCCGCCGAAGAACACGCCTTCCTCAACCCCGGCCAACCCGCCCGCACCCCGTTCATCACCGAACAACTCGCAGGCACCACCGGACCCGTCATCGCCGTATCCGACTACATGAAAGCCGTCCCCGACCAAATCCGCCAATTCATCCCCAACGACTTCGCCTCCCTCGGAGCAGACGGCTTCGGCTTCTCCGACACCCGCCAAGCCGCCCGCCGCTACTTCAAAAACGACACCCACTCCATCATCGCCAAAACCCTCCAACTCCTCGCCGCCAAGGGAGAAGTTGAAGAAGGCGCCTTGGAAAAGGCCATCGAGAAGTACCGGCTCCTGGATGTGAACGCCGGCACCACCGGCGGAGCAGGCGGAGACGCCTAAACAGCTGCCGAAGGCAGCCCTGCCTCAACGGCAGAACCAGCAATAACCGCAGCGGCGGCTTCCACCACACGGTGGCGGCCGCCGTCGTGGTTTAACCGGGCGGGACCATGCATCCCAACCATGTGACCAGCAACAACGCAAGTTGTAGCCTTCTCACAAATGGAGCTTGTCCGGGATGGGCCGTATGCTCATTCCATGGCAGAGCCGACCAAAACAACTTCCAAGCGCAAGGCAGCAACCCAGGCATTGTCGCCGGAAAAGGCCGAGACTCTGCGGCAACTCCGCGCCAACGTCGGTCAATTGTCCACCAGCACCATGCGCCAGCTCGAGAAGTCACTGCCTTGGTACAGCCGGCTGAGCTCCGATGAGCGGTCAGCGCTGGGCCTGGTCGCCCAAAACGGCATCGCCGCGTTCGTGACCTGGTACGAACGGCCCAGTTCGCCGTCGTGGATCCTCACGGACGTGTTCGGCAACGCCCCCACCGAGCTGACCCGTTCGATCAGCCTGCAAAAGGCCCTGCAACTGATCCGCATCGTCGTGGAAGTGGTGGAGGACCAGGTTCCCGTCATCGCGCCGGAATCGGACCAGCCTTCACTGCGCGAGGCTGTCCTGCGCTATTCGCGGGAAGTGGCATTCGCGGCCGCAGATGTCTATGCGCGCGCCGCCGAGTCCCGCGGGTCCTGGGACACCCGGCTGGAAGCGTTGATCGTTGATGCCATCCTTCGTGGCGAAAATACGGATGCTTTGCGGTCCAGGATCGCCGCCCTCGGCTGGAAAGCCCAGGAGCGCTTCACCGTGATGGTAGGCAATTCACCGTCGGAACCCAGCGCCAGCTACGTCAGCGAACTGCGCCGGACCGCCGGTCGTTTCGCAGAGGATGCCCTGGTGGGAATCCAAGGTGATCGACTCATTTTGATCCTTGGCGGCGTTCAGGACCGTGACACCGCCTACGTCAAACTCAGCGAACTCTTCGCCCCCGGGGCCGTTGTTTACGGGCCGGAAGCGGGATCACTGGTGGAAGCAAGCAGCTCAGCCCAGGCAGCATTCGCTGGGCTCACGGCCGCCCGGGCATGGCCCTCCGCTCCCCGCCCCGTCGCGGCCGACGACCTGCTTCCCGAACGCGTTGTCTCCGGCGACGACGCCGCCCGGAGGTCGTTGATCAAAAACATCTACCGCCCACTGCTGGCCGCTTCGAACGGCCTCGTGGAGACCTTGGGGACTTACCTGGAGCTGGGGCATTCACTGGAAGCCACGGCCCGCGAACTGTTCGTCCACGCCAACACTGTGCGCTACCGTTTGAAGCGTGTCTGCGACGTCACAGGCTGGGATCCGCTCCTCCCCCGGGAGGCTTTCGTGCTCCAAACTGCCTTGGTGGTGGGCCGGCTTTCGGCCCAGCCGAAGGCCGCTCCCGAACGTCACACGTCGCGTTCACAGAACTGAACCGTTGTAGACTTCCTACAAACTGACCCAGTGAGCTTGGTGTACCAAAACACCAGTGGATCACGTGGCAATTTGGAAAGCTGGATACGTGCTTGCAATCGTCTGCCCTGGACAGGGCTCCCAGACCCCTGGATTTTTGGCCCCCTGGCTGGAACTCCCCTCCGTCGAAGGCCACTTGGCCACCCTGAGCGAGATCGCAGGCATTGACCTCAAGGCCCACGGCACCACCTCGGATGAAGAAACCATCAAGGACACCGCGGTGGCCCAGCCGCTGATTGTTGCGGCAGGACTCATCGCGGCCACGTCGTTGTTCGACGTTGAGCTCAGCACCCTTCCGGTCATCCTCGCGGGCCACTCCGTCGGCGAAATCACCGCATCCGCCCTTGCCGGTGTGCTCACGGAGGCCGAAGCCATGACCTTCGTGCGGGAACGGGCCAACAGCATGGCCGCAGCAGCTGCGGTAACCCCCACCGGAATGAGTGCAGTGGTGGGCGGCGATCCCGCCGAGGTGCTGGCCGCCATCGAAGCATCCGGGGCCACCCCCGCCAACGTCAATGGCGCAGGACAAACAGTGACAGCAGGTACCTTCGAACAACTCAAGGCACTGGCTGAGAACCCGCCGGCAAAAGCGCGCGTGATCCCCCTCAAGGTCGCAGGCGCGTTCCACACTTCCCATATGGCCCCGGCCGTCAGCGCGCTCGAGGCCCTCAAACCGTCGCTTTCGCCGCAGAACCCGGCGGTTCCCCTGCTGTCGAACTATGACGGCAAGGAAGTCACTTCAGGAACTGCCGCCGTCGACAGCTTGATCGCCCAGGTTTCCCGCCCCGTCCGCTGGGACAAGTGCATGGAAACGCTCGTTGAACGCGGCGTCACCGGCGTGATCGAGCTTGCCCCGGCCGGTACCCTCGCAGGACTCGCCAAGCGTGGCATGCCCGGCGTCAAGACAGTTGCCGTGAAGACCCCGGATGACCTGTCCGCGGCTCTCGCGCTCTTCGCAGAATTGGAGGGACAGGCATGAGCACTCCCGTACTGAACAAGGCCGCGGTCAACGAGAACTCGCGCATCCTCGGCATCGGCGCCTACCGTCCCGATGTCATCGTCACCAACGAGGACGTCTGTCAGTGGATTGACTCCTCGGACGAATGGATCCGCCAGCGCACGGGCATCATCACCCGGCACCGCGCCGCCGCTGACGTCAGCGTGATCGACATGGCCGAAGGCGCAGCACGGGGAGCCCTCCAGCAGGCGGGCATCGAAGCGTCACAACTGGGTGCAGTGATCGTCTCCACCGTGACCCACCCGTACGCGACGCCGTCGGCTGCCGCTGCACTCACCGAACGTTTGGGCGCGACGCCGGCACCCGCCTTTGATATCTCGGCCGCCTGCGCAGGGTACTGCTACGGCGTAGCCCAAGCTGACGCCTTGGTCCGCTCCGGTGCAGCTGAGTACGTCCTGGTGGTCGGCGCGGAAAAGCTCTCCGACGTCATCGACAACCACGAGCGCACCATTTCGTTCCTCTTGGGCGACGGCGCAGGCGCTGTTGTAGTCGGCCCCTCCGACACCCCTGGGATCGGTCCCTCCGTCTGGGGCTCGGACGGCAGCAAGTGGGACGCCATTGGCATGACCCACTCCCTCGAAGACGTCAAGAAGCTGGGCGAATCCGCCCGGCACTCCGACGAAATCGACGACCCCGCCATCCTTTCGGCGACCCAGGACGTGTGGCCCACGCTGCGCCAGGATGGCCAGACCGTGTTCCGCTGGGCCGTCTGGGAAATGGCCAAGGTAGCCCAGCAAGCCCTTGATGCGGCCGGTATCGAAGCAAGCGATCTCGCCGCCTTTGTTCCGCATCAGGCCAACATGCGCATCATCGACGAGATGGTCAAGAAGCTCAAGCTTCCCGAATCCGTTGTCATCGGCCGCGACATCGCCCAGGCGGGCAACACCTCCGCGGCGTCCATTCCGCTGGCAACGCACCGCTTGCTTCAGGAAAATCCTGAACTGAGCGGCGGCCTGTCCCTGCAGATCGGGTTCGGCGCCGGACTGGTCTTCGGCGCCCAGGTAGTGGTTCTGCCGTAGACCTGGAGTGGCCCCGTGGCCTCCAGCCAACTGAATACGACTTTCAAACCCAAACCGTAAACCGCGGTTTGCCCCCTTTCCGGCAGTAGCCGGTACAACAAGAAAAGGAGCCAACAATGGCTAGCAACGAAGAAATCCTGGCCGGCCTGGCTGAAATCGTCAACGAAGAGACGGGCCTCGCCACCGAAGCCGTAGAGCTCGACAAGTCCTTCACGGAGGACCTGGACATCGACTCCATCTCCATGATGACCATCGTTGTCAACGCTGAAGAGAAGTTCGGCGTTCGCATTCCCGACGAAGAGGTCAAGAACCTCAAGACCGTCGGCGACGCCGTCAGCTTCATCGCCAACGCCCAGGCCTAGTCCTGTCAAAAGCTGTGCCGGGCCGGGATTTCCATCCCGTGGCCCGGCACAGCCGCAGTAACGCCCAAAGATTTTCTTGCCTCCCCCTGTGAGACCTGCAGGTAGGACGGCTGATCCGACAGAGAGTGATCGCATGGCACGCAAAGTAGTCATAACCGGTCTGGGGGCCACCACTCCCATCGGCGGCGACGTACCCACAATGTGGCAGAACGCGCTGAAAGGGGTCTCCGGCGCCCGCACGCTCGAGGATGAGTGGGTGGCCAAGTACGACCTCCCCGTCCACTTTGCTGCCCGCTGCTCAACCCCGGCACTTGAGGTCCTGAGCCGCGTTGAGGCCAAGCGCATGGACCCTTCCACGCAGTTTGGTGTCATCGCCGCCCGTGAAGCCTGGTCCGACTCCGGGATTGAAGAGATCGACCACGATCGCCTGGCAGTTGCCTTCGCCACAGGCATCGGCGGCGTCTGGACCCTGCTGGACGCTTGGGACACGTTGAGGGACAAGGGACCCCGCAGGGTCCTGCCCATGACGGTTCCCATGCTCATGCCCAACGGCGTGGCAGCTGCGGTCAGCCTGGACCTCGGCGCCCGCGCCGGAGCGCACACCCCTGTTTCGGCTTGCGCCTCAGGTACCGAAGCCCTCCACCTTGGCCTGGACCTGATCCGTTCCGGCAAAGCGGATGTGGTTGTCTGTGGTGGAGCAGAAGCTGCCATCCACCCAATGCCGCTGGCTGCCTTCTCCTCCATGCAGGCCCTGTCCCGCCGTAATGACGAGCCGGAGCGCGCATCCCGCCCCTACGACATCGACCGTGACGGTTTCGTCATGGGTGAAGGCGCAGGCGCCCTGGTCCTCGAGGCCGAAGAGCACGCAATTGCCCGTGGCGCCCGCATCTATGCCGAGCTGGCCGGCACGTCAGTAACGGCTGATGCCTACCACATCACGGCACCGGACCCCGAAGGCCTTGGCGCAACCCGGGCCCTGAAGGCTGCAATGTTTGATGGCCGGATCCAGGCTGAGGACGTTGTCCACGTCAACGCCCACGCCACATCGACGCCGGTTGGTGACAAGCCCGAGTACACGGCCCTCCGTGCCGCCCTGGGCACCCACGTGGATAACGTGGCGGTATCTGCCACCAAGTCGCAGATGGGACACCTCCTGGGCGCTTCAGGCGCCGTTGAGGCAGTGCTGACCGTCTTGGCTGTCTACGAGCGGAAGGCCCCGGTCACGATCAACCTTGAGAACCAGGATCCTGAGATCCCCCTCGACGTCGTGACATCGGTCCGCGATCTGCCTGCAGGCGACATCGTGGCGCTGAGCAACTCCTTTGGCTTCGGAGGGCACAACGCCGTCATCGCAGTCAGGAACGTCTGACAGCGTCGAAGGATACCGCCTCATTGAGACGTGAGAAGGGCCCCACCTGTTGGTGGGGCCCTTCTCATTGCTATGGGAGGCGCTGATGCTGGGTGCGGTCAGCGAACCTGGGGCAATCAGCCGGTGGGTGTCGCTAGCCGACCTGGTGCAACCAGCGGACCGGAGCGCCCTCTGCCGCGTGGCGGAAGGGTTCCAGTTCCTCGTCCCACGCTTCGCCCAGCGCCAGGGACAACTCATGATAGACCGCTGAGGGATCGCCGGCACCGGATTCGTACGCATAGCGGATGCGGTCCTCGGTCACCATGATGTTGCCATGGACGTCCGTCACGGCATGGAAAATACCCAGCTCCGGGGTGTGGGACCAACGGGCTCCATCCACTCCCTGGCTCGGCTCTTCAGTGACCTCATAGCGCAAGTGCGCCCAGCCCCGAAGGGCCGACGCCAACTGCGCCCCGGTACCGGGCGTTCCCGTCCACGACAGCTCGGCCCGGAACATTCCAGGCGCAGCAGGTTGAGGGGTCCATTCAAGATCGGTCCGCTTGTCCACGACCGATCCAATGGCCCACTCAACGTGCGGGCACAGTGCCGTAGGGGCCGAGTGCACAAACAAGACACCGCGGGTTGTTGCAACAGACATTCCATCCTCCATAGCTGTAGGTACGTCTTCCCCAACGACCTCTGCCTGGATGTTTGCTGCTGCTGCGGGATGCCATGAAAAGTCATGTGGGCCCTGACAGGCTATTCAGTTATGTTTTGCCGTACTGACGATCTTGGCACAGATCCAACCCTCAAGCATGACGTGAAGGTTTCCCCGTGGTGCTCTTATTTTGCCGTACCCCGCCGGTTTCCGCCAGTGCGGGACGTGGCGGTCGTGCTCATGCCCGCGGGTGTGCTTGCTGGTAGCTCTTCCGCAGCCTGTCCACCGAGACGTGGGTGTAGATCTGCGTGGTGGCCAAGCTGCTGTGTCCAAGAATTTCCTGGACGGCGCGAAGATCCGCTCCCCCGTCCAAAAGGTGGGTTGCCGCGCTGTGCCTCAGGGCGTGCGGCCCCGTCGCTGAGGTGTCGCCGAGGGCCTGCAACAGGCCGCTGACCACCGCCCGCACCTGGCGGGGATCAACGCGGTTGCCCCGCACTCCCAGGAAGAGGGCCGGACCGCTCGTTGGCGTAACCACTGCGGGACGGCCCCGCCGAAGCCAGTCATCAACTGCCACGGCCGCGGGAACGCCGTAGGGCACCGTGCGCTCCTTGTTCCCTTTGCCCAGGACACGGAGCGTCCTTCGATCCGGATCAAGGTCGTCGATGTCCAACCCGGCAAGCTCGCCCACGCGAACTCCCGTGGCGTAGAGGAGTTCCACCATGGCCCGGTTGCGGATGGCCATGGGGCCGCCCGCCTCAGCCGCAGCGTTCAGGTCATCCACCATACGGGTCACTTGCTGCCGCTGCAGGACACCAGGCAGGGATTTGTCCCGTTTGGGTGCCTGCAGCCGAACTGCGGGATCCGTCCCAATGAGTTCTTCCCGGAGCGCCCATCCAGTGAACGATCGGGCCGTCGCGGCCCGGCGCGCGAGCGTCGCACGTGCCATGCCTGCTTCACTCTGGGCGCCAAGCCAACGCCTCAGGCTGCCCAACTCCAATTGCCCGAGTTCCTGGACTCCCTCCGCCAAGGCAAAGCCAAGGAGACTTTCCACGTCCGCCAGATAGGCCCGGACCGTATGTGAAGACCGGGCACGTTCACCCTCCAAGTAGCGCCGAAAGCCTTCCATAGCGCCGCGCATCGAAGCTGGTAATGATTGTCCGTCCACCCTTCCCACTGTGCCAGCAGCCGGAGCAAACAGACAGTATCAACATGCTCTTTCCGGAGAGGCTCCTGGATTCCAGGCGGCTAGGCATTCCTGGCGCGTTTCCAACCACCCCGTTCCGAGGTGGCCAGGCCCAGGAGTCCCAGTCGTCCGAGACCCGCCCGGACAGTATCCGGGCCAAGGCCCGCTACCACGGTCAATTTCTCCACCGAGGAGGTGGAACGTAGCGGCAGGGCATCCAGGAGGATGAGGTCTTCCAAGGACAAGCCGTCGTGCACTGCCGGCTCCGCGCTCTTCTCCTCGGAGCTGGATTCTCCTATGGCACCGGCGAGTTCGGTGATCTCGCCGATATCGGTGACACACACCGCCCCACCTTCCCGGAGCAGGCGGTGGCAGCCTGCCGAGTTGGCGCTGTGGATGGACCCCGGAACAGTAGCAACAACCCGGCCAATGGACTCAGCATGGTGCGCTGTGTTGAGGGCACCGGACCGCCACCGCGCCTCCACCACCACGGTGACCGACGCAAGAGCCGCAATGATCCGATTCCGTTGCAGGAATCGGTAGCGGGTGGGAGCGGAACCGGGCGGTACTTCAGAGATGACAGCTCCTTGGGTGGACACAGCCCTCAGAAGGTCCTCATTGCCGGAGGGGTAGAAGCGGTCCACGCCGCCAGCCATCACTGCGATGGTGGGCACATCGGCCATCCCGCCGTTCAGCGCTCCGCGGTGTGCGTGGGCGTCAATGCCGTAAGCGCCACCGGAGACCACGGTGTATCCGCGCTGCGCCAAGCCGTAGGCGAAGTCGCCCGTGACGGACGCGCCATAGCTCGTGCTGTCCCTGGACCCCACAAGGGCGATGGCCTGCCGGACGGGGGGCAGCGGCTGTTCCTGGCCCCGCCACCACAGGCATAACGGTTCCTGGAGACCAAGGTCTTCCAGTTGCTGCGGCCACAACTCATCTCCCGGCACTATCAACCTGCCACCGAGGCGGCGCATGGTTTCGAGGTCGCGGTCCGGTGCAAGGTCATTGATGCGTGGTGCCCATCGCCGGAGGGTTGCCGGAAGCCCAACCCAGGTGGACGGTCCGCCGGACTCACCGAGGACGGTGGATACTTCCTGCTCAAGGCGTGGCCCTGTAGCCACCTCTCCGGTGGCAACTCCCAAAGCATCGATCGGCCCGAGAACCCGGACCAACGCCAGGCCCACGGAATCCTGAGGTTCCATCAGCCGTGCCAACGCCGCCCTGGCAATCCGTTCTTTGTCCTGCATCCCCGCTGCGGCCATTGGTTTGGTTCCCTTCGTTTCGATGTTCCTCATGTCGCAGCCGCTGCCTGCCGGAGCCCCAGCGCTTGGCCGATGTCATCAGCATTCGGTGTTCCACCGTGTCCGAGGTCGGCGAGCGTCCAGGCCAACCGGAGGACGCGGTCGTAGCCGCGGGCAGTCAATGTCCCACGTTCCAGGGCAGCGTCAAGGATGCGGGTGGTGCCTGCCGACAACCGCAGTTCGCCGCGCAAGGTGCGCCCTGGAACCTGGGAGTTCGTTTCAAGTCCGAGTTTCCCTAAGCGGTCCACCTGGCTTCCCCTTGCCGCCAGCACGCGGGCGGCTACGGCGCCCGTGTCCTCTTCCTTTCCTGCGTGTCCAAAGTCGGCCAAGGACACCCGTTCGACGTGGAGCTGAATGTCCACACGGTCCAGCAAAGGCCCCGATATTCTTCCGAAGTACCTCCGCCGCATCATGGCAGTGCAGGTGCAATCCATGCCCTTGCCCGAAGCCTTGCCGCAGGGGCACGGATTGGCTGCCAGCACGAGCTGGAAACGGGCGGGGTACGCTGCCGTTCCCGCCGAGCGATGAATCACCAGTTCCCCACTCTCCAAGGGTTGCCGGAGCGCATCGAGTACCCGACGTTCATACTCCGGTGCCTCATCAAGGAACAAGACACCACGATGCGCCCGTGAGGCCGCACCTGGCCGGGGAAGCCCGGAACCGCCTCCGATGATGGCCGCTGCAGTAGCCGTGTGGTGCGGGTTCTCGAAGGGAGGCCTTCGGATCAGCCGCACGGCAGAGGACTGGACGGCTGCCAACGAATGGATGGCCGTAACTTCCATGGCCGCCGTGTCCGCCAAATCGGGGAGCAACCCTGGCAAACGTTCGGCCAACATCGTTTTTCCGGCGCCCGGCGGCCCTGTCAGCAGCATGTGGTGGCCCCCTGCGGCAGCGACCTCCAGCGCCCGCCGCGCCTCGCCCTGGCCCGAGACGTCGCAAAGATCAGGAACCATGGCACCGTCGTCTTCGTCATCGTCAAGGACATCGCCGTCCCCGGGATCGTAGTCGAGGGCCAATTCCTTGGGGTCGGCACCAAAATCGAACGCGAGCCGTGCGAGTGTTTTGTACCCCCGGACATTTGCCCCGGGCACCAGCGACGCTTCCACGACGTTCGCGTCAGCCACCACAACATCCGGATAGCCCGCGTGAACGGCAGCCATCACTGCCGGCAGGATACCCCGTACCGGCCTCAACCTGCCGTCCAACCCCAGTTCAGCAATGAAGACTGTTCCGCCGATGGAGCGGACGTCGTTCGCCGCGCATAAGACGGCCATGGTGATGGCGAGGTCAAATCCCGAACCCCGTTTGGGCAGGGATGCTGGTATGAGGTTGGCAGTGATCTTCCGCCGGCTCAGTGGTATCCCGGAGTTTTGGGCTGCGGACCGGATTCGTTCCTTGGCTTCGTTGAGTGCGGCGTCGGGTAATCCCAGAATGACAAAGTTGGGAAGCGTCTGGCCGATGTCTGCTTCCACTTCCACGATGTAACCGTTGAGGCCCACCAGGGCAACGCAATGGCTGCGTCCGACCCCCATTCAGACCACACCCCGCAGATGGTCAAGTTCAGGCTCGCCAACGCCGTCATCGATGACCGAGACGACATCGACGCGCCTGCGTGGGGCATTCAGCTCGTGTTCCCGGCACCACGATGATGCGAGCCGGTGAAGCCGGGCCAGCTTGGCAGACCCCACAGCTTCGAAAGGATGCCCGTAGTCCAGGCTTCGACGCGTCTTGACTTCGGCCACCACCAAGGTGTCGCCGTCAATCGCCACAATGTCGATTTCACCGTCTGCGCATCGCCAGTTTCTGTCGACGATCCGCATCCCCTGGTTCTCCAGGAAACCGGCCGCCAGCGCCTCGCCGTTTCGGCCCAAAAGGTCTTTTGCCCTCATGACCATCACCTCCGCTTACCAGCCTTCAGGCTGGAGGCGGAGGACGGCAGGGGCTTATGAGGCTATGTGGGTAAACCTTCTGGAATCGTTGCTGTGGAGGAAGAGTGGAGAGCTAGTTGCCGAGATCGCCCAAGTCTCCCAGACCGCCATCCTTGGGCAATGCGAGGTCCTCGTTCCGGGGCAGTTCTTCGACGTTGACGTCCTTGAACGTAATAACCCGGACGTTCTTCACGAAACGTGCTGAGCGGTAAACATCCCAGACCCAGGCATCCTGCAGGGTCAGGTCGAAGTAGACTTCCCCGTCTGCGCTGCGTGCCTGGAGGTCCACATGGTTGGCCAGGTAGAACCGCCGTTCGGTTTCCACGACGTAGCTGAACAAACCGACAACATCCCTGTATTCACGGTAGAGCTGCAGCTCCATGTCGGTTTCATAGTTCTCAAGGTCCTCGGCGCTCATAGTTCCATCTTGCACTATCTGCCGGGCAGCACGCGCCACCCGGACCGCGGCGCAGGAACTACCGGTCCAAGGGGAGCTTCAGCCGGCCTCCGGCCCCGTCAGGTTCCAGCTGGTCCGGTGATAGGCGCTGGGCCCTTGGAGCCGGATCACTTTCCTGTGGGCAGAGGTGGCGTAGCCCTTGTTTTCGTTCCAACCGTAAGCAGGGACCTCCGCATGGAGGTCGACCATGATGCGGTCACGGGCCACCTTCGCCAGCACGCTGGCGGCAGCAACACTAAGGCAGCTCATGTCCGCTTTGACCCGGGTGTGGACTGGCGCCTCGCACCATGGTCCCAGGGCAGGCTCGTCAAAGAGGGAGGCCTGAACATCCGGCGAGAGCCAATTGTGGCTGCCATCCAGCAGGACAACGTCAGGCGTGGTGCCACCGGCAAGGACCTCGAACCACGCACGCGTACCCGCCAGGCGCAACGCGGCGATGATGCCAATGTCATCGATTTCCCGGGACGACGCGTGCCCCACGGCAGAGGCGACCGCCCAGTCACGGACCAAGGGTTCAAGCCTGTCACGGTCCTCGGGTTTGAGCAGCTTGCTGTCCCGGACATCGGCCAGCAAACCGTGATCCTCAAGGTTGACGACCGCTATCCCCACACTCACAGGGCCGGCCAGGGCGCCACGGCCCACTTCGTCCACGCCCGCGAGCAACCGCACGCCGGACGAAAGGAAGGACCGTTCAAAGTCCAGGGTTGGGAACCCCACGGGGATCTTCGCCTTGGACTTGGACTTCGCCCCGGTCCGGGCCGCCGTTCTGCCCGTGGCCTTCGCCGGCGCCTTGGCTGATGCTTTGCCCTTCGGATCGGTGATAGCCCTTGCCATGATTAGCCTGCGGTTCCTGCTGGGACATCGCGGAAGACGTCCTGGAAGTTGTCAAGGATGGTCCAACGGTTGACGGGCCAGGCAATGACCGTCGCCTTCCCCTCAATGTCGTCCATATTGATGAAGCCGCCGTTGATTTCCTGATGGGCACGGGAGTCAGCGGAATGGTTTCGGTTATCGCCCATGACCCAGACTTTGCCCTCCGGAACAACAATGTCAAAGGGATTCGGCTGCGGGACTTCTGCCGGGTTGATGTAAGTCTCGTCCAGCGGCACACCATTGATACTGACCCGCCCTTGGGCATCACAGCAGGAAACCCTGTCTCCGGGAAGCCCAATGACACGCTTGACGAGGTGCTGTTCGTTGTCGTCGGCAGCCAAACCCACAAACTCAAGCGCATCCCCTACCCAGTCCATCGGGCCGGCGGGTTCCTTGGCCACGGGAGTCAGCCAGTTCTGGGAGTCCTTGAACACCACCACATCACCATGCTGCAGGGCGAAGGGCTCGGGAACCAGGAGGTTGATGAAGATCCGGTCGTTGACATCCAACGTGCTCTCCATGGATTCCGAAGGAATGTAAAACGCCCGGAAGAGGAAGGTCTTCAAGAGGAAGGAGAGCACCAAGGCGATGGCCACCACGGTGACGATCTCTTTGACCCAGACAAGAACAGGGTTCTTGCGGGGTTTCTCCACTGCGTGGGCGCCACCAGTGGATTCACGCGGACCATCCTCGCCGCTGCCACCGGTGCTGCCAGGTGCTGGAGCGTCAGGTTGACCGGAATCAGCCACCCCGGAAGCAGGTGCCGTTCCGTCCGAGACCCGGGCGTCGTCGTCGTACCGCTCGGGATTCTCTGGAGCTTTGTCCGGCATCTATTGTCCGTTCTTCGATGTTTCGGCCTGCGTAGAGCGAGGCACCTCTGCAAATCTATCAAGTGGCCAGATGATCTGGACTGGTCTGCCGATAACGCGTTCGACGGGAACCATACCGCCACCCGGGGCTCCGAGCAGTCCACGGGAGTCCGCCGAGCGCGAGCGGTGATCCCCCATCAGCCAAAGTCGACCCTTGGGCACCACCACATCGAATTTCTGCTTGCTGGGTTCGTCTCCCGGATACACATAGGGTTCCTCAACCGGCTGACCGTTCACTGTGAGGCGGCCACTGGCATCGCAGCATTGGACCCGGTCCCCCGCAACGCCGATGACCCGCTTGACGTAGGTGGTCTCACTGCCCGTGAGACCGAACCATTGGCTCGCTGCGGAGACGGCGTCAACAAAGGGGCCCTGTCCACTGCTCAGAGGCGCGAAGGAACCGCGGCCGTCGAAGACCACGATGTCACCGCGGCGGATCGGCTCGGAACCAAAAGCTGTCCGCGACACCAGGATCCTGTCCCCCGTGCCAAGGAGCGGTTCCATGGATTCGGAAGGAATGTAATAGACGTCCAGCCACAACGAACGGACGAGTCCGCTGATCGCCACGGCAAGGATCAGCGCCAGCAAAACAAAACGCCAGCCCTGTTTCCGGGGCTGGCGTTCTGATGTGTCCATGACTCGTATCCCTGTTGCGTTGCGGATTGCTCCGGAACAACCGGGCACGAATCCTGGACCCGTTGCGTAAGTCGCAGGACCTACTTGGCGAAGTCGCGCTTTTCCTTGATCTTCGCAGCCTTACCGCGCAGTGCACGCATGTAGTAAAGCTTTGCGCGGCGGACGTCACCCTTGGTGACGACCTCGATCTTCTCGATGATCGGGGAGTGTACCGGGAAGGTACGCTCTACGCCGACACCGAAGGACACCTTGCGCACGGTGAAGGTTTCGCGAACGCCGTCACCCTGGCGGCCCAGGACGAAGCCCTGGAATACCTGGACACGGGAGTTCTTGCCTTCGATGATGTTGACGTGAACCTTGAGGGTGTCACCCGCGCGGAACTCGGGAACATCGTTACGCAGCGAGGCTGCATCTACGCTATCGAGGATATGCATTAATCCACTCCTGGTGAACGCCACAGGTCATTCACTTTGGGTTACGGCAGACAAGCCCGGGGCACGAAGGCCGTCCGGAAATTTCCGCCGAAGTTTCTTAGTGTCCGGTTTCGCCACTGATTGGCGTCACCGGGTTGTCCGACTGTTGGCTGAACTCCCCCTGTGGCAGGTGTCAGCCCAGTAGACACAAGGGTTAATTCTGCCATATGCATGACCATCGGGCCAACTGCCGGACTGTTCCCGGCCGTTGGAACGTTCGACGGCGGCTGCGGACCCTAGCTTGCTGCGTCGCCACCGGGCCGCGGACGAAGGCGCCCCTCGACGACGTCGTAGCCGAGGTCCGCGAGGGCGCTGCGGTCGGCGCGGCTCAACGCACCGGCGTCGAACGCTTCCAAAAGGTCCGGCCGGCGCTCAGCGGTCCGCCGGAACTGCTCATGGCGTCGCCATTGAGCAATCTTTCCGTGGTTTCCACTGAGCAGGATGGCGGGGACGTCATGGTCCCGCCAAGCCGACGGCTTGGTGTAGACGGGGTACTCCAGAAGTCCATCCGAGTGGGACTCCTCAATCAAGGATTCGGGGTTCCCCACAACGCCGGGCAGGAGCCGGCCAATGGCCTCGACCATGGCAAGAACGGCGACTTCGCCGCCGTTCAGCACGTAGTCTCCGAGGCTGACGGGCCGCACGGTGAAGTGGTCCTGCGCCCAGTCGATGACGCGTTCGTCGATGCCTTCATAGCGCCCGCAGGCGAACACCAGTTGCTCTTCCTCGGCCAACTCATAGGCCAGCGCCTGGTTGAACCGCTCCCCCGCCGGCGACGGAACAATCAGCACCGGTTTGGATCCTTCGCGCGCGCCGGCCACGGATTCCAGGGCCTGTGCCCACGGTTCCGGCTTCATGACCATTCCGGCACCGCCACCGTACGGGGTATCGTCCACAGTCCGGTGCTTATCCGTGGTGAACGTGCGCAGGTCGTGGACGTTGAGTTCCAACAAACCGTCCTGGCGGGCCTTGCCTATGAGGGAAAGCTCCAGCGGCGCGAGGTACTCGGGAAAAATGCTGACGACATCAATCCTCATTCAGGCATCATCCCCGGCGCCGTCCTCGGGTTCACCGGTGGTGTCGTCGTTGACCTCGAAGAGGCCAGCCGGCGGAGTGATGAGGATGTATCCATCCTCCACATTGACCTCGGGCACGATTTCCTCCACGAAGGGAACCAGGATTTCCTTGCCGTCGTCGGTCTTGACCATCAGGAGGTCCTGGACGGGCATGGTGTTGAGGGCTGCAACCTTGCCCACTACCTGCGAACCGACGCGCGCCTCAAGGCCGACCAGTTCGTGTTCATACCAGCCTTCGTCGTCGTCTTCGTCGTCAAGTTCTTCGGTCTCGATGAAGAGCTTCGCGCCGCGGACGACCTCTGCAGCGTTGCGGTCGGCGATTTCTTCAAATCCCAGGAGAAGGATGTCCTTGTTCCACCGGGCGCTGCGGATCGTCAACGGCCCTGCAGACGCCGGCTCCACGATGAACTCGGTTCCTGGGACAAAACGCTCGGAAGGGGCGTCGGTAAGTACCTGGACGGTCACCTCGCCGCGGATGCCATGGGGTTTGCCGATCCGGGCCACCTGGAGCTGCATGGGTTCCTCTGAATTCTTGTGTACCGCGCCGCCGGGCAGCCACGGTGATGAAATGGTGGATAAAGCAATCCGGCCCCTCCACCATATTCGGTGAAGGGGCCGGATCTAAGACAAGTAGTGCTGAGCGCGTTACCGGCGGCGGTCGGTGTCGACGACGTCGACCCTGACCTGCTCGCCACCTGCCAAGGCTGCAACCACTGTGCGCAATGCGCGTGCGGTGCGTCCTTGACGGCCGATCACCCGTCCGAGGTCCTCCTGGTGAACGCGCACCTCAAGGGATTCCCCGCGGCGGTTGTTCTTGGCACTGACCTTGACATCCTCAGGGCTGTCAACGATCCCACGGACCAAGTGCTCGAGCGCTTCTGCCAGCAACTTACTCAGCCTCGGTGGTCTCTGCTTCAGCGTCAGCGGAAGCTTCTGCTGCTTCCGACTGCTTGGCCTTCTTGGTGATGGCTTCCGGAATGATGACGGAACCCTTCTCCGGTGCTACGAAGGCTTCCTTCGGAGCTTTGGTCTTCAGGGTGCCTTCCTGGCCCGGGAGGCCCTTGAACTTCTGCCAGTCACCGGTGATCTTGAGGATCGCAGCAACCTGCTCAGTCGGCTGGGCGCCAACGGAAAGCCAGTACTGGGCGCGCTCGGAAGCGACCTCGATGTACGACGGCTCTTCGGTGGGGTGGTACTTGCCGATTTCTTCAATGGCACGGCCATCGCGCTTGGCGCGGGCATCCATGACGACGATGCGGTAGTACGGTGCGCGCATCTTACCGAAGCGCTTAAGGCGAATCTTTACGGCCACTTTTGTGGTCACTCCTGTTTCTGAAACGAGGTGAACCCGACGTTCTGCACCCGTGGGGCGGGCCATACTGGACGGTTCGAAGGACAAGACACGAGCACGGAGAGAGGGGCCGCACCGATCGAGTACCTGTCTATTGTGCCAGATGCCCGAAGCAAATACGACTTACGCCACGTCGGCCCGTGTGTTGTTGCTCACCAGCAGGGCGGAAATGCGTACCAAACCCGGGCCGGTGGCCTTATTCGGACCAGACGTAGAGCCCTGAACGCTCCACCTTTTCAACGTCCGTCGCCAATGCTGCCAGTTGCTGGACGTACTGGCGCGCCTGGACCGCATCGAAGGGCATGTCGTCCTGCGCAGCCCAAGCGGCAGCGACGTCGTCGAGGACATTTGCGTCACCTTCGCTCTCGTACGTCAGCAGTTCGGCCAGCGCCCTCACCATGGCCTCGGGGACGCCCAGGAGGGCATCACTGGTGACGTCAACCAAGGCGAGCTCGTAGTCGGCGCCCGCTGCATGGACGGCCTGGCCGGCGAGGTCACCCAACTGTTCGACTTCGAAGTCGGTAATGCCGTCGATCCTCACGGCGGGACCAGTGACGTCCGCGCCCTTGTCCAGGGCAGCTGCCCGCTTGAGTGCTTCATCGTGGGTGGCTACAAAAATTTCGGCAAAGCCCATGGAGAGTGCTCTCATTCCTTCGTGCTGACGGGGCGGCGGCACAGGAGCCGCGAGGATTCCATGCCGTCACTGCCCAGCCTAATGCAGGGGAAGGCCCCCACAGGCGGCGCCCGGCCAGCGGCCTGGTGAACGCCGCCTTAGCGAACGGCGACCCGCAGCTTGTTCCGCCACGGATCCTCGAACTGAAGTTCGGCACCCGTGTGGTGATTCTGCACGCCGGCGACCTTCAGGCGATCCGCCAGCGCAGCTACGTCGTCGGCGCCGGGGACCTCAATGAGCACCTCCCCCAGGCCAAGGGTGTCCTTGCGGGGGCCCGCGCCGCGGCTGTTCCACACATTCATGGCCATGTGGTGGTGGTAGCCTCCGGCGGAAACGAACAGCGCCTGGCCGTGCCATCCTGCGGTCCGCTCAAAACCCAGGGTTTCCACGTAGAACTTCTGGGCAGTCGCCACGTCCCCTACCTGCAGGTGGACGTGCCCGATGCCGGCCGCGGCCTCGCGTTGTCCGGTGACCGCCGCTTCACTCAGGTGCTGCTGGAGGAAGCGCTGCGGGGGCAGCGCCACATTGTCCATCACCACGTTCTTGCCGTCCCACTGCCAGAGTTCGCGCGGCTTGTCGTAGTAAAGCTCGATGCCGTTGCCCTCAGGATCAGTGAAATAGAAGGCCTCACTGACCAGGTGGTCGGCACTGCCGGCGAACGCACGGGGCTCGTATTCAGCAGCGGTGGCAATGGTGGCGGCCAAGGAGGATTGATCCTGGAACAGGATGGCCGTGTGGAACAGGCCGGCTTCCCCGCGCCCGGGGATCTGCAGGCCGGATGCCGGGGCGAGATGCACCACGGGCTTGCCCAGCCGCCCCAGATAGAGTCCGCCATCCTGCTCGGCCACGACTTGCAGGCCAAGGGCTCGCTGATAGTAGTCGCTCATGATCTTCATGTCGCCGACCTTGAGCATCACGGTGCCCATGGTGAGTTCGGCAGGCAGAAGATCCTGGCTGAGTGGTGTGGTCATGTGAAGCTCCCGATTCTGAGGCGACCGCGGATCGGCACCTTGTTATAGATCTAAATTACTTGAAGCTTCAATTTATTCCTAACGGACCACAGAACCGCGAAGTACGATGTGCCGAAGGCTGGAAACAGTCTCCACTTCGAGCCTTGGATCCTTCGAACACAGCACGACGTCGGCGGGCGCCCCTTCGCTGATGCCTTCCGCCCCCAGCCACTCCCGGGCACGCCACGCCGCCGCATCCAGGACCGCCAAAGGCGGCAGGCCGGCGTCGTGCAGTTCCTTCATTTCATCGGCGATCCTGCCGTGCTTGATCACGCTGCCGGCATCCGTTCCCGCGTAGATGGACACACCAGCTTCGAAAGCCTCCACAACGCGCTCGCGCCGCCGCTCCCAGAGCCGCACCATGTGTTCGGCATAGTCCGGGAACTTCGGCGCCGCCTGCGAGGCAATACCCGGGAACGTAGCGATATTGATCAAGGTGGGAACGATGGGCACGGATTGCTCCACCAGCCGGGGAAGGTGCCGCGGAAGGAGGCCGGTGGCGTGTTCGATGCAGTCGATGCCGGCGTCGAGCATGTCGTCGATGGTGTCTTCGGCAAAACAATGCGCCGTCACCCGGGCTCCTTCATCGTGGGCGGCAGAGATGGCGTCCTTGACGGTTTTCGCCGGGAACGAGGCAGCCAGGTCCCCTGCCCCGCGATCGATCCAGTCCCCGACGAGTTTTACCCAACCGTCTCCATCGCGGGCTTCCTTCCGGACGGTCTCTACGAGTTCTTCGGGTTCGATTTCGTGGCCCAAACCGCGGAGGTAGCGCCGGCTCCTGGCAATGTGGCGGCCTGCCCGTATCAGGCGGGGCAAGTCGGTGCGCTGCTGCACCCAACGGGTGTCGCTGGGTGAGCCTGCGTCCCGGATCAGCAGCGTCCCGGCGTCGAGGTCCGCACGGGCCTGGGCCAAGGTGGTCTGCTGATCAACGGCTCCGCCCTCCCCCAGGCCTATATGGCAGTGCGCATCGACAAAGCCCGGGAGGACCCACCCATCCAGGACACGATCGGGTGCCTTCGTGGGTGGCACGAATGTCAGCTTGCCATCCACGGACCACATTCCGTGGCGCTCTTCGTCCCCTGACACGAGCACTGGCCCGGTGAATTCGATGATGGTCGGCATGGGAAAAGCCTAGTCGGCAGCACACGCCGTGGAGCCCCGCGCGTCGATGTGACTGGGAGCCCCATGGGAGCTGTGGTAGCTTCGTCATGACCACACGGGGGCCCCTGCAGGGGCTGAGATCGGACTGATGCAGTCTGCGACCGTTGAACCTGTCCGGGTAATGCCGGCGAAGGAAGTGAGTAATCCTTGAGCACCACCACAACACAGCACAGCCCTGCCCAAAAGCAGCCCGCTACAGGCGAAAACACGTCGGGAACCGTGACGCAATCGCTGAAGTCCCATTCGCTGGCCTACCTCGAGGACCCGGACAGCGGGATCCGGGTCCCCGTCACAGAGATCGCTTTGGAACCTTCTCCCGACGGCAAAGCCAATGAACCCTTCCAGGTGTACCGAACGGCAGGCCCGGGCAGCGATCCCGTGGTGGGGCTGGAGCCATTCCGCGCAGCATGGATTGAAGCCCGCGCCGACACCGAGGCCTACTCCGGCCGCGAGCGGAACCTGCTCGACGACGGTAAGTCCGCGGTTCGTCGCGGGGAAGCATCGGCGGAGTGGAGAGGCGCCCACCCCGTGCCCCGCCGCGCCGTCGAAGGTAAAACCGTCACCCAAATGCACTACGCCAAGCGGGGCATGGTGACACCGGAGATGCAGTTCGTCGCCTTGCGGGAGAACTGCGACGTTGAGTTGGTCCGCAGCGAAGTCGCAGCAGGCAGGGCCATCATCCCGAACAACATCAACCACCCCGAATCCGAGCCGATGATCATCGGCAAGGCCTTCCTGGTCAAGATCAACGCCAACATCGGCAACTCTGCCGTCACGAGCTCCATCGCGGAGGAAGTGGACAAACTGCAGTGGGCCACTCAATGGGGCGCCGATACGGTCATGGACCTGTCCACCGGCGACGATATCCACACCACGCGGGAGTGGATCATCCGCAACTCCCCCGTTCCGATTGGCACGGTCCCCATTTACCAGGCTTTGGAGAAGGTCAACGGCGAAGCCAACAAACTGACGTGGGACATCTTCCGGGACACGGTCATCGAACAATGCGAACAAGGTGTTGACTACATGACCATCCACGCCGGCGTGCTGCTGCGCTACGTACCGCTGACAGCCAACCGGGTGACGGGCATTGTGTCCCGCGGCGGGTCGATCATGGCCGGCTGGTGCCTTGCCCACCACCAGGAAAACTTCCTCTACACGCACTTTGATGAGCTTTGCGAAATCTTCGCCCGGTACGACGTCGCTTTCTCACTCGGTGATGGTCTTCGCCCCGGCGCAACGGCCGATGCCAACGACGCCGCCCAGTTTGCCGAGCTGGACACGCTCGCCGAACTGACGCAGCGGGCCTGGGAATACGACGTTCAGGTGATGGTGGAAGGACCAGGCCATGTGCCGTTCCATCTGGTCCGCGAGAACGTGGAACGCCAGCAGGAGCTGTGCAAAGGAGCCCCGTTCTACACCCTGGGTCCCTTGGTCACCGACGTCGCCCCAGGCTACGACCACATCACCTCGGCCATCGGCGCCACCGAGATCGCACGGTACGGAACCGCCATGCTCTGCTACGTGACCCCCAAAGAGCATCTGGGGCTGCCCAACAAGGACGACGTCAAGACGGGCGTGATTACCTACAAAATCGCTGCCCACGCAGCCGATCTTGCCAAAGGGCACCCCGCTGCGCATCAACGTGACGATGCCCTCTCCAAAGCCAGGTTCGAGTTCCGCTGGCGTGACCAGTTCGCCCTTTCCCTGGACCCTGTCACGGCTGAAGCCTTCCACGATGAAACCTTGCCTGCGGAACCGGCCAAGACTGCCCATTTCTGTTCGATGTGCGGCCCCAAATTCTGCTCCATGCGCATCAGCCAGGACATTCGGGACGAATACGGCACGGCGGAGGAACAGAGCGCCATCGCGGAGATGCACAGCGGAATGCGGGTCAAGAGCGAGGAATTCCTGGCCTCGGGCGGAAAGGTATATCTCCCGGAACTTCAGGTCCCCGGCGCGCAAGGCCAGGAGAAAGCCGGCTCAGGAAGCCTGAACTGACATGGACCGTCCGACGTCGGCAACGAAGGAACGGATGATGTGATCGCCGTCGACTGAGTCCTGGGGCCGGTGTCCCCCCGCTGCAACCCGGCGGAGGGCCCCGGTCTCCTGGAGATAGGCGGCGATTTCTTCATAGAGGGGTTCCCAACCACCGGTAAGGACCAGGGTGGGGACGCCGGGCACGATGTGGAGCGGGGCATCCCAGGGCGGCGCTTGCAGCCTGAGCCTGCGGGCGGAGCGCTGTGCTTCGGGACTGTCCAACCCCCCGGTTTCAGCGGAGAACGCCCGGCGGTAATATTCACGCTGGTAGTCAGCGTCGTTGAGCTGCTTCCGTGCATCGAACAATGGCTCCATCAGGGCCCGGTGGGAACCGGTAGCCGGAAGCTCTGCCGTCAAGGACAAACAGGCGGGTTCCACCAGAGTGAGCGAATAGACCAGCTCAGGCCGTTCGATGGCCGCCAACATAGCGGAAATGGCGCCCTGCTCGTGGGCCACGATATGGCCGCCACCCGAATCAACCAGTGCATTGATGACGATGGCAACGTCAGCCGCCACGTTGGATTCCATGGGCTCAGCAACGGCATCAAAGCCGTGCCGCCGGAGGAACAGTGCGTCATAGGCGAGGGCCATGCCATGTTGTTTCGGCCACGCCGCAGCACCGAAGCTGCCCAGGCCGTGAACGAAGACTACGCGCTGCTTATGCATTGATTAAGCCTATTCCACGGCCCTGACATCCCAACTGCGGTGCGGTTGGGATGTCAGGCACGGGTTATTTGCCGAGGAACTTGTCGAAGCCCTTGGGCAGGTTGAGTGAGGACGGATCGAAGTCCGCTGCGCCTTGTCCGAAAGCTGCGCCCGAAGGAGCTGCAGAGGCGGCATTCGCCCGCTTTGCCTCGGCGTCACGGAGTTCCTGCGCCGCCTTGGCGGGGTTGCCTGAGCGGGCCTTCTTTTTAGGAGCGTTCTTGCCGTTCTTCCGTCCGCCGCCGGGGCCGCCGAGACCAGGCATGCCCGGCATGCCCGGCATGCCGCCGCCCTGGGCCAGCTTCTTCATCATCTTCTGTGCCTGGGCGAAGCGCTCCAGCAGGCCGTTGACCTCCGAGACGTGCACGCCTGAACCCTTGGCAATGCGGGCGCGGCGTGAGCCGTTGATGATCTTGGGAGCAACGCGCTCGTGCGGCGTCATGGAACGGACGATTGCCTCGACGCGGTCAATCTCTTTCTCGTCGAAGTTCTCAAGCTGCTGGCGGATGTTCTGCGCACCCGGCATCATCATGAGCATCTTCTTCATGGAGCCCATGTTGCGGATCTGCTGCATTTGGGCGAGGAAGTCGTCCAGGGTGAAGTCTTCCTGGTCGGCGAATTTCTTCGCCATCCTGGCGGCTTCGTCCTTATCCCACGCCTTCTCAGCCTGCTCAATCAGGGTGAGGACGTCACCCATGTCCAGGATGCGCGAGGCCATGCGGTCAGGGTGGAAGAGCTCGAAGTCGTCCAGGCCTTCACCGGTGGAGGCGAACATGACCGGCTTACCCGTCACGGATGCAACGGACAATGCGGCACCGCCACGGGCGTCGCCGTCGAGCTTGGACAGCACGATGCCCGTGAAGTTGACGCCTTCGTCGAAAGCCATGGCCGTGTTGACGGCATCCTGGCCGATCATGGAGTCGATCACGAAGAGGACTTCGTTGGGGATGATCGCCTGCCGGATGCGGCGGGCCTGGTCCATCATTTCGGCATCGACGCCGAGACGGCCGGCGGTGTCAACGATCACGACGTCGTGGAGCTTCTGGCGCGCTTCCTCAACACCGGCCTTGGCGACGGCCACAGGATCACCGGCGGGGTGCTCAAGCTCGGACGTTGCACCGGGGTGCGGAGCGAACACGGGGACGCCGGCCCGCTGGCCCACGACCTGGAGCTGTGTCACGGCGTTGGGCCGCTGAAGGTCACAGGCCACCAGCATGGGGCTGTGCCCTTGCGCCTTGAGCCACTTGGACAGCTTGCCGGCGAGGGTGGTCTTGCCGGCACCTTGGAGACCGGCGAGCATGATGATGGTGGGGCCGTTCTTGGCCAGGCGGATCCGGCGGGTCTCGCCGCCGAGGATCTCCTTGAGTTCCTCGTTGACGATCTTTACGATCTGCTGGCTCGGGTTCAATGCACCCGAGACTTCGGCGCCCAGGGCACGTTCGCGAACGCGCCCTGTGAACTCGCGGACTACCGACACGGCAACGTCCGCATCCAGCAGGGCGCGGCGGATCTCCCGGACTGTGGCATCAACATCAGCCTCGGTGAGGCGGCCCTTGCCACGAAGGTTCTTGAAGGTTGCTGTCAACCGGTCAGAGAGTGAATTGAACACGCGCCGTGCACTTCTTTCGATGGTCTACGAATGGCGGCCAATGCGGCACGCCAGAGTCTTGACGATTGCCCCCAGCAAAAATGTCATGACCCAACAAATCTGAATCGACTAGGGGACTCGACTATCTAGGGTACCAAGTCGCACCTGCAAGATGGCATGCTGGCACAGTGACCAGTAAAACAACTGTAAAAACGTTGCTCATCCTCGGCGCGTCCGGGGACCTTACAGGCAGGCTGCTGCTGCCCGGACTCGCCGGACTGCTGGCATCCGGACGCGCTCCAGGACTGCGCTTGGTCGGGGCGGGCTCGGACCCATGGTCGCCGGAACAGTGGCGCGAGCGGGTCACAGGCGCGTTCACTGCAGCCTCGGATGCTGCCGACGCGCAAGGACGGGCTGCGCTTGCATCCGTGGCTCAATCCACCGAATACCACCAGCTTGATGTCACTGCGGATGGGCCCCTGGCGGACCTCCTGGGCCGGCTGGAGGGACCTGTTGCCATCTACTTCGCCCTGCCTCCCCACGTCAGCCAGAAGGCCTGCGAAGTCCTCCACCCGGAACAACTGCCGCCTGGGACACGCTTGGTGATGGAGAAGCCCTTCGGCTCAGGCACAGAATCCGCGCATCAGCTGAACAAAACACTTGCTGCTTTGGTACCCGAAGACCACATCCACCGCGTGGACCACTTCCTGGGCAAAGCCACTGTGCTGAACATCCTTGGCCTGCGGTTCGCCAACCGGTTCCTGGAGCCGGTGTGGAACCGTGACCACATCGAAAAGGTGGAGATCATCTTCGACGAGGACCTCGCCCTCGAGGGTCGCGCCCGCTACTACGACACGGCCGGGGCGCTCCGGGACATGATCCAGAGCCATCTCCTCCACATCATGGCCTTCCTGGCCATCGATGCGCCCGCCACCATCGAAGAACGCGACCTGCGTGACGCCGTGGCAACAGTCCTGCGGGCAAGCAGCATCAAGGCCCCGTTCAGCGCCTCCACCCGACGGGCACGGTACACGGCTGGAACGCTCGGGGAGCGGACGGTGCCGGACTACGCCGCCGAGGACGGCGTGGACCCTGCCCGGAATACCGAGACCCTTGCCGAGGTCACGGTGGACATCGACAACTGGCGCTGGAAGGGCGTCCCGTTCATCCTCCGCTCCGGCAAGGCCATGGGACGCCGGCGCAAGGAAGCGGTCATCACGTTCCGCCCGGTTCCCCACCTGCCCAGGGGTTTTTCCGGCGTTGACTCCCCCAATCAGCTGCGGATCGGCTTCGGTCCTGACGTGCTGCAACTCGACGTCGATGTCAACGGCCCCGGCGACATCTTCACCTTGGACCGCGCCAGCCTGGTGGCAGAGCTCAACGCCCCGGGCATGCTGCCCTACGGCGAAGTGCTGGAAGGCATCCTCAACGGCGATCCCCTTCTCTCCGTCCGGGGCGATACGGCCGAGGACTGCTGGCGGATCATTGAACCGGTGCTGCGCGCCTGGGAGGCCGGCGACGTTCCGCTGGAAGAGTACGACGCCGGCAGCGCGGGGCCGGCGGACTGGCCCACCGGCGTCGTGGGCTAAACATAGCGCCAACAGCGCAAGCGGGCCGGGTACCTTGACTGGTACCCGGCCCGCTCTTGTTGAAGATCTTAACTTTTGGGTGAAGGCTTAGATTGCGGCTGCGCCGCGCTCACCGGTCCTGACCCGGACTGCTTCGTAAACATCCACGGTCCAGACCTTGCCGTCACCGGCGCGGCCGGTGTTCGAGCTGGCGATGAGGACATCCAGGATGTCGTCGGCCTGCTCATCCGTGGCGAGGACCTCGATGCGGATCTTGGGCAACAGGTCCACGTTGTACTCGGCTCCCCGGTACACCTCGGTGTAGCCGCGCTGGCGGCCGTAGCCGCTGGCCGCGCTGACCGTCAGGCCCTGGACCCCGTATGCTTCGAGGCCTTCCCGGACTGCTTCAAGCTTTTCGGGTCGGACGATCGCTGTGATGAGCTTCATGCCTGGACACTCTCCTTGCCTTCTGCGGGGGTCTTGGCTGCTGCGGTCTCCGGCTTTCCGGTCATGGCCTCGTGCAGCGGCTGGAAGCTGCCACCGTGTCCGTTGACACCGAACTCGTAGGCCGTCTCAGCGTGCAGGCTGAGGTCGACGCCAACGTTCTCCTGTTCCGAGGAAACCCGGAAGCCCATGGTCTTGTGGATGGCGAAGGCGATGATGGCCGTCATGATGGCCGAGAAAGCGATGGCGATGCCGGCTGCTGCAAGCTGGGCCCACATCTGGGTCATGCCGCCGCCGTAGAAGAGGCCGCCGCCGACGCCGTCGACGGGAAGGGCGATGAAGCCCAGTGCCACGGTACCGATGATGCCGGAGACGAGGTGGACGCCCACAACATCCAGGGAGTCATCGAAGCCCCAGCGGAACTTGAGGCCGACTGCCAGGGCGGAGGCCACACCGGCAACCACGCCGAGCCCGAGGGCACCGACCGGGCTGACGTTGGCGCAAGCGGGGGTGATCGCCACGAGGCCGGCAACCACGCCGGATGCTGCGCCCAGCGACGTCGGGTGTCCGTCACGGATGCGTTCGGTAATGAGCCAGCCGATCATGGCCGCCGCGGGGGCCGCGAGGGTGTTGACCCAGATCAGCCCGCCCTGCTCGGCAGTAGTTGCTGCACCGCCGTTGAAGCCGAACCAGCCGAACCAGAGGATTGCTGCGCCGAGCATGACGAACGGGATGTTGTGCGGACGGTGGTTCGGGTCTTTGCCGAAGCCGCGACGGTTGCCAATGATGAGGACCAGGACGAGTGCGGCAACACCGGCGTTGATGTGCACCACAGTGCCGCCGGCGAAGTCGATGGCCGGGCCGAGGGCCTTGCCGATTGCGCCTTCAGGGCCGAACAGGCCGCCGCCCCAGACCATGTAGGCCAGCGGGCAGTAAACCAAAGTGACCCATACCGGAACGAAGATGCTCCAGGCGCCGAACTTTGCACGGTCGGCGATGGCGCCGCTGATCAGTGCCACCGTGATGATGGCGAACGTGGCTGCGTAGCCTACCTTGATCAAGCCGTCAGGAGTGCTGATGCCTTCCAGGCCGAAGGTGGCGAACGGGTTGCCCACGATCTCCAAGAAGCCTTCGCCGGAGCTCATTGAGGCGCCCCACAGCACCCAAACAACTCCGACAATTCCGATGGAGATAAAGCTCATCATCATCATGTTCAGGGCTGCTTTGGCGCGTGTCATGCCGCCGTAGAAAAATGCCAGACCAGGTGTCATGAACAGCACAAGCGCCGCCGCCACCATGACCCATACGTGACCTGCGGTAAGTTCCATGGTGCACGTTCCTCTCTTGCTAGATCTGCGGTTCAACCGCTGTCCTGACGCCGTTTGCGTCCTGCTTAAGAGTTTTGTGCCGCCGTGTTTCACCTGCTCGGGTTTTATATTGCGCGCTGGTTACAACAACCTCCCCAACGTAAATGGTGCATATCTCCGGTGTTACGGATATGTTTCAGGCGTCGGACTTCTCTGGAAATACCCAGCTTTTGAGCATCCGGCGCTTCGCAGCCCCCTGTCACCTCGAAGGACCAGACCCGTATGACCCAGTCGCCCCGATCCGTCAGAGTTCCAAGGATCCGGCAGGAGAAAGCACCATTGCCCCGCGATATTAAGGTGATGTTGGCAGCAGCCTTCCTGATCGCGTTGGGCTTCGGGCTGGTGGCACCCGTCCTGCCGCAATTTGCCACTACGTTCGACGTCGGCGCTACCGCCGCCGCTGTCATCGTGAGCATCTTTGCGTTCATGCGCCTGGTGTTCGCGCCGGCGGGTGGCGCCCTGATCGGGCGCTTTGGGGAGCGGAACGTCTACGTCTCGGGTTTGCTGATCGTGGCAGTGTCCACGGCAGCGTGCGCCTTCGCCGGGAACTACTGGCAGCTGTTGATTTTCCGGGGCCTTGGCGGGGCCGGATCCGTGATGTTTACGGTTGCGGCCATGGGACTGCTCATCCGCCTCGCGCCCCCTGAACGGCGCGGACGGGTGTCGGGTGCGTACGCTTCGGCATTCCTGATCGGCAGCGTCCTGGGTCCCGTGGTGGGCGGCTTGCTGGCAGGCTTTGGCCTCCGTGTTCCCTTCCTTGCCTATGCCGGTGCGCTGCTGGTGGCCGCGTTGGTGGTCCGGACCTTGCTGAGCGGCGAAGGCAACGCCGCAGAAGACGCTGCGCCGGCACCGGTCATGACGTTGAAGGAAGCACTCTCCGACTCCGCTTACCGCGCCGCGGTGTTCTCCAGTTTCGGCAACGGCTGGGTGACATTCGGCGTCCGCATGGCCACTATCCCGTTGTTCGCGGTGGCTGTCCTCCAGTCGAAGCCTGAGACGGCTGCCTGGGCCCTGGCCGTCTTTGCCGCCGGCAACGCCCTGGCGTTGACCTTCTCCGGGCGCCTGGCCGACGCCTGGGGACGGAAACCGCTGCTGATCCCTGGACTCCTCATGACCGGCGCGGCCACGGTCCTCATCGGACTCACTACCGACCTGACGGGGTTCTTCATCGCGTCCGCAGTGGCAGGATTCGGCTCCGGTTTGCTTGGCCCGGCGCAGCAGGCCGCCGTCGCAGATGTCATTGGCCGGGGACGCTCCGGCGGCAAGGTCCTCGCCGTTTTCCAGATGGCAGCGGACACCGGTGCGATCATCGGCCCCATCGTGGCGGGACTGCTTGCCGACCGGCTCGGCTACGGCTGGGCGTTCGGCATCACTGGCGGCGTGCTCCTCCTCACGGCGGCAGGCTGGCTGCTGGCCCGCGAGCCCCTTAAAACCAAAAACTGACCGGCAGCAGGGGAGCTCTGAGAATTCAGGACAACCGCTGCTGCCGGCCAGTTGGGCCGGGCGTCCGGCTGCTAGTTGAGCAGCGCGTCCACGAAACTCTCTGCGTCGAACGGCGCGAGGTCGTCCGGGCCTTCGCCGAGTCCGATCAGCTTGACCGGCACGCCCAGCGACTTCTGGATGGCCACCACGATGCCACCCTTGGCAGTTCCATCCAGCTTGGTGAGCACGATGCCGGTGATGTTCACCACCTCGGCGAAGACACGGGCCTGGTTGAGGCCGTTCTGTCCGGTGGTGGCATCCAGGACCAGCAGGACTTCATCGACTTCGGCGAGCTTTTCAATGACGCGCTTGACCTTGCCGAGCTCATCCATCAGGCCGGTCTTGTTCTGCAGGCGTCCTGCGGTGTCCACCATGACCACGTCGACCTCCTGGTCGATGCCGGCCTTGACGGCTTCGTAGGCCACGGAGGCGGGATCGGCGCCGTCGATGTCGGACTTTACCGTGGGCACACCCACGCGCTGTCCCCAGGTGGCCAACTGCTCGGCAGCAGCAGCGCGGAAAGTATCAGCGGCGCCCAACAGGACGTCCTTGTCTTCGGCAACCAGCACACGTGCCAGCTTGCCCACCGTGGTGGTCTTGCCGACGCCGTTCACGCCAACAACAAGTACGACGGCGGGCCGGTCACCCTTGCGTTCGACGTTCAACGAGCGGTCCATTCCGGGATCCACCAGCTTGATGAGCTCCTCCCGGAGCATGGCCTTGACGTCCTCCGGGCTGCGGGTACCCAGCACCTTGACGCGCTCACGCAGGGCGTCGACCAGCTGCAAGGTGGGTTCGGTGCCAAGGTCGGCCAGCAGGAGGGTTTCTTCCACCTCGTCCCACACGTTTTCGTCGATCTTGTCGCCCGACAACAGTGCCAGCAAACCCTTGCCCAGGATGTTGTTGGATTTGACCAGCCGGGCGCGCAGGCGGGTCAGGCGGCCTTCCACCGGCGCCGGAGTATCAATGGCAATGGTTTCAAGACCGGCGGCGTCATCCGGCACATCCGCGCCTTCAACAGCCCCATCAAACGTCGGGGCCGGGGCTTTCACCGCATCCGGGCGGTCCTCCACAAGGGTTCCGCCGCCCGCTGCCGGCGACTGTACGGGATCGTTCGCGTCACGGGTTCCGGGGTACTTCGCCCCGGACTTCCGGGCCTTCAGGAGTACCGGCACGAGTCCGCCGACCACCACGAGGGCAGCGAGAATGGACAGAATTATGGGTAGGAAATCGTTCACTCCCCTACCTTCTCATAAAGCTATGCCCCAGCACCGAGCCTCTGGCTGATCACCGTGGAGACACCGTCACCCCTCATCGTCACGCCGTAAAGTGCGTCAGCTACTTCCATGGTCCGTTTCTGGTGGGTGATCACAATCAACTGGCTGGACTCCCTCAGCTCCTCGAAAATAGTGATGAGCCGTCCCAGGTTGGTGTCGTCCAGTGCAGCTTCGACCTCGTCCATGACGTAGAACGGCGAGGGCCGCGCTTTGAAAATAGCTACGAGCAATGCCACTGCCGTAAGGGAGCGTTCGCCGCCGGAGAGCAGGGAGAGCCGCTTGATCTTCTTGCCGGCGGGCCGTGCCTCCACCTCGATTCCGGTGGTCAGCATGTCGTCTGGATCAGTGAGTACCAGCTTGCCCTCGCCGCCGGGGAAGAGCCGGGCAAAGACATGGTCAAACTGGGCCGATGTGTCGGCGAAGGCCTCAGTGAAGACCTGCTGGACCCGGGCGTCCACCTCCTTAATGATGTCCAGGAGGTCCTTGCGGCTGGACTTGAGGTCTTCGAGCTGCGAGCTGAGGAACTGATGCCGCTCCTCCAGCGCGGCGAACTCCTCGAGCGCCAGCGGGTTCACTTTGCCCAGGGCGGCAAGGTCCCGTTCAGCCTTCTTCAACCGCTTTTCCTGCTCTGCACGGACAAACGGAATGCCTTCAACGATCGCATCGCCGTTCTCGTCCACGGGGGCGCGGAGTTCTGCCCATTTGTCGGCGGTGGTTCCGGCGGGCACTGGGACAGGAAGGTGGGGGCCGTAGTCTGCCACGAGTTGCTCGGCGGAGAGGCCGAGTTCCTCGATGGAACGGGTCTCCAAGGCTTCGATCCGCAGGCGCTGCTGGGTTCGCGCCATTTCGTCCCGGTGCACGGAGTCCGTCAGTTCAGCAAGCTCCCGGGCCAAGGCATCGTTTCCGGACCTGACCCCGGTGAGTTCCTTCTCCAGTTGCTCCCGTGTCTGCTCCGCGAGGTCGCGTTCCCAGCCTGCCACCCCAACTGAGACATCGATGTACTGCAGCGCCTGGTCCACCGCCGCCGCCACGGCGGCAGCGCGTTGAGCCTGGGCACGCCGGCGCTGGGCACGGCGGGCCGCCTCTTCGCGGGCCCGCCGCTCGGTAGCTGCCGCGCGCTCAAGCGACGCGGCCCGGTTGCTGATGGCGCCCAGTTGCTCTTCGGCCGTCCGCAGGGCCAGCCGGGCTTCAGTTTCCAGGGAACGGGCAATCCTCGCCTGCGCTGCGAGTTCATCTCGTTGATCGGTGGACGGTTCTTCGTCCGGAGCTTCTTGCGCAGCGGCGAGCCGTTCCGCTGCCACTTCAAGGTCCAGCTGGGCCTCAGCGATGTTGGCTTCGGCTTTGGCCATGGAGGCGGCAAGCCTGTCGCTTTCGCCCACAGCACTGCGGAGGACGGAATTGAGGTGGCCAAGACGCTCGGCCACCGCAGCCAGGCGGGCATCGGACTCGTGCAGTCGCTCCAGCGCGGCATCGGCCCGGTCCTGCGCTTCGGCACGGCGGGACTGAGCTCCAGACAGGGCGAAGCGGCCCCGCTCCAGACGGGCTGTGACTTCCTGAAGGCGGGCGCCGGCGTCGTCCACGGCAGCCTGGACCTCCAGCAGCGACGGCGCCGTGGCCGAGCCGCCCGTGACTGTCAGTGATGTGAAGACGTCACCTTCCCTCGTCACCGCCTTCAGGTCCGGTTGTTCGGAGATGAATGTCGCCGCGGCGTCAAGATCGTCGACGACGGCGGTCCCCGCCAGAAGGGCCAACACGCCTTCCGCTGCGGGATCGGAAATTTTCACGACGTCGGTGGCCCAGCGGCCGCCGCCGGGAAGCGGCACGTCGGCTGGAGCTTCCCCGTCAGCAGCGAAACCGCCGGCGAGAAGCAGGGCTGCCCGTCCGGCGTCGTCGTCTTTCAAGGATCTCAGGGCTGCTGCTGCGCTGGCCGCATCTGCTACCACCAAGGCGTCCGAGGCGCTCCCCAAGGCTGCGGCGACGGCTGCCTCGAAACCTGGCTCAATGGCCACCATGGCAGCCAAGGGTCCAAGAACGCCCTCGGCCGAGAGGAGGCTGCCGGAGCCATCCTTCCGGTTGAGTCCCAGTTGGAGGGCATCCCTGCGCGCCGTCAAGGCGTCCCTCTCACGGACGGCCTCCCGTTCCGCGGCTTTCAGTTCCTCGATTTCGGCGATGACAGCATCCAGGACATCACTCGCGTTTTCGTAGTCTGCGTCGAGGCTCTCCTCCCCGTCCTCGACGCCGGCTACTTGTGATTCGAGGGCTGTGAATTCGCTTTGTGCTTTGCGGCGCCGTTCATCGCCGGACGCCAGGGATTCCCGGAGCCGGCCGCGTTCAGCTTCTGCGGCTTCGGCCCTGGACCTTGCGGCGGCTACTTGGCCGGCGAGCCTGGCGAGTCCTTCCCTGCGGTCCGCCGCTGCCCGCAACATGGCTGTGAGCCGCTTGTCTTCAGCGGCCGCGAGCGCTTCAGCGGCATCCTTGGCTACCGTAGCTTCGAGCAGCGCGGCTTGCTTCGCCAGGATGTCGTGCTGCAGGGCCGACTCTTCCTCGCGGACCCGGGCTGCCTGGCGTTCCAGCTGTTCCGGATCACGGCCGGTGTCGGCGGCAGCTTCCGAAGAACCCAACAGCCGGCGGCGTTCAGCAGCGAGGGAGCCCAAAGAACGCAGCCGCTCCCTGCCGGCGGAAAGCTGGTACCAATGATCACGCGCGGCGTTGAGCTTCGGGGTCGCTTCGGCGGCCTGTTGCTCCAGTGCGGCCTGGCGACGACGTCCCGTTCCGAGTCCTGCCTCGACCACCTGGCGCCGTTCCTTCAGCGCGGCTTCGTCGGCAACATCCTGCTCAAGACTGGTGGTCAGCTGCACAAGGTCGTCGGCCAGGAGGCGGGCCCTGGCATCCCGGACGTCGAATTGGACTGTCTGGGCTCTCCGGGCAATTTCTGCCTGCTTGCCCAAGGGGGTGAGCTGGCGCCGGATTTCTGCGGTGAGGTCACCGAGCCGTGCAAGGTTGGCTTGCATGGCTTCCAGCTTGCGGACCGTTTTTTCCTTGCGGCGGCGATGCTTGAGGATGCCCGCGGCTTCCTCGATGAAACCCCGGCGGTCCTCGGGGGTCGCATGGAGAACACGGTCCAATTGCCCCTGTCCCACGATGACGTGCATTTCCCTGCCAAGCCCGGAATCAGACAAAAGTTCCTGGATATCCAGGAGACGGCACGGTGCCCCGTTGATGGCGTACTCGGATCCACCGGTCCGGAAGAGTGTCCGGGAAATGGTGACTTCGCTGTATTCGATGGGTAGCGCGTTGTCTGCGTTGTCGATGGTGAGCGAAACGTGCGCGCGGCCCAAGGGTGGCCGGCCGGACGTGCCCGCGAAGATGACGTCTTCCATCTTGCCGCCGCGCAGTGTCTTGGCACCCTGCTCCCCCATGACCCAGGCCAAGGCATCCACCACATTGGATTTGCCTGACCCATTGGGACCGACGACAGCAGTGACGCCGGGCTCAAAGTCGAACGTCGTGGCCGACGCGAACGACTTGAATCCTCGGACAGTCAAACTTTTCAGGTGCAAGGCGCTTCGGTTCTCCTGGGTGGGCCCGGGTGGTTGTATCCCTAAATCTACTGCGGTTTGAGCGAAATCTACGGATCTGTTGCCGGAACGCCTTGTGGTCGGCAAGCCACACCCCTACACTCCTGCCAAGGGCTACTTGGCCTCCGCGTTCCGGTGATCCGGCTACGGCATGAACTTCGGTCCAGCCACTGCCGGATCCGGTCCCGATCTTCGGAACGTCGATCCAGGTACCAAGCCCGCGTGTTCCATAACTGAAGATCTTGGTTTGACCCTGGCTGGGGAGCGGCAAGCAGGGACCGTGCGTGAAATCGCGGACCCGCATTCGCATTTTCGGCGCGCCACCCCAGGAGTTCTGATGCCCGGTACTTCAGCTAACCCACACCAGCGAGTCCTCAAGGGCTTCTTAGTGCCCTTGGTGATTGCCATGGTGGCGGCTCTCTTGCCGCTTGCCGCACCAGCGGCGATGGCTGCGGGTCCCTGTGATCCCGTGGTAAATGCCGTGGCCTGTGAGAACTCCAAGACAGGCAGTCCGCCGTCGGAGTGGGACATCAATGGTGCAGGCGACGACAGCATCCAGGGCTTCTCCACGGAGATCAGCGTCAATGCCGGCCAGCCCATCCGTTTCAAGGTGGATACGAACGCGCCCAGCTACACCATCGGGATCTACCGGACAGGCTGGTACGCGGGCAACGGCGCGCGCAAGATCGCAGACGTAACGCCCTCCGTCCTGCGCCAGAACCAACCGGCGTGCCGCAGTGACGTGGCCACCGAGTTGTACGACTGCGGCACATGGGCAGTGTCGGCAACCTGGCAGGTCCCCGCCACCGCCGTGTCCGGGGTGTACATCGCACTCCTCCGGCGTCCTGATACAGGAGCGAAGAGCCACATCACGTTCATCGTCCGCAACGACGGCAACCGTTCCGCCGTCGTCTTCCAGACCGCGGACCAGACGTGGCAGGCCTACAACACTTATGGCGGCTCGGACTTCTACCAAGGGGCCGCAAACGGCCGGTCCTACAAAGTCAGCTACAACCGCCCCATGGCAACCAGGGATGGTCCGGGCGGCAGGGACTTCTACTTCTCCAACGAATACCCCATGGTCCGTTTCCTTGAGCAGAACGGCTACGACGTCAGCTACATCAGCGGACTTGATACTGACCGCAGCGGCGCCGAGTTGCTGAACCACAAAGTCTTCCTGTCGGTAGGCCACGACGAATACTGGTCCGGTCCCCAGCGCGCCAACGTCACAGCCGCGAGGGACGCCGGCGTGAACCTCCAGTTCCTGTCGGGCAACGAAATGTACTGGCGCACCAGGTTTGAGCCTTCAACTGTTGACGGTGCCGCCAACCGCACCCTGACCTGCTACAAGGAAACCTGGGGAAATGCCAAGATCGATCCCAGCGCACAATGGACGGGCACGTGGCGGGACCCCCGCTTCGCGTCCCAGGCCAACGGTGGCGGCCTTCCCGAAAACGGACTGACCGGGACAATGTACATGTCCAACCACTCCGACCTGCCAGTCACCGTGAAAGCTGACGAAGGCAAAACCAGGCTCTGGCGGAACACCACGCTGGCATCGCTGGCGACGGGTTCCTCGGCAGCCCTGGCGCCACACACCGTCGGCTATGAATCCAACGAGGACCTCGACAACGGCTTCCGGCCAGCGGGACTCATCCGGCTCTCCACCACTGTGGGCAGCGTTCCGGAGTACCTGCAGGACTTCGGTAATACCGTCGCCCCCGGGAGTACCACCCACAACGTGACCCTCTACCGCGCAGCCAGTGGCGCGCTGGTCTTCTCAGCCGGCAGCGTCCAGTGGACTTGGGGCCTGGACCAGGAGCACGACGGCGATGGCGCGGCAGCCGATGTCCGCATGCGGCAGGCGCAGGTCAACATCCTCGCCGACATGGGCGCCCAGCCAGCCACCCGGGCGGCCGGGCTGGTTGCCGCGGTCGCCAGCAGCGATACCACCAAGCCGACCGCCGCCATTTCCGCTCCTGCCAACGGAGCCACCGTGGCGCACGGCAGCAGCATCACCGTCACCGGAACCGCCACGGACGTTGGCGGGGTGGTGGCCGGCGTCGAAGTGTCAACGGACGGCGGCGCTACCTGGCACCCGGCCACGGGCAAGCAAAGCTGGACCTACACCTACATCCAGAAGGGCCTCGCCACAGCAACCATCCAGGCCCGGGCCATCGACGACAGCGCCAACATCGGTGCGGCTGTCACCAGGAACCTGACCTTGAGCGGACCTTACAGCGTGTTCGGCCAAACGGTACCTGTGGTCAAGGACTCCGGCGACGCCGGCGCCTACGAAATGGGTTTGCGGTTCACACCGTCAACAGATGGCTTCATTACCGGAGTCCGCTTCTACAAGAGCACCGCCAATACCGGCACCCACACGGGTTCCTTGTGGAGCTCAACCGGCGAGCGCCTTGCCACCACGACATTCACCAATGAGACGGCATCGGGCTGGCAAACAGCACTGTTCAGCCAGGCCGTGCCTGTTGCTGCCGGCCAGAAATACACTGTTTCCTACTGGGCGCCCAACGGCCACTACGCCACCAAGGACTACCAATGGGCCAGCTTTGGTTCCACGGAAGCACCACTGAAGGTCGCTGGTGGTTTCGGAGCTGAACCGGCCGGTGTCTACAGCACATCGCAGGGCTTCCCCACCACCAGCTACAACGGTGGCAACTACTTCGCGGACGCGCTCTTCAGCACCGTCGACAGCTCCCCCATGACGGTCTCGGGCCACTCCCCCATCCCGTCGTCGTCGAGCGTGTCCGTGAACACCAAAGTGAGCGCTGTCTTCTCCAAGCCCGTCACAGCGGCCAGTGTCCAGCTGACGCTCCAGTCGGCGTCGGGCCCGGTTGCAGGCACAACGGCCTATGACGCCGCAACGCGGCGGGCAACGTTCACGCCGTCGAGCGCGTTGGCGTTCAGTACGCAATACACGGCCACGTTGTCCGGCACCGATTCGGTCGGAGGTCCAGTGACAGCCGGCGGGACCTGGTCCTTTACCACCGCAGCGACGCTGCCCGTTCCGGGTGCCTGCCCCTGCAGCTTCTACGATGACTCCGTCACACCGGGCATCGCCGAACTGCGTGAAGGTGTGCCCGTGACGCTCGGGATCAGGTTCTCCAGTGTTTCCGCAGGTGAAGTACTGGGAATCCGCTTCTACAAGTCCGCTGGAAACACCGGCACCCATAACGGCGCCCTCTATACTGCGACAGGTCAGCAACTGGCCACCGTGGCGTTCACGAACGAGAGTGCCTCTGGGTGGCAGACGGCAATGCTCAGCCAGCCAGTCCAGATGGCAGCCAACACCGAGTACATCGTGTCCTACAAGTCGCTGACCGGCACCTATTCGGCCACTGCCAACGGATTCGGGTCAGGACTCAGTGTCGGACCACTGCGGGCAGCTTCGGATGCAGGGGCTTATACCTACAGCGGCGACTTTGCCGCTTCACGATCGACGGCCAGCTACTTGGTGGACGTCGTGGTGACAGTGCCCAATACGCCGTTTACTGTCGGCTCCCACTCGCCGATGCCGAACGCCTCAAGCGTTCCGCTGAACACTGCAATCTCCGCAGTGCTCTCCGAAGCTGCAGTAGCCTCCAGCGTCAGCATGGCCGTGAAAGCGACCAGCGGGGCTGCGATAGCCGGGACATCGGCCTATGACTCAGCGACGCGCAAGGTCACCTTCACGCCCACTGCTCCGCTGGCCGCAGGTACCTCGTACACCGCTACGGTGACGGCAACATCTGTTTCCGGCCAGCCCATGTCCGGCGGCGGAACATGGACCTTCACCACAGTTCCGCCGCCGCGCACACCAGGAGTCTGCCCGTGCACGCTTTACCAGGACACGGTGACGCCCACGACGCCCGATGCCGACGACGGAGTTTCGTTGTCCCTCGGCGTCAGGTTCGCCAGCGACACTGCCGGCCAGATCACGGGAGTGCGCTTCTACAAGGCGGCCGGCAACACGGGAACCCACACCGGTTCGCTGTACACGGCGGCCGGACAACTCCTGGCCACCGTAACCTTCACCAATGAGTCCAGCACTGGCTGGCAGACCGCAACGTTCAGCCAGCCGGTCAGTATCGATGCCGACACTGAATATGTGGCAGCCTACAAGGCTCCCACCGGCAAGTACTCCTACAGCGCCAGCGGATTTGGTGCAGGCCTGACCAGCGGGCCACTGCGCACGGCTGCTGACTCGGGTGCTTTCGGCTACAACACGGACTTCCCGGGTTCCTCCTCCACGGCCAGCTACCTGGTGGACGTAGTGTTCGCCACGCCCACCCAGCCCCTGACCGTCACAGAACAGGTTCCTGCCCCGGGTGCCACCGGCATTCCAACGGATGTGAAACCGTCCATTACCTTCTCGAACGCCATCAACGCTGGTTCGTCCTTCACCCTGACGGCGAACGGGGCATCCGTTGCCGGCACGGCCGCACTGTCTGCGGACAGCAAGTCGATAACATTCACCCCGGCCGCGGCACTGCCCAACAGCACGGTCGTTACTGCCAGTGTGGCCAACGTCGTCTCCCAACAAGGTCAGGCGTTCCCCACCACCACCTGGCAGTTCACCACTGCTGCCCCGACCGTTCAGGTGTCCACGATCTTCGGATCGCTGACACCGCAGGTAGTTTCCGCATCAGATGTCATGCCAGTGGAACTTGGGACCGCCTTCAGTGTTTCGCAGGCCGGAAATGTGACCGGCATACGTTTCTACAAGGGGGCCGGCAATACAGGCACCCACGTCGGATCGCTGTGGAACTCGGCTGGCACCCGCCTGGCCCAGGTGACGTTCACCAATGAGACGGCCACGGGCTGGCAGTCCGCTACGTTGTCCGCCCCGGTGGCCTTGGTGACCGGACAAACATACGTGGTGTCCTACAGGGCACCCAACGGCCGCTACTCCTATACCTCGGCGTTCTTCAACCAGACCTATACGAGCGGGGTATTCACAGCCAGTGGCCCGAACAATGGCCGCTACCGGTACGGTTCCGGCGGGGTTATGCCAGCCAACTCCTGGAATGCGACCAACTACTTTGTGGATGTGGTGTACTCCACCACCGCTGCTCCCTCCCAACAGGTGGCTGCGCCATCACCGTCGCCAACGGCTACACCGACGGCCACTCCGACGCCGTCACCCACGGCAACAGCGACGGCGACACCCTCACCCAGCCCTACTCCCAGTCCAACGCAGTCAGGCGGGTTGCTCTGCGGACTGCTCGGGACCTGCTGAGGGCACCTGCCGCTGTAATCGTCCTGCTCGTTCAGCGAACCACGCTTGGCGACCACGCATGGGCGATGAACAAGCTCGGCTGCGAGCCGGGTTCGGTACCCAACTGCCAGATGTTGCTGTCCCCCTCCACGGCCTCATCCGCCAAGCCGTAGAGGAGGTTCTGGTTGTCCAGCCACTCGATCTGGTCATCGACGCTGCGCTTCTCTGCGAGCACACTTTCCTGACCCGACGCGAGGTCAAGAACGGCGACCTTCCAATGGGCAGCCAGCGCCCCGCCGTCGTTCTTCTTATAGGCGATCCGCGTGCCGTCAGGCGAGATCGACGGGCACTCCACGTGATCATGGATGGCGGTCAAAGTCTTCGCGGACAGGCTCCCCCGGACCAGCCAGATACGACCCGACGATGCTGCGGTGGCGTAGAAGACATCACTCTGGCCGGGAGCAAAAGTCACTCCCCAGATGTTCCTGTCCGTGGTAACCAAGCGCTCCCCGTTCACCATCAGGGCAAAGTCCTCAAGGTTTCCGGAGGACCCCCCGGGCAGGCTGATTTCAGTGGCTGTGGAAAAGCCAGCCGTAGCGTAGGAGTGACCGGTGACAAAAACCGTGGTGGCAATCATGGACCCGTCAGCGCTGATCCTGGTCCTGCTCGGGATGCCCGGGACAGGCCACGCCCGCTGTTGTTGCCAGTCCCGATCCAGCACCACCGCTTCGAAGGCGGTCACCAGCCCCCGGTTGGTCTTGAGGCACACCACGCTGTCCGGTGTCCCATAGACGCGGTCGCACTCCTGCTCGCTCACGGCCCGGGTTCCACCCGGATCGGACAGCGGCACAGTTGCCGCGTTGCCGTATCCCTGGCCTGACGCCGTATTCCGGAAGAGAACGAAGGGAGCATTGGGAAGGGGTTGGCCCGCTGTGACACCCACTGATGAGGCGGCCATCCGGCTTTCTTCGAAGCGCTGGTACGCCCCAATGGCATAGATTCCGGCCGCCGCCAGCACAAGCGCCGTCACTGCAAGGAGAACGCCCCAACGCACCCTGCTGCCGGTCAGCGTCCCGCTCATGCCTCGCTGCCCACGTCCTGGCCCACCGAAGGCCGGGCGTTCCGCAGGATCACGGCGACAGCCACCACCGCGCAGGCCAGGAGTCCACCAGCCACCACCATGGCCGTTGGTGCACCCACGGCGTACCAGAGCACTCCAAAGCCCGCGGAAGCCGCCATCCGGCTCAGTGCCACTACTGTCTGTGCCGAAGCAATCCCGGTGGCAAGTTTTCCTGGTGGAGTCAACTGGCTGGCCAAGGCGGCCAGGACGCCGTCGGTTGCCGCATAGAAGGCTCCCAACAGGATCAGGCACCCCACGGTGCCCCATAGTCCCCCGAAGGGTGCCGCGGCCAGAAGGTAGGTGGCCAGCAAGGCAAGGTGGCCGCCCACGAAGACCGGCACTTTGCCCACCCTGTCAGCCAGCCGCCCCAGGGGGATTGCCAGGGCCAGGAAGACCACGTTGGTGCCGACGAAGAGCAGGGGAAACCACTGGACAGCAAACGAATCCCGGGCTTGGAGCACCAGGTAGATGAAGCCATCGCCAATGGTGACCAGTCCCAGGAGGCCGGCCGCGATGAGCAGTTTGCCCAGGCCGGGTTCCTTGAAATGCCTCCAGGACAAAGCGAAGAGCCGTTTGCCGTCCCTGCCCTCGGGGTTTTTCAGGCCTTGAGCGCGGATGTCCGGCACCACGAGCGCCAGGACGGCGACTCCGATCACGGCGAAAGCGAGGGACACCACAAAAACTGTGCTGAACCCGTTGGGAATCATCAGCAGGACAAAGAACGCGATCAACGGTCCAGCCGCGGCCCCTATGTTGTCCAGCATCCTGTGGACGCCAAAGGACCGGGCTAAATGTTCGGGTTGGGCGGACACCGAGATCAGCGCGTCCCTGGGTGCCGTGCGAATGCCCTTTCCGATCCGGTCGCCGGTCACAATGGCCGCAATAGCCCAGAATCCTCCAGCGAACAGGAAACCAATCCTGGCGAGCATGGACAGCCCATATCCGGCCAACGCTATCCGTTTGGGATGGCCACTGCGATCGGCTGCCCAACCAGCCGCGATCCTCACGATGGCGCTGGCGCCCTGGTTGATGCCGTCAATGAAGCCAAAGGCGATGGTCGTCAGCCCCAGGAACCCTGTGACGTACAACGGAAGGATGGCCGTGACGGATTCAGAGGAAACATCGGTCACCATGCTCACGATGCCCAACCACAGGATGACCGGGGACAAACGGAACGGCACCTCGGTTGCCAGTGCCGTTCCATTGCCCTGTGGCTTGCCCCGTTTACCGCCGCTGCGGTCTGAGAGAGAAATGTACATCGGTTCCCCTAGTCCGCCGTTGTGTGCAGGCTGCCCAACAGCTGGAAACGTGAGCTGCCCGTTCCGGTCGTCGCCACCGAAACCGTCACGGTGTCTGTGCCCCGGACAAACCTCGCAGCCACTGCACCATCGGCAGCGGGAGCGTCCTCGGACCAGAATCCGTGGGACACCAACGATTGCCGGAAGGAATCCAGGACCTCGGCCTGTGGTTTGGCAATGATGCCGTCCGCCGTCAGCTGGAGAATGTCCCCGGACGTTGACACCGACGTCGATCCAATGGTGGTCCCGGAGGGCAGCGTGAGGATGTCCCCGGGCCAACCGTCCACCAGCTCACCGGACGCCCGGCCGGGTTGCGGGAGTGCACCAGTGATGAGCGGCGCCGGCGCGGAAGCTTCTGGCAAACCTGTAGGAGTGGCTGTGACCGGCGGGAGGACCTCGAGGGGTTTGGCCGTAGGTGCGGCGGCACTGCTCTCAGGACCGTTGGTCCCGCTGCCCACGCCACCGGTAGTGGCGGCGCCCGACGCCGGACTGCCCGATGCGGGCGCGTCGGCACCAGTGGAACCGGCACCTGGGGCAGGGCTTGAACTGGAGGACTGCGGACTTTGCGCGGAAGAGGACCCAGGCTTCGCCATCTGGTCCAGCACTATGGCCACGGCGGCAATCAGCACAGCCAGGCAAATACCCGCTATGACCAGCCGCCGCGCCATCATGGCATACCTGGACCGGCCGGACCGCGGACCGGGCAGTTTGATCCGGAGTCGAAAACAGCCGCGGGTAGAACTGACGCCACCTGCGTTGAGGTGGCGTTGATCCTTGCGATGGCGATTCGAAGCGCCAAGCTGTTCATGGGGACAGTCTGCCATCGCGATCCGGATTCCGGAACAGTTTTGGCCCTACCAACGTCCGTTCCGCGGACGGGGTTGGCATACCGGGCACGTATAGGAGGAACGGTTCATGAACTGCTCCCTCTTCATGATGCTCTGCAGGCCGACTGCTTCGCAGCGGCCGCATAGTTCCCCTGCGCGACCGTAGGCGTTGAGCGACCGCGCAAAGTACCCGGAATCGCCGTTGACGTTGACATAGAGGGAATCAAAACTTGTCCCTCCAGCGGCCAAGGCGGCGTTCATGACATCCTTGACCGCTTCCACCAGCCGCTCAGCCTCCGGACGGCGCATGGTGTCGGTGGCCCTTGCGTAGTGGAGACGGGCGCGCCACAAGGCCTCATCCGCATAGATGTTGCCAATACCGGAGATGACGGACTGGTCCAGCAGCGCCCTCTTGATACCTGTCTTGCGGCTCTTGATCTTTCGATGAAAGGCGTCAAAGGAGAAATACGGGTCCAGCGGATCCCGGGCGATATGCGATGCTTCCTCCGCGATCTCCGGCAAGGGTGTCTCGCCCAGGCCACCAGGGCCGCCGTCGGACGTCGGGACCAACGACGTCACGAACAGGCCCCCGAAAATCCGCTGGTCAACAAACCGCAATTGCTCCGGCATGTCCTCGGCCGGGCTGAGCGTGATCCTGACCTTGAGGTGCTTTTCATCAGGGACTGCCGGGTCCTGCATCAGCAGTTGCCCGCTCATTCCCAGATGGGCCATCAGCGCCACCTTCGGAAGGGAGCGGTCGGGGTGCATCGCTGTGCTGCTTTCCGTGCCGCCGCCCGCGGAGGTCATGGCGAGGGGCATCCACAGGAACTTCCCGCGCCGAACGACGTCCAGCACAGTGGCGTGCTCCAGGTTGCCGATGAAGTCTTCCGTTCCAAGGGCGTGGCGTCGGATGGAACGAGGATCAAGGACCTCGACGCCTGTAATGGAACGGCCACGGACCCAACGGGCCAAGCCACGGCGCACTACTTCGACTTCGGGAAGCTCAGGCATGGAACCTCAGGCGGAAGCGGGGCCGGCAGTACTGGGGTCCAAGGCGGTCAGCGCACGCCAGGCATCAGCTGCGGCTTCCTGCTCCGCTTCCTTCTTGGAATGACCCGAGCCCCGTCCGTAGGGAGTTCCGCCGATGTTCAACACGGCCTCGAAAGTACGGGCGTGGTCCGGTCCGGAACCTTCCACGGCATAGTGGATGGCACCAAGCTGCCGGCTGGCCGTCAGTTCCTGGATGCTGGTCTTCCAATCGGTTCCAGCTCCCAGGGCGCCGGCGTCCTTGAGCAGCGGACCAACCAACCGCATGACCAATTGGCGGGCGGTCTCCATGTCGTTCGACAGGTAGGTGGCGCCAATCAACGCTTCCATGGTGTCGGCCAGGATGGAGGCCTTGTTCTTACCGTCGGTCAGCTTCTCGCCTTGCCCGAGATAAATGAACTCGCCTACGCCGATGGCCCGGCCGATCCCGGCCAGCGCACGGGTACTCACGACGGCGGAGCGCCGCTTGGCAAGCTCGCCTTCGGGCAGGGTGGGGTTCTCACGGTAGAGGGAATCGGTGACGGAGAATCCCAGGATGGAGTCGCCGAGGAACTCGAGGCGCTCGTTGGTGGGGATCCCACCGTTCTCATACGCGTATGAGCGATGTGTCAGAGCAAGACGAAGCGTCTCGGTGTCAATCGAGACACCGAGACGCTTCAGAAGCTCTTCAGTTGAAGACATCCTTAGTCAGCCTGTACGGCAGATTAGGCGTCTGCGACCTTGCGGCCCTTGTATTCAAGGAACAGCGCGGTGCCGGCAGAGTCAGTAACGACCTTTGCCTGGTGCGGCAGGCTGTAGGTAACCTGACCGTTTTCGATGGTCTTGACCAAGTTGGGGGCAGTTGCCTTCCACTGGGCACGGCGGGCGCGTGTATTTGCGCGAGACATTTTCCGCTTGGGAACAGCCACGGCTATCTCATTTCTCTCTTAGACGAACACTTACTAATCGGTTTGCCGGTCAGTCTTAGCCAGATCAGCTAGGGCAGCCCAGCGAGGGTCAATGACCTCGTGGTGGTGCCCCGGCTCGTCTTCCAGGCGCGCTCCGCATTCGGAGCACAGACCCTGGCAGTCTTCCCGGCACACCGGCTGGAACGGCAGCATAGTGACAACTGCGTCCCGCAACACCGGCTCAAGATCGATCAGATCGTACTCGACTCGACGTTGCTCTTCATCGTCTTCTTCGCCCGAAAGCTCTACGCCTTCATAGAAGAAAAGTTCTTGCACATTGACTTCAAGGTCATACGCAAGGGGATCCAGGCATCGGCCGCACTCGCCGGTTACTTCGACGATTACACTGCCGGATACCAGAATTCCTTCGTGTACGGCCTCAAGGCGAAGATCCAGCTCGACATCCGAGCCTTCCTTCACGCCAATGAGCGCCACACCAAGGTCACTTGGCGCAGGTACATGCTCGTTGAGTGTCCGCATGGTCCCTGGACTGCGTCCAAGGTCCTTGACTACCAGCGCCAAGGGCGAACTTGCATCTCGCTTAATGAGAACTCCTGTAGAACATATGACCGACGTACCATCTTAGCCTGATCACGCTTGAGGACTCAAACCGACGCCGGGCGCGCGTAAATGCGCGGTGGTTTCAGCTTGGGGCACTCCGCATAAAGGCGCGAGGTACCCGACAAGCCTACCCTTTGCGCGGGTGTTCCGTTGCAGGCTCGCCAGCAAGGAGCCGCTTCAGCACGGATTTAGGGACAAAGTCCGAGATGTCCCCTCCCAGAACGTTGACCTCTTTGATCAGTGTCGACGACAGGTGGACGTAATGTGCTTCGGCCGGAAGGAACACCGTTTCGATGCCGGCCAACTGGCGGTTCATGGTGGCCATGGGCAGTTCGTAGTCGAAATCGGACGATGAACGGAGACCTTTGACGATGGCCGAGACGCCCCGGTGTCGACAGTACTCGGCCAACAATCCTTCGCCCATGGGTTCGACGATGATTCCCCTGAGGGATGCCAGCGTTTCGCGTGCCATCTCCATGCGGTCTTCGAGGCTGAACCTGTACTTCTTTGCATAGTTGGTGGACACAGCCACGATGACTTCGTCAAACAGGCCCGCGGCCCGGGCAATGACTTCGAGATGTCCGTTGTGGATAGGGTCAAAGGATCCAGGGCATACCGCTCGTCTCATGACTCGAACCTACCCCATAGCTTCCCCGGGATACCATGGCAACCATGGCATCAGCAGGCAGCAGCCCCTCCCTTGAAACCAGCGCCGGCACCACCCCAGGTAGCGGCACAGCACCCTGGCAGCGGGCCGCAACTGGAGCCAATTTGCTCTCGTCCGAAGGAACCCTGGGTGTGACCATCTTCGAGGAGATGACAACGCTGGCTCTTTCCACCGGTGCCATCAACCTCGGCCAAGGGTTTCCGGATGAGGACGGTCCCGCTGAGATCAAAGAAGCAGCCCGAGCCGCCATTGCCTCCGGAGCGAACCAGTACGCACCAGGCAAAGGCCTTCCCATACTGAGGGAAGCCATCTCAGCGCACCAGCAAAGGTTCTACGGGTTGACCCCGGATCCTGACACCGAAGTCCTTGTCACCACCGGCGCAACGGAAGCAATCGCAGCCACCCTGCTCGCCTTCATCCAGCCCGGCGACGAGGTTCTGACCTTCGAACCTTTTTACGATTCCTACGGGGCCATCATCGGTATGACCGGTGCCACGCATGTCACCGCTCCCCTGCTGGCCCCGGATTTCCTTCCCGACCTGTCAACTCTCGAAAGCTCGTTCAGTACCCGGACCAAGCTTGTGCTCCTGAACAATCCCCACAACCCCACAGGCGCGGTCTTTCCCCATCATGTCCTGGCGAAGATCGTGGAGCTGGCCGCCAAGTACGGCGCCATCATCGTCAGCGACGAAGTCTACGAACACTTGACCTTCGGCGTTCGCCACATCCCCATCACGTCCCTTCCGGGAGCCGCCGAGCGGACCATCACCATCTCCTCCGCCGGGAAGACCTTCTCCTTCACTGGCTGGAAAATCGGGTGGCTCAGCGGACCGGAGCAGCTGGTATCGGCCGTTCGCACCGTCAAGCAGTTCCTGACCTACAGCTCGGGTACCCCCTTCCAGGGGGCCATTGCCGTGGGTCTTGGCCTTCCGGACGAGTTCTACGCAGGCATCGCGGAGACACTCCAGCACAAACGCGACATCCTGGCCGATGGGCTGCGTGCTGCCGGGTTCGGGGTATACCAACCCAGCGGCACCTATTTCATCAACGTGGACACCTCCCCCTTGGGTATCCGCGATTCCGTGGACCTCGCGCGGCGACTTCCGGGGTTGGTTGGAGTAGCCGCTATTCCAGTGCCTGTGTTCTGCCATCCTGAGGGAGCTGAGCGCACCCGAAGCTTGCTGCGCTTCGCCTTCTGCAAAAAGACCGACGTCCTGGAAGAAGCCGCGGGACGCCTCGCCTCACTCAAGGACCGGCTCTGAGTACCACCGGACCCGGCCGCCACGTCGCCTCACGGTACCTCCGGACCACGGGACAACACGCCACCATCGAGGCCGATACGCTCATTGAGGGCAGTTTCGTGCTGAGCATCGGCGGAGCTGAGCAATCCCACGTCAACCTCGCGGACCCGGGGGAAATCTTCTACGAGTACCTGCGCAGGATCGGGCACGTGGTGGATTTGGCTGCCGCTCCCGGAGCGCCCATCAGCGCCCTGCACCTGGGTGCAGGCGCTTTGACCCTTGCCCGCTATATCCAGGCGACCCGCCCCGGCTCCCACCAGTACGCGGTGGAACTGGAGCGCGAGCTGCTCGACTTCGTGCTCCAGAAATTGCCCATGCCTGAGGGCACCCACTTGACGACCCACATCGGCGATGCCCGGGATGCCTTGGCTGAGCTGGACGCGGGCGCGGCGTTCGACGTCGTCATTCTCGACATCTTCTCCGGTCCCGAAGCTCCGGCACATCTTGCCTGCCGGGAGTTCTACGAAGAAGCCGCAGCGCGGCTGCGTCCTGGCGGGGTCCTGATCGTCAATGTCGGAGATGAGCCGGCTCTGACCCTGGTGCGCAGCCAGGTGACCGCCCTGCGCGAGGCCATGCCGGACGTCGCCGCCGTCGCCGAAACAGGCATGTTCGACGGCAGATACCCCGGAAATATCATTCTTGTGGGTACTGGCACGAGGTGGTCTCCGGAGTGGACGGCGGAGTTGCTTGCCCGTGGCCCGCATCCAGCGACGGTCCTCACCGGCATGGACCTGGATCGGATTGCCGGCTAGCGTTGCAGCCCCGGACCTAGGACGGTTCGGCGAACCACAACTTGGTTTCGCCATACTTCTTGTCCGCGAAGCATTCCATAGCCTCGGGCCACGCGGGCTCGGGGCTGCGCGAACTGCGCTCCACGACCACCACGCCGCCTTCGTCCACATGGGGCACCAACTTTTCCAACACAGCAGTCAAGGCCGGTTCTTCCAACGGATAGGGCGGATCAAGGAACACCAGGTCCCATAACTCGGCTTCCCGCGCACGTTCCAGGAACGACTCCACCTTGGAACGGTGGACAGCGACCTTTCGGGCGCCCAAAAGTTGGTTCACCAAATCCGCATTGCGCTGGCACACGTCACTCGCTTTGGCGTCAAACTCCACCAGGTCCACGCTGCGGGCACCCCTGCTGGCGCTTTCAATGCCCAAGGCCCCCGAGCCGGCATACAGGTCAAGGACCCGGGCATCGTCAATGACTGCCAGGGACTCCAAGCGCGAAAAGAGCGCTTCCTTCACCCGGTCCGTCGTTGGCCGCGTAGCGGTCCCCGGGACGCTGGTCAGCGGGTTCCCGCCGCCTACCCCGGCAATGATCCGGCTCACAGGGGCACGTCCGTAGCTGACGCACCGCACTGGTCGCTGGTGGCTGGAACTCTAACCGCGTTCAAGGAACGCCTCCTTCTCGGGGTTCAAGTATTCGTCAATGGCTGCCGCGAGTGCCGGCTGGTGCTGGAGGGCAGGGTCCTCGGCTACCAGGCTTTGGGCGTCGGCGCGTGCGCGGGCGATGATCTCGGCATGTTCCAGGACCCGGAGCAACTTCAGCGTGGAACGCCCGCCGGATTGCGAGGCACCCAGGATGTCGCCTTCACGTCGGAGCTTCAAATCTTCCTGGGAAAGTTCGAAGCCATCTGTGGTTGACGCCACTGCCTCAAGCCGCCGGCGGCTCGGGTGTCCGGGCTCCAACGTGGTCACCAGCAGGCAAGTGCCGGGCAGTCCGCCACGGCCCACCCGGCCACGGAGCTGGTGAAGTTGTGAGATTCCGAAGCGGTCGGCGTCCAGGATCACCATCAGCGTGGCGTTATGGACATCGACCCCCACCTCGATAACCGTGGTGGAAACGAGCACCTTGACGTGGTTGGCCGCGAAAGATGCCATGGTCTCGGACTTCACCTGCGGGTCCTGCCGCCCATGGAGTGGCGCTACCGGCACGCCGGCCAAAGCCGGCTCCTGCAAGAGGCTTTCGACGACGGCCGTCACCGATGCGAGCTCCCGTGCCGATCCTTCGTCCGCGAGGTCCGCGTCGCTGGGTTCCGCTTCTCCCGGACTGAAGTCGCCGTCGTCGTCCGTTCCGATCTTGGGGCACACCACGTACACCTGATGGCCCGACTCGACTTCTTCCCGGGACCGCTTCCAAATGCGGTCCACCCAGCCGGGGTTCTCGACCAGTCCCACCACATGCGTGGTGATGGGGGCCCGACCGGCGGGTAACTCATCCAGGATGGAGGTTTCAAGGTCTCCAAACACCGTCATCGCCACTGTGCGGGGAATAGGCGTCGCCGTCATGACCAGCAGGTGGGGTGGACGCTGGGCTTTTGCCCGGAGGGCGTCACGTTGCTCCACGCCAAAACGGTGCTGTTCATCGACCACAATAAGGCCGAGGTCCTGGAAGCTGGTCTTGTCACTCAGCAAAGCGTGGGTGCCGATGACGATGCCGGCGTTTCCCGAGGCAGCGTCCAACATGGCTTGCTTGCGCGCCGCGGTGGGCATGGAACCGGTCAGCAGCGTCACCTGGACGGACTCCTGCGACGAGTCCCCGCCGAGCATTCCTGCTCCACCGAAAACATGGTCCCGAGCCAACGACCCCAAGGTCCGGCGGATGGAGTGGAAATGCTGGGCTGCCAAGACTTCGGTCGGTGCCAACAGTGCAGCCTGGCCACCGGCATCCACCACCTGCAACATGGCACGAAGGGCAACGATCGTTTTTCCCGAACCCACTTCGCCCTGCAGCAGCCGGTTCATGGGCGAGTCCCGTGCCAGTTCTTCAGCAAGGGTCTTTCCGACGGCGGACTGTCCAGCCGTCAAGGTGAACGGCAGGTTCCGGTCAAAGGCGCTGAGCAGGCCGTCGGCGCGGGGTCGGCGTGCCGTGGCTTCCTCAGCTGCCAGCTGCGCCCGTCGCCGCGCCAAGGCCGTTTGCAGGACCAGTGCTTCCTGGTACCGGAAGCGCTCCTGAGCCCTTTGCCAGTCGTTCGCAGTCTCCGGTGAATGGATCAGGCGGTAGGCTTCGGCCACGCTCAGCAGCCCATCCCGTCGGACGATGCCTGCCGGAAGGGGATCTTCCAGGGCATCAAGATCCATGGTCTCGAGCAAAGCGGTGACCACCTTGTGGATGGACCAACTCGTCAGCTTGGCGGTCGCGGGATAGACCGGGATGGGCATGGCGGCAAGCTTTTCGGGATCCATGGAGCCCTCGGCTTCCGGGTCCTCGTCCAGCAACAGGAAGTCCGGGTTGGTCAGGCCGAGTGCCCCGCCATAGCGGCTTACCTTGCCGGAGAACATGGCCCGGCGACCTGGCTGGAGTTCCGCCTTGGCCCGGAAACCATTGAAGAAGCTGACCTTCAACGTGCCTTGGACACTGCTTCCGCCGGCTTCGTCTGTCACCACCACGTCCGTGATGGAGCCTCGACGGGCCCGCATTTGGCGGGTGCTGTTGGACAGGACCCGGGCAATAAGCGTGACTTCCTCGTCCAGCGGGAGGTTGCTGATGGGCGTCAGCTCGCCACGGCTCAAGTACCGGCGCGGAAAGTAGTTCAGCAAGGCGCCCGTGGTTTTGAGTCCCAGATGCTTCTCAATGACTGCTGCGGACCGCTTGCCGATTCTGCGCTCGAGGGGTAGTTCCAGCTCAGTAATCATGCCGTGACTGGCCTGTAACGCTGGGCTCCTGCGATGCCGGATCCTGGTCGTCGCCGCGCGGCAGGGCCAATTGGCTGACGGCAATGTCCGTAGGCTCCCCCAGCGAACGAATCAGTGCTACCGCCGGATCGGGATCGGGGACGTGGACATGGACTCTCCACCGGTAGCTTGCTTCGACCGTGGATTCATCGTCATCGTCATCCTGGCCCCGCGCGCCGCCCACTTGGCTCATGATGACCGAATCACCCATCTCGTCCAGGCGTTGCCGAAGGATGGCTGCATTGAGCGGCGAAAGATTGATGGTGCACATGACTTCCACGCCGTCATCGGCCGGCATGTGCTCATGGATGTGGGGGTCCTGCAGCTTGTAGCCGTGCAGTCCGTCCAGGAGTTCGTCCTGCAGTTCTTCACCCAGGACAGCGGCACGGAGGCAGTCCAGGACCAGCAGCATGCCAACACCACCGGCGTCCACCACATGGGCTTCCTGCAACTGCGCGAGTTCGTCCTCCGTGCGGACGACGGCTTGGAAGGCCGCTTCCACGACGGCGTCGAGCGCCAGGCCCAGGGCATGGTTGCTGTCGTCGGAGTTTTGGGAGGCATCAACGGCCTGGGCCGCGTCCGAGGCCGCTTCCAGGACCGAGAGCATGGTCCCGGCGACAGGTTCGCTCAAGGCCGACCAGGCCCGGATTTGGGCCCTGTTCAGGGCTGTGGCGAGCAACGGCGCGCTCAGCCGCGATTTACCTGCCAGCGGCTCGGCAGCGGCACACAGGAAGACGGCGAACAGCGTTCCCGAATTTCCCCGTGCCTGTTCCATGGCGGCCTGCCCGGCACGCGACAAAACCGCGCCGACGTCGCTGCCGGTCTCGGTGGAGTCAGGCGCGGGGCCATCAAGGGCCGACACCGCTGCACGAACCGTGAGGTACAGGTTGGTGCCGGTATCGCCGTCGGCAACAGGGAAGATGTTGATCGCGTTCAGGCGATCGCTATGGTTGCCAAGGACCACCTCCGCCTTGCCGAGCCAACGTTTCATGGCGTGCGCATTCGCGGCGATCTTAGTCTGCAAAGTGATCCCATCCAACGGTGTCAGCAGCTTGCCCGGCGATCCGGACGCCGCTGCCTGGCGGCTCGACAACGGCTTGAACTGAGCCTATCGCAGTGAACCCCCGTGGCAGCTGAATTGAGGGCGGGAACGTAGCCAGCAATCCGTGGTCCTCTCCCCCGCCAAGGACCCAGGGCATCGCGTCACAGCCCAGCGAGGCAGCCGCTGGTTCCAACGGCAGGGCATGGGCTTTCAGGGCCACCGGGTCGAAATCAAGGATCACGTTGCTGGCCGCAGCGAGCCTGCCGCCGTCGCGAAGAAGTCCGTCGGAGATGTCCATCATCGCGGTGGCACCGGTTTGGGCAGCCAATGGTCCCGCCGCCAGAGGGGGTTTCGGCCGGCACTGGCTGTCGACCAAGCCCCGCAATTCCAGGCCCAGGTTGTCGATGGGAACCTCGCTCTCCAACAGCGCCCAGCCGGCCGCAGCCCGCCCCAAGGTCCCCGCAACCGCAATGACGTCCCCGGCCCTGGCGCCCGATCGAAGTACCGGCGGCAGTCCGCCGAGCGTCCCGACGACGGCGACAGTCACCGCAAGCTCGCGACCCCTTCCGAGATCCCCACCTGCAACGGAGCAGTCCGGGACGCCCAGCCCGATGATTGCCGCGGTAAGGCCATCGGCGAAGGCTTCGACCCACTCGACCGGCGTGGCCGGGGGCATGGTCAGGCTGACGACCAAGGAGGTCGCGCTGCCGCCCATGGCATTGATATCGCTCAGGTTCTGCGCTGCTGCCTTCCATCCGACGTCGTAGCCGGTGGTCCGGTACCCGTTGTTCCACTCCAGCCTGAAATCCTGGTCCTGGGTTTGGGTGTCGATGGACAACAGGGTGCGGCCATCAGGGGACGCGATCAGGGCAGCATCGTCCCCCGGACCCAGCAGGATTCCGGGGCTGTGGTTCAGGCGCGGAAAGATCCTGGCGAGGAGCTCGGATTCCGAAAGGTCTTGGACGGTCAAGTGTTCTGCGGGCACGGCTCTACGCTATCGCGATCCTCCGACAGAATAATGCCGCGTACCTGTTCCATGGCATGTGCGGGAATGTGACCCGGAATACGCGAATCTGCCCCGCGGTCCACGCGGGATAGGCTGGATGAATGCACCGAAAGACGTTCCGCCGGACAGCCGTGGCCCTTTGCTTGGCCTCTGCGTCCGCCCTTGCTTTGTCGGCTTGTTCTCCCGCCGTTGATGTCACAGCTGCCACAGACGCCGCCAATCCTGCCTGCGCGCCGATGATGGTTGCCCTGCCCGATCAGATCGGCGATGCCGCGCTCCGCAAGACCAACAGCCAAGCCACGGCGGCATGGGGCGACCCCTCCCAGGTCATCCTTCGGTGCGGAGTGAATGTTCCTGGACCCACTACCGACCGCTGCGTGAGCGTCAACAACATCGACTGGGTCATCAAGGAAGGCGATCCCGTCTACACCCTCACCACGTTTGGCCGCGAACCAGCCACCGAGATCCTGATCGATCCAGTCAAGCTGGAAGCGGCGAACATCAGCTCCGCCACTGTCCTGACCGAGCTCGCGGCTGCGGTAGGAAAAATCAAGGCGACCGGCAAATGCGTAGGCCAGGAAGACCTGCAGAACCTGCCGACCAGCAAGTAGTCGCGGTTCTGCAGGCCCGCCGGTTAGCGCAGACCCGTCTTGCGTGTCAGCGCCAGCTGAATGAGTTCGTCGATCAACTCGCCGTAGGCCAGGCCTGACGCCGCCCACATTTGCGGGTACATGCTCTTGGGCGTGAATCCCGGCATGGTGTTGATCTCATTGATGATCAGCTCACCGGCAGGGGTGTAGAAAAAGTCCACACGGCTGAGTCCTTCAGCTCCAACTGCGTCAAAAGCGACTGCAGCCAGTTCCCGTACCCGGCTGATGGCTTCTTCAGGCATCTCGGCCGGGCAGCTCAATGCTGCCGCTCCATCCTCAACGTATTTGGCGGCAAAATCATAGAACTGGTGCTCCCCGGCGGCCACGGCGATTTCCCCGGGCATGGAGGTCCGGGGGGCGTCGGTGCCGCGTCCCTGGAGAACGGCACATTCGATCTCGCGACCCACAATGCCGGCTTCGATGACCAGCTTCAGGTCATGTCGGCGGGCTTCTTCAATGGCGGCGTCGAGGCCCTCCAGGGAATCCACTTTGGAGATTCCCATGGACGAACCTGCCCGGGCAGGCTTGACGAACACCGGGAACCCGAGCTTGTCCACGCGTTTCCGCACAGCTTCGGGATCGGTCAGCCACTCGCGGTCCGTGACGGCAACGTACGGGCCGACGCTCAGGCCTACGGATTCGAACACCACCTTCATGAAGTGCTTGTCCATCCCCACCGCGGAGGCCAGGACGCCGGCGCCCACGTAGCGTGTGTCGGAGAGTTCCAGGAGTCCTTGAATGGTTCCGTCTTCGCCCCACGGCCCATGAAGCAGCGGGAACACAACGTCCACAGAGCCCAGCTCCTGGGGAACGGCGTTGGGTTCGGTCACGATGAGCTGGTGTTCCCCACCGACTTCAGCCAACGTAACCGTCTGGCCCGACGGCGCTACTTCGGGAAGCGCCGCGGAGCTCAGGGACCACTGACTGGTATCCCCGGAAGCCAGGACCCATTGCCCCGACTTGGCGATGCCAATGGGGATGACCTCGTATTTGGTTTTGTCGATGGCGCCCATGACACCTGCCGCAGTGACACAACTGACGGCGTGCTCGCTGGAGCGCCCACCAAAGAGAACCGCTACGCGGGGGCGGCCCGACGCAGTGTTGGAGTTATTTATCGCCATCAGTAGTCGCCTTCGGACTTCAGGGCCCGGGCCAACAATCGTGGTCCCAGGTCATCAACGGACATTCTGCCTTCCAGCACCGCAACAACAGCTGCTGTGATGGGCATTTCAACGTTCAATTTGCCTGCCAGCTCGTGCACGGCCAGACCGGATTTAATGCCTTCGGCCGTCTGCGTCATCTGCTCTGCGACCTGTTCAAGGCTGAGCCCTTCGCCGAGCAAGCGGCCGGCAGTGTGATTTCGCGACAACGCTGACGAGCAGGTGGCCACCAGGTCACCCAGCCCGGCAAGCCCGGCCATGGTGTGCGCTTCTCCGCCGAGGGCCAGGGCAAGCCGGGACGTCTCGGCAAGTCCTCGCGTGATGACCGAAGCTTTGGTGTTGTCACCCATCTGCCGGCCTTCGCAAATCCCCACGGCAAGCGCGATGACATTCTTGACGATCCCGCCGATCTCCACACCCACGACATCCGTGCTGGTGTAGGGCCGGAAGTAGGGTGCGGTGCAGCACAAAGCAATCGCCGCGGCGGTATCTGCATCACTGCAGGCCACGACGGACGCGGTTGGTTGTTCCCTGGCGATTTCCATGGCCAGATTGGGGCCTGAAACCACTGCTACCCGGGAAGCTGGAAGCCCTAGCTCCTGTGCAATGACTTCGCTCATCCGGGCATCGGTGCCCAGTTCCAAACCCTTCATCAGGGACACCACCACTGCGTCGGGGGCCAACAAAGGCTTCCACTCACCCAGTTGCGGCCGCAGGGACTGGGCCGGCACGGCGAGGACCACCAGGGTTGCGTCTTTGAGCACCTCCGCCACATCCGTTGACGCGGCGACGCTTGCCGGAAGCTCGATGTCCTTCAGGTATTGCCCGTTGCGGTGGAGGGAGTTGATTTGTTCCACGACCTCGGGCCGGCGGCCCCAGATCCGGATGGTGCGTTCGACGCCGGCCGCCGCTGCAGCATCGGCAAGAATCTTGGCGAACGTGGTGCCCCACGACCCGGCACCCAAAACCGCCACGATGTCCGGCGTCTGGACAGGGTTTTGGAGAATGGTCATTTACCTTCCTCAGGTTCCGGTGCGTCAGAGGATCCGCGCTCAACGAAGCGGCCGTGCTTGGACTGTTTGTGAACGGCCGGATCCCAGCGCTCTGCGGGAGCCGGCTCATCGCGCAGCGTAGCCAGAAGCCCCGTAATGGCATCCATGATCACTTCAGTTGCCTCGGTCAGTGTGGCGCGGTCCATGGGCCGGCCGGCAAAAGCACTGAGGTCCACCGGTTTCCCGACGAGCACCCGCACCGTTTTGCGCGGGAAGATGTGGAAACGCTTGGCGTAGCGAGGGAAGACTTCCTGCGCACCCCAATGGGCCATCGGCACCACGGGCGCACCTGTCTGCAGCGCAAGCCTGGCCGCCCCGGTGTGTCCCTTCATCGGCCACAGATCGGGGCCCCGGGTCAACGTTCCTTCGGGATAGATGATGATGGCACCGCCGGCGTCGACCACCTCTTTGGCCACTTGCAGCGAGCGGTTGGCTCCCGCCGTCGAGCGTTCGACCGGTATCTGTTTGGTGGCATGCAGCAAGGCCCCCAGCACGGGCACCTTGAAAAGGCCCTTCTTCGCCAGGAAGTGGGGCGGACGCTGCTGGTTGTACACCATGTGCCCGATCACGATGGGATCGATTTCGGTGCAGTGGTTGGGCGCGGCAATGAAGCCACCGGGTGGAAGGTTCTCCACGCCTTCCCATTTCTTCGCCATCAAGAGGTTCATCAACGGGCGTGCGAGGCCCGCCAGCAGCATGAACGTGGCACGGCTCTTGGCCGATTCCTTCAAAGGATCCCCCGCTACTTGGTGGTGGTGATATCGAAATCGGCGCCCAGGCCGGCCAACTTCTCCGTGAAGCGCTCATAACCGCGGTTAATGATGTCGATGCCAGTCACCCGGGAGGTGCCCGTGGCAGCCAGCGCGGCGATGAGGTGGCTGAAGCCGCCCCGGAGATCCGGAATATCGATGTCCGTGCCCCGAAGCGGGGTGGGGCCCGAGATCACCGCGGAGTGAAGGAAATTCCGCTGTCCGAACCTGCACGGGACGCTTCCCAGGCACTCACGGTGCACCTGGATGTTCGCGCCCATCCGGGCCAGGGCCTCCGTGAACCCGAACCGGTTCTCATAGACGGTCTCGTGGACGATCGACACGCCTTCGGACTGCGTCAGGGCGACGACGAGGGGCTGCTGCCAGTCCGTCATGAAGCCGGGGTGTACGTCCGTTTCCAGGACGAGCGGAGAGAGTTTGCCGCCCTGGTGGTAGAAACGGATGCCGTCGTCGCCGATGTCCATCCCTCCGCCTACCTTGCGGTACGTGTTCAGGAACGTCATCATGTCGCGCTGGGACGCGCCTTCGACGAAGATATCGCCCCGGGTCACCAGCGCAGCGGACGCCCATGAAGCGGACTCGTTGCGGTCCGGCAGAGCCCGGTGGTTGTATCCCCGAAGATCCTTGACACCTTCGATCCTGATGGTGCGGTCCGTCTGGACGCTGATGATCGCACCCATTTTTTGCAGGACCGCGATGAGGTCGATGATTTCGGGCTCCGTTGCGGCCCCAATGAGTTCAGTGATGCCCTCGGCACGCGTTGCGCTGAGCAGCACCTGCTCCGTGGCGCCAACTGACGGATACGGCAGGGAGATCTTCGCTCCATGGAGGCCGTGGGGTGCCGAGATGTGGATGCCGCCCGGGCGCTTTTCCACCACGGCGCCGAACTGGCGGAGCACGTTCAAGTGGTAGTCAATGGGCCGGTCGCCGATCTTGCAGCCGCCCAGGTCAGGGATGAAGGCCTCGCCGATGGCGTGGATCAAGGGTCCACACAACAGGATGGGAATCCTGGAGTCCCCGGCATGGGCGTCGATGGCTGTACTGGACGCCGTCTTGGCGTCCTTGGGATCCAAGGTCAGGTCACCCGTCACCGGATCCTTCGCGACGGTCACACCATGCAACTTCAGCAGGCTGGTGACAACCTCGACGTCCTTGATTTCCGGCACGTTCCTCAGCACCGATGGTTCGCTGCCCAGCAACGCCGCCACCATGGCTTTTGGCACCAGGTTCTTGGCACCGCGAACGGTCACTCGTCCGGTCAACGGGACGCCACCGCGGATTGTCAGAACACTACTCATCTATACCGGTTTCCTCACGACTACTCGCCCCCCAAACTTACAAAGGCTCCAGCTAAGCATAGAAGCTCGCGTTACCGAACCGAAATGGACGCACCCGGCGCCGTACGGATCAGGCATCAGCTGGACGCCGACGAAAAAGGACCGGCGGACACTCCCTGAGGGTGTCCACCGGCCCATCGACCACAGCACTGCGGCCTCAGCGTGAGGCGTTATTCAGCGTCGACTTTCGCGGGAAGCGTCGTCGGCTTGAAGGACGGACGCGTCGCCTCGTAAGCCGTGATGTCCTCCTCATGCTGAAGGGTCAGGCCAATGTCATCGAGGCCTTCCAGGAGGCGCCACCGGGTGTAATCGTCGATGTCGAACGGAGCTACGATATTGCCGCACTCGACGGTCTTGCTGACCAGGTCCACCTTGACCTCGGCGCCGGGATTGTTTTCCAGGACCTTCCAGATCAGTTCAATGTCATCCTGGGCCACCTGCGCCGCGAGCAGTCCCTGCTTGCCCGAGTTGCCACGGAAGATGTCGGCAAACCGCGAGGACAGCACGGCCTTGAATCCGTAGTCCTTCAGTGCCCAAACGGCGTGCTCACGGGATGAACCCGTTCCGAAGTCCGGTCCGGCTACCAACACGGAACCTGCCGTGAACGGGGCCTGGTTGAGGATGAAGGATTCGTCCTTGCGCCATGCTGCGAAGAGGGCGTCTTCGAAGCCTGTGCGGGTGATTCGCTTGAGGTAGACAGCGGGGATGATCTGGTCCGTGTCAACGTTGCTTTGGCGCAGCGGCACGCCGATTCCGGTGTGGGTGGTGAATGCTTCCATGGTGATCCTCCTAGACTGCGGTTCCGGTCAGGGTGCCGGCCGTTGCGGACTCAAGGTCCGACGGCGAGCTCAGCGTGCCACGCACGGCTGTAGCTGCGGCCACGACGGGTGAGACCAGGTGTGTCCGTCCACCCTTGCCCTGACGACCCTCAAAGTTGCGGTTGGACGTTGACGCGCAGCGCTCCCCCGGTTCGAGCTGGTCCGGGTTCATTCCCAAGCACATGGAGCAGCCGGCAAAGCGCCATTCGGCACCGAATTCCTTGAAGACCTTGTCCAGGCCTTCAGCTTCGGCCTCCAATCGGACGCGGGCGGATCCGGGAACCACGAGCATGCGGACCTTGGGATCCTTTTCGCGGCCGCGGATGATGTCCGCGGCAGCGCGGAGGTCCTCGATGCGGGAGTTGGTGCAGGAGCCCAGGAAGACAGTATCCACGCGGATGTCCTTCATGGGCGTACCGGCTTCCAGCCCCATGTACTGCAGGGCGCGCTCGGCAGCAGCCTTGGCGTTCTCATCGCCGAAGTCCTCCGGGGACGGAACCCTGGCCGAGAGGGAAACACCCTGGCCCGGGTTGGTCCCCCAGGTCACGAATGGCTCCAGGGTGTCCGCGTCCAGGTCGACTTCGACGTCGAAGGCCGCGTCAGCGTCGGTGTGGAGCGTGTTCCAATACTCGACGGCGGCATCCCAGTCAGCGCCCTGCGGCGCGTGCGGACGGCCCTGCATGTAGTCATAGGTGGTCTGGTCCGGAGCCACCATGCCCGCACGGGCGCCGGCCTCGATGGACATGTTGCAGATTGTCATCCGGGCGTCCATGGACAGTGCGCGAATGGCCGATCCGCGGTATTCCAGGACGTAGCCCTGCCCGCCGCCGGTGCCGATTTTGGCAATGACGGCAAGGATGATGTCTTTGGCGCTGACGCCGGGGCGCAGGGTGCCTTCAACATTGATGGCCATCGTCTTGAACGGCTTCAAGGACAGCGTCTGCGTCGCCATGACGTGCTCAACTTCGGACGTGCCGATACCCATGGCCAGCGCACCGAAGGCGCCATGCGTTGAGGTGTGGGAGTCGCCGCAGACCACGGTCATGCCGGGCTGCGTCAGGCCCAGCTGCGGGCCGACTACGTGCACGATGCCTTGCTCCTTGTCCCCCAGCGAGTGGAGGCGGACACCGAATTCCTTGCAGTTGGCACGCAGGGTTTCGATCTGGGTGCGGCTGGTGAGGTCGGCAATGGGCTTGTCGATGTCAAGAGTGGGAGTGTTGTGGTCCTCGGTGGCAATCGTGAGGTCCACGCGACGCAGGGGCCGGCCAGCCAGGCGCAGGCCTTCAAAGGCCTGGGGGGACGTTACTTCGTGGACCAGGTGAAGGTCGATGAAGAGAAGATCGGGCTGGGCGTTGGCTCCTTCGCCTTCACCTTTGCGCACTACGTGCGCGTCCCAGACTTTCTCGGCCAGTGTCTTTCCCACGGCCTTGCTCCCTTCACTGCGTTGGCATGTTGCGTTGTTCTTCGCCCACTGAACTGTGGTCTTCTTCCACTGAAGCAGCACCGCTGCAAGATAGGCCAGCGAAAGAACTTGCATCTCAGATATTGAGACGGCAATATCATTACATGGACAATTCTAGTGGAGTCGGTGTCATTGATAAAGCGGCCCAGGTACTCGATGCCCTCGAGGCCGGGCCCACGACACTCGCGCAACTTGTAGCGGCTACGGGCCTTGCCCGGCCTACGGTTCACCGGCTCGCGCTGGCACTGGTCCACCACCGGTTGGTGAGCCGCGACATCCAGGGCCGCTTCGTCCTGGGAAGCAGGCTGGTGGAGTTGGCCTCCGCCGCCGGCGAAGACCGGCTTATCGCTTCAGCCGGCCCTGTCCTCATCCAGTTGCGTGACGCGACCGGCGAAAGCGCCCAAATCTTCCGCAGGCAAGGCGACTGGCGTGTCTGCGTCGCCTCGGCCGAACGCCCCATCGGGCTGCGCGACACCATTCCCGTAGGCACCCAATTGTCCATGAAGGCGGGCTCCGCCGCCCAGGTCCTGCTGGCATGGGAAGACCATGACCGCTTGCTGGAAGGCCTTCAAAACGCCCGCTTTACGCCCACCGTACTGGCAGGAGTACGACGCCGGGGCTGGGGTCAGAGCCTCGGCGAACGCGAACCCGGGGTCGCCTCGGTATCGGCCCCGGTACGTGGTCCGTCCGGAAGGGTGATCGCGGCCGTATCAATTTCAGGACCGATTGAACGCCTCACCCGCCAGCCGGGGCGCCTGCACGCCGAAGTGGTCTGCAACGCCGCCCGGGTGCTGACGGAAGCCCTGCGGAAGAACAACGACTAGGTTCAGCATGCACAACTATGCCGTCTTTCTCCGGGGCATCAATGTCGGTGGCATCAACATCAAGATGGCCGACCTCAAGGCAGCGCTCCAGGAGTACCCGTTCTCCAAGGTCAAAACCCTGCTGGCCAGCGGAAACGTGGTGCTGCAGAGCGAACTCAGCGCCACGGACGTCAAGGCACAGTTCGAGAAGTGCCTGCGGGAAACGTTCGGATACGACGCCTGGGTAGTGGTGCTCACGGCAACGAGGGTGGGTGAACTCGTGGACGCCTGTCCGTACCCGGCAGACGATACCTCCACGCACAGCTACATCACCCTGGCCTCCGACAGTGCGATGCTTGATGAACTCTTCGCGGCCGGCGAGGCCCTTGGCGGTGTGGAGCAGGTGCGTCTTGGACCGGAAGCCTCGGCGTGGCTCGCTCCGGCCGGCGGCACGCTTGACAGCCCTTTCAGCAAGCTCTCCGCCAAAGCACGCTACAAAGCCGGCACCACCACCAGGAACCTCCGTACCCTGATCAAAGTCAGGGACGCGGCAGCGGCACTCTAAGCCGAACGTGCCTCCTGCAGGGCAGCATTGAAGGCTTTCAAGCGCGTGATTTCCACGTCCACAGGTTCCACAATCGATTGCTCGGCGACGGCTGCCACTGCGGCCCTCAACCTCTTTGCTGCGCCGGACGCACGGGCTCTCGCCGCCCAGCCACCCAGGATCCTGCCGGCAATGGCCAGGACAATGCCCAGCACCACACCTGCGGCGACCATGAGCGTGGGCCAGGGCCAGCCCTCTGTCCGCGGCACCTCAGGGACGGGCATCTGGAAATAACCCAGCGCGGCCAGGACACCGAGCCAGCCGAGGCCGCCCAGGGCCAGCAAAAGCGCCAGCCATTGGAGGGCATTGAAGAGTACCCACCACAGAGGCCGCTTCGTCGCTTTCAGGTCCGTACCGGCAATAGCCTGATCCAACGCATCGGGCAGCTGCTCCCGGCCGTCCCGTGCTGCGCCACGAATGGCTGCGCGCCACGGGCCGGGAGCGCCAAAGGATGCATCATCGGCAAAATCCCTGACTGCCGCGTCCGTCCTGGCACGCTCGGGTGCGCCTGCTGGAGGCAAGGATGTCCGGCTGAGCTCAGGCCGGGTGTCGGCTTTGCCCAGGTTCAACCGGCGCAGGGGGTCGGGCCGGAAACGCAAAAGCCACCGCGTCACAGGCCACCCCGTTCTCTTGGCTGACTCCCTCTTGAAGGATCGCTCAACGGCGTCCACCACGACCGGCACGTTTGCCGCCGTCGCCAATTCAGCGGCGAGGCGGGCCTTGGCGCTTCCCTTGATGCCGCGGGCTTCGCCTTCGCCGGAAGCGAGGGCCAGCTCAGCGGCAGCCTTCGCTACATCCGCCGCCAGGCGCTGCGTGGTGGCCTCCCGCTGGAGGACAACGTTCCTGATCGCCCCGCGCACAGTATCGACGCCGTCGCCCGTCACCGCGGACGCGCCAATAACGCGGACCTTCTCCAGGCCATCACGGGCCAGGATTCCTTCCAATGACCGCATCACAGCCGAGGCATCGCCAGGGCCCAGGGTGTCCGTCTGGTTGAGCACGACCAAGGTGACGGCGCCGTGGGACGCCATGGGCCGAAGGAAGTCATTGTGCACCGCGGCGTCAGCATACTTTTGGGGGTCCAGCACCCAGACAAGGACGTCAACCATGCCCACCATCCTTTGGACGATTTCCCGGTTTTCCACCCGCGTCGAGTCAAAGTCCGGCAAGTCCAGGAGTACGAGTCCACTGTTCCCATCGGCCAATCCCGAAACGGGCGGCAGCGCGTGCCGCTCCTTGACGTCCAACCAGTCGAGCAGGGGTCCACTGCCGTCTTCACCCCAGATGCCTGCAAGAGCCTGGGACGTTGTGGGGCGTCGGGCGGTGGCCGTGGCCAGTTCTGTGCCGGACACGGCATTGAACAACGATGACTTTCCGCTGCCGGTAGCCCCGAAAAAGCCCACCACTGTGTGTTCTGCGGACAAAGACCGCCGGGAGGCGGCACGCTCAAGGACGTCATAGACTTCTTGCAATTCCTGATCCGGAAGCACGCCCTCGGCGAGTTCCCGGGCAGTGTTCAAGGATTCCAGGCGGCGCTGCAGCTGGGAAAACTCGCGGACCTGGCTGTGGCGGCTCATGCGGCATCCGCCAGCCGGCGCAGCGCCTTGGCGTGGCCGGCGAGGTGGTTGCCGGAGCTGGGATGGGCAGCTTCAAGCCGGCTGAGGAACCGTTGCCGCTCGCCGTCAAGCAGCCGCTGGCATTGTGTGTGCAGGTCATCCCTTGCTTGCTGCGCCAAACGGCGGACCGCATCTTCGCCGAACACAGCCTCGAGCAGCTTCTGGCCAACCACTGCCGTACCACCGGCGATACCGATTTCCAGGCCGCTCAAGCCCGCAGTCATGGAGAACACCACCACCATGAGAGCTGCACCAAGACCATTGACGCCGAAGGACAACCACCGGGCCTGGGTGCGTTTCCCCTGGCCCTGCGTTCGGATCATCTCCATCAGCCCCTCCTGCCAGGACCGGATGGCCGCAGCGGCCTTCGCATCGAAGCCGGCGCTCGTTCCGGACAGGTCATCGACGCCGAGCAGTTGACGGCCCGCGGCGTCCAAGCGCCATCGCCTGTCCACGTTTTCTGCCGCGTTGGCGGCTTCATCGAGGATCACGGCCTGCAGCCCGGTTTCGATGGCCGTCTCGACCTTCACAGCGGGAGCGGGTTCGCCACGGAAAAAGGCTCCCACACGGTCGCGGAAACGGCCGATGTTCTGCTCGACTACCCGGAAGAACTCCCCCGTTCCCACGAAGTCCTGCCACCGTGCCAGGACTTCACCCCGGAGCAGCGCACCGTCTTTGGTCGCCTCAAGGATGCGTGAGAGTGCTTGCTCATATTCCGCGACGCAGCTGGCCTGCAGTTCACGGGCGGCTGCATCCTGCGCTGCGGCGGCGTCGGCGATTCCTTCCAAACGGACGCTGACCGATTTCACGGCTCCGTTGAGTGTCCGCCTGGCAACCTCCGCCCTTCCCGCAGCGTCGGCTGCCAACGCTCCCAGCCACTGACGCAAGGGATCCACTGACTCCGCGGGAAGCATTCCGAAAGCATCCAAGGCGCTTTCCGGAACAACGAAGAGCTTCGCATCACCGAGCCCCTGCCGGTCCAGCATTGCCTGAAGGTCGGTCCTTACTTCGTCTTCGGCGGCGGGGGGCACGCGGTCCAGGACCACGGCAACGGTGATATCCCGTGAAGCCGCGTCCAGGAGCAGTCGCCACGGGACGGCGTCGGCGTATCGGTTTGCCGTCGTGACGAATACCCACAGGTCGGCCGCCGCCAGCAACTGTCCGGCGAGCCTTCGGTTGTCATCGGAGATCGAATCGACATCGGGCGCGTCCAGAAGCGCGATGCCCTGGGCAACAGAGTCGTGTCCCACCAGCACCAAAGAGGTGATCGCCTGGGCATCCGGGGCGGCCCCTGCCTGATTGGCCGGCACCGGGGTCGACGACACAGTCCCGCGGATACGATCCAGGCTGGGAAGTATCCTGTGGCCTTCAAACCACCCTGCGTCTTGCGGATGGTGCAAAAGAATGGGCTGGCGCGTAGTGGGTCTGATAGCGCCCGCACGGGTTACCGGGTAGCCGACCAGTGCGTTGACCAGCGTGGACTTTCCCGCACCCGTGGAACCGCCGACGACGGCCAGCAGTGGAGCGTCGAGGCTGCGGTACCGGGGAATGACGTAATCGTCGAGCTGCGCCAAGGATTCACGGACCCACCGGCGGGCTTCCTGCGCCTCCGGCACCGCGAGGGGAAGAGTTGTGGCCGCAAGTTCGCTACGGGCAGCTTCCAGGATGTCGACGGCGGCTGCCGCACCTGGCGGCTCTGCAGGCGGTACAGGGTTCGCTGCCGGCACGGGGTCTTCGTTTGCAGTCACAGCATCATCATGCCAGTCAGTTCCCGGCCCCGCGTGCCGGGAAGCGCGCAAAGGACAAAAAGAAATCCCCCGGAACCAGGGTTCCGGGGGATTCGCTGTGACCCCAGCGGGATTCGAACCCGCGTTACCGCCGTGAGAGGGCGGCGTACTAGGCCGCTATACGATGGGGCCTCGCACTTTTTTGTCGCCGTTTCCGGCGATCAAGCTGAATGAGTATTTCATACTTTCAGCTTCGCTCCAAATCGACTCAGCGGCTTGGAGGTTCCGAATTTCCAGTGTATTCACGCGGATTTTCAGAGCTGGGATACCAGGACTCGAACCTAGAATGACGGTACCAGAAACCGTAGTGTTGCCAATTACACCATATCCCAAAGTGACTTTTGGACCGGAGTTCGCCGCTTCAGTTTCCCTCGGCTTTTCCCTCCGTGCCCCTCAGCACGAGTAATGACTCTACCGGAGTCCGGCCACCTGCACAAATCGGAAAGCCGTTACCTGCATCACATGGACCTGGAGCTGCTGGGAGCTGCCACCAGAAGCCGCGAAAGCGAGTCCACCTGGCGTCCGGTGAATTCTTCCACTTCTTCCCCGGTCCTGTTGAGCCACACACCCACCAGACCTGCTGCCGTTGCTCCGTCGGCGTCGAGGAGACGGTTATCGCCAACATAGAGGGTCTCTCCCGGGGCGGTCCCGAGGAGTCGCACACCTTCGAGGTAGATGGCCGGGTCCGGCTTGGGCACACCCACTGTGTCTGTTCCCACGAGGATCTTGATCCGTGAGAGACCTGCGCCGTCCAGTTTGGCCCGTTGGTAATCGTGCACGTTATTGCTGACGGCCCCGTAGGGCACACCTGCAGCATCAAGGGCGTCCAACACTGCCTCAACGTCACTAAAGGCCCTCACGTACGCCGTCTGGCGCTGGTGATACTCAGCCACCCAGGTCTGCGCATCCTCACCGTCGTCGAGTTCCACGCCGAAGTGGCCCAACGCGGCCCTGCCGCGGAGCAACCGCTGCTCGTTGAAGGTCAGCTCTCCAGCCAGGTAGCGGTCATAGAAGTGCGTGGTTTCGTGCGTAAAGATGCGCCCGAACTTCACCCACCCGGCCTGGTCCAGGCCGGGCAGGAGATGTTCGCTGACATCGCGAAGTGCCGTCGTCATGGCGTACTCAAGGTCCACCAGGGTGTCATCGATGTCGAACAGGACACCACGGATCGTGCCGAATGAGCTTGCGATAGCCATGACTGCTTCCGTTGCTAGCCGCGGAAAGCGCGAACGCGGGCCAACGAGGAGTCCTTGCCAAGGATCACCATCGATTCGAACAACGGCGGTGAAATACGGCGGCCTGAGATAGCCGTGCGGACGGGCCCGAAAGCAGCCCGGGGCTTGATGCCCAAATCCTCTACAAGTGCTTGCTTGAGGGCCGTCTGGATGTTCTCGGCCGTCCACTCTTCGATGGGCTCCAGCGCGGCCAGCGCGGCGTCCAGTACCTCTTCCAGATTGGCGGGGAGTCCCTTGCGGGCATCATCGGCGACGTCAATGGCGTCGTCGGCCTTGAACAGGAAAGCCAGCATCTCGGGAGCCTCACCCAGCAGGGTAATGCGCTCCTGTATCAGCGGAGCTGCCTCGGCGAGGATCTCTTCCTGCCGCGGAGTGAGGATCTCCCCCACGAAGCCGGCCGCGCGGAGATAAGGTACCAGTCGCTCCTTGAAGTCCTCCGGTGCCAGCAAACGGACGTGCGTGCCGTTGATGGCCTCGGCCTTCTTGATGTCGAAGCGCGCCGGGTTGCCCAGGACATCATGGATGTCGAAGTTCGCCACGAGCTGTTCCACCGTGAAGATGTCCTCGTCGGCGCTCAGCGACCAGCCCAACAGGGAGAGGTAGTTCAGCAGGCCTTCGGGAATGAAGCCACGCTCGCGGTGGAGGAACAGGCTCGATTCCGGGTCGCGCTTGGACAACTTCTTGTTGCCCTGGCCCATGACGTACGGAAGGTGGCCGAATTCCGGCATGTACTCCGCAACACCAATGGCATACAGGGCGCGGTACAACGCGATCTGGCGTGGCGTGGAGCTCAGGAGGTCTTCGCCACGCAGGACATGGGTGATGCCCATGAGTGCGTCATCCACCGGGTTCACCAGCGTGTACAGCGGGGCACCGTTGGCGCGGACCACGGCGAAGTCAGGCACGGAGCCGGCTTTGAAGGTGATCTCGCCGCGGACGAGGTCATTGAACGTCAGGTCTTCGTCCGGCATCCGCAGACGCAGGACGGCCTCGCGGCCCTCGGCCTTGAACTGGGCCAGCTGCTCTTCCGTCAGGTGGCGGTCGAAGCCGTCATAGCCCAGCTTCGGATCGCGCCCGGCTGCCTTGTGGCGGGCTTCGATTTCATCCGGAGTGGAGTAGGACTCATAGACGTGTCCCCCCGCCTTGAGCTTGGCGATGACGTCCTGGTAGATATCCCCGCGCTGGGACTGCCGGTAGGGCTCGTGCGGGCCGCCAACCTCGACGCCCTCATCCCAGTCGATGCCGAGCCACTTCAGGGCGTCCAGCAACTGGTGGTAGCTCTCTTCGCTGTCGCGGGCAGAGTCGGTGTCCTCGATGCGGAAGATCAGCTTGCCGCCGGTGTGGCGCGCATAGGCCCAGTTGAACAGGGCCGTGCGGATCAGGCCAACGTGCGGAGTTCCCGTCGGTGACGGGCAGAAGCGGACGCGGACCGGAGTCTCGGCGTTGACGGCAGGGATGGCGCTGGAGGCAGCGTTCGACGCAGAAGCAGTAGTCATAGTGGTTCCAACTTTACCGCTTGGCGCCGCTTCGGTTTCCCCGCTGGAAGCAGCCGACGGCGGCACTGAGCCTTTCGCAGGGAAGGCACGTACCGCCGTCGGCGTTTGTTGTTTTGAGGTTTCGCTGGGAGCCTAGCGGCGGACCACCGGGTTGGACAGCCGACCGATGCCTTCGATCTCCACCTCGAAGCGGTCGCCCTCGCTGACCAGCCCGACGCCGGCCGGGGTACCGGTCATGATGACGTCACCCGGGAGCAACGTGAAGGCGTGGGAAACGATGGAGACGAGTTCGCGGACGCCGCGGATCATCTGGTTGGTGCTGCCGTCCTGGCGGAGTTCACCGTTGAGGCGTCCCTGGATGGACAGGTCCTCGTGGTCGAGCTCGGTTTCGATCCATGGACCCAGCGGTGCCGACGTGTCAAAGCCCTTGGCGCGGGCCCACTGGAGATCTGTCTTCTGGACATCGCGTGCGGTCAGGTCGTTGCCGCAGGTGTAGCCGAAGATGACGTCATCCGCGCGGTCCTCCGGGACGTCCTTGCAGATGCGGCCAATGACGACGCACAGCTCCGCTTCGAAGGAGACCTCCTCCGAGAACTCGGGAAGGATGATGGGATCGTTGGGGCCAATCACCGACGTGTTGGGCTTCAGGAACAACAACGGCTGCTGGGGAACTTCGTTGCCGAGTTCCGCGGCGTGCTCGGCAAAGTTCCGGCCGACGCCAATCACCTTGCTGCGGGGAATGATCGGGGCCAGCAGCCGCACGTCCTCCAGCTTGTGCTTCACGTGGGTACGTTCAACGCCGTTGAAGAAGGGGTCACCGTTGATGACAGTGATTTCCTCACTGCCGGGCTCACCATCAACAACGCCGTAAAGGGGATCAGAATCAACTACAAACCGGGCGATACGCATGGGCTCAAGCCTACAGTCAGCGATTAGCTCCGGAGGTAATCCAGCTGGGCCGCCACGGATGTCTCTGCTGCCCACCGAACGGAAGGGTCGACGTCGGGATACACGGCGTCGGTGACGGCGGGTATCGAGGCGTCCTGTCCGAGGCTTTGCAGCGCTGTCCTGATCTGGTCGAGGCGCTGTTCCCGGTGGTCGCGGTACTCCCGGCACTTCTCGTCCAGGGCCGGCAGCACGGGGCCGTGCGCGGGCAGGAGCGTTGCCGGGCCGAGGGCTTCCAACCGGTCCAGGCTCGCAAGGTAGTCCCCCAGCCTGCCGTCCGGATAGTCCAAAACAGTGGTGCCGCGTCCCAGGATGGTGTCCCCGGTAAGGACGGAGCCATGCGGACCGTCGGCGGGGAGATGGAAGCACACAGAATCCGAGGTGTGGCCCGGTGTCGCCAGGACGCGGATTTCCACGCCGCCGGCCGTCAGGACTTCGCCGTCCGTGAGTGGTTCGCCGCCGTGACAGTGTTCCGGGGATACTGCACGGACCGGCGCGCCCGTCAGCTCATGGAAGCGTGCCGATGCTTCGGTGTGGTCGGCGTGCCGGTGGGTGATGAGGACAACGTCCACGACGCCTGCTGACGCCAGCACGGCCAGATGCCCTTCGTCTTGGGGACCGGGGTCCACGACGGCCACGCGGCCGGAGCCCTGTTGGCCAATCACGTAAGAGTTGGTGCCGTCCAGGCTCATGGGTCCCGGGTTGGGGGCCAGCCTGAAGCGGGTCAGCTCACTGCTGCGCTGCAGGGAGGTGTTGTTGTCGGCAGATGAGTTGTTGGAAGACGTGCCGGGCGTCGCCATCGATTCTGAAGTCACCCTCTCATCTTGGCACCTCACCGACGCTCTCTCACCAACCACCCCCACCCAGCCATCCCTCTCTCACCAGCCACCCCATTAAGGGACTCGACGCCGACACCCGACTAAGGCGCGGCTGTCACCGTCCCGGAGGCCCCCAACGTGGGGTACGAGAGAGCGTCCTGAATAAATCGACAAAAGGTGAGAGAGCGTCCTCAAAAAAGGGACAAAAGGTGAGAGGGCGTCCGGGGAGCAGAACAGCGGCCCTTCCGCTTGTCTGCCAAGGGAAGGGCCGCCGTCGGGCGTTGTGGGTTGTTGCCGGCTAGACCAGGCGGGTCAGCCAGCCGTGGCGGTCCTCGACCTTGCCGGTCTGGATGCCCAGGAGCTGCTCGCGGATGGCCATGGTGGTTTCGCCGGCCTTCGCGTCCTCGGAGCCGATGAAGTCGGTGGCATCTTTGAGGACGCCGATCGGCGTGATCACGGCCGCGGTGCCGCACGCGAAGACCTCTGTGATTTCCCCGGAAGCCACGCCGTCGCGCCACTCGTCGAGGGTGATCTTGCGTTCGGAGACCTCGCGGCCCATGTCCTTGGCCACCTGGATGACGGACATGCGCGTGACGCCCTCGAGGATCGTGCCACTGAGGGCGGGAGTCACCAGTGAGCCGTCCTTCATGACGAAGAAGACGTTCATGCCACCGAGTTCTTCCACCGCGTCATCATTGAAGTGGTCCAGGAACAGTACCTGCTTGCAACCATTCGCTTCGGCTTCCTGCTGCGCAATCAGGGACGCAGCGTAGTTGCCGCCGCACTTGGCCGCACCGGTTCCACCGCGGCCCGCACGGGCGTATTCACGGGAGATCCAAATGGAGACAGGCTTGAGCTCGCCGCCAAAATAGTTGCCGGCAGGAGAAGCGATGACGCGGAAGGACACTTCACGGGCGGCACGAACACCAAGGAAGGCCTCCGTGGCGATCATGAACGGACGCAGGTAGAGGGCCTCGCCGTCGCCGGAGGGAACCCATTCCTTGTCAGCCTGGACGAGTTCACGGATGGCGCCCAGGAAGTACTCCTCGGGCAGTTCCGGCAGCGCGAGGCGGCGGGCCGACTTGTTCAGGCGCGCGGCGTTGGCTTCGGGACGGAACGTCCAGACGGAACCGTCGGCGTGGCGGTAGGCCTTCAGGCCCTCGAAAATCTCCTGGCCGTAGTGCAGCACTGCAGCAGAGGGATCCAGGGAAATCGGTCCGTAAGGTTCGATCCGGGCATTCTGCCAACCGCCATTGCCATCGGCGTCAACTTTGTAGTCGACGACGGCGGTGTGGTCGGTGAAGTAGTCGCCAAATCCCGGGTTCGCCAGGACGGCTGCACGCTCCTCAGCAGACTTCGGGGTTTCCGAAAGCTGCTGGCTGAATTCGACGCCATGGGCAGTCTGAGTCATGTTTCCTCCACAGTCAGCTACCTGGCAGGGCGAACCGGGTCCCCAAAAAGGGTGTGGTTCAGCGATGGACCAGGGAAGCAGGTAAATAATTCAAGACAAGCTTACGCCTGAGTAATGGGCCTAAAGTGCGGCCGCGATGGCATCGCCGATGGCAGCTGTGCTGCGCGGCGCGCCGGTGCGGCTTTCGACGTCGGCGACGACTGCCGCTTCAATCTTTCGGGCCGCCGTGGTGTAGCCAAGGTGGTCCAGGAGGAGCACTGCGGAGAGGATGGCCGCGGTGGGATCGGCTTTTTGTTGTCCGGCGATATCCGGAGCGGAGCCGTGGACGGGCTCAAACATGGACGGCGCGGTGCGGTCCATGTTGATGTTGCCCGATGCCGCCAGGCCGATGCCGCCGGTCACGGCAGCAGCGAGGTCGGTGAGGATGTCGCCGAAGAGGTTGTCGGTGACGATGACATCGAAGCGGGAAGGTTCGGTCACCATGAAGATGGTGGCGGCGTCGATGTGCAGGTAGTCGTGGGTGACGTCAGGGAATTCCTGGGCCACTGCTTCGACGGTGCGCTTCCACAAGTGGCCGGCGAAAACCAGGACGTTGTGCTTGTGGACGAGTGTGACGTGCTTGCGCGGACGATCGTTGGCACGACGGAACGCATCGCGGACAACGCGCTCTACGCCGTGGGCAGTGTTGAGGGAAACTTCGGTGGCTACCTCGTGGGGGGTACCGCCGCGCAGGGTTCCGCCGTTGCCAACGTAGGGACCCTCGGTCCCTTCGCGCACCACAATGAAATCGATGGCGCCGGGGTTGGCCAAGGGGCTGCCGACCGTTCCGTACAGTCGCGAGGGCCGCAGGTTCACGTAGTGGTCCAGGCTGAAGCGGAGCTTGAGGAGCATTTCGCGCTCGATGATGCCTGACGGAATCCGGGTATCACCAGGTGCGGCGCCGACTGCTCCAAAGAGAATGGCGTCGCGGGTGCGCAGGTCCGACAGGACCTCGTCCGGGAGTGTCTCGCCGGTCTCAAGCCAGTGCTGGGCACCGAGCTTGTAATGGGTCAGCTCAAGGGCAACGCCTTCTGCGGCTACAGCCTTTTCGAGGACCTTGACAGCTTCGGCGATGACCTCGGGGCCAATGCCGTCGCCTGGGATGACAGCGAGATTGATGGACGTTGCACTCATGGTTCTATCTAGCCAAGCAATCCACATGCTGGTCAAAATCGTCTCACTCTGCGAACACCCATTCCCGCCCCGGATCAGACCACAGCATGATGCCCGCTCCGGGGACAAGCGCATAGAGTCTAAGCGTGGATAGAAGGCACGCAGTTTACGAATGGTTCAGGATCAACCGCTTCATCGTCGACCTGACGGCAACGTGCCTGCTGATCCTCCTCTTCGGGCCGGTGTACTTACTGGCCGACCGGCCATGGCTGTCCCTCTTGTCCTGCAGCCTCCTGCTCCCCCTCGCCTGGCGCCGCACCCGCCCGGCCGCGGCGGCCGGCGTCGTCATCCTCGTTTGCCTCATCCAGTGGGCGGTGGGCGCCGAACCAGTGGCCGGCCAAATCGCCGTTCCCTTGGTCATCTACGCTACCGCCGCCTACGGACCCGCATGGGCCAGCCGGACTGTCCTTATTGCGGGCCTGGTGGGGGGCATCATGCTCACCACCAGGCTGTACTCGACCACTGTCGAATCAGGAATCATGGGTCTGACCATTGGTGCCCTGTACACGGTCCTGATCTGGATGCTGGTGCTGGTGAGCTGGACCCTGGGCGATCTGACAAGGGTGCGCAGGCTCCAGCTGCAGGCACTGGAGGACCGGACCCGGCGGCTTGAAGTCGAACAACTGCAGGAGCGAAAGCTGGCCGCTGCCGATGAACGCTCCCACATTGCCCGGGAAATGCACGACATTGTGGCGCATTCACTGTCGGTCATCATCACCCAGGCCGATGGCGCCCGGTACGCAGCCGCAGCGAAACCGGAGCTCGCCACTGAAGCCCTCGCCACGATCGCCGCCACGGGCCGGGACTCGTTGGGTGAGATGAGGAGGCTGCTGGGGGTCCTTCGCTCCGACGACGACTCCCCTACCCGCCCGCAGCCCAGGCTTTCGGACCTTGATGAACTCCTCCTGGGTTTCCGCGCCGCCACACTGCAGGTGGCCTTCGAACAGATCGGCATCCCCCGCCGGGCGCTGCCTGCGGGCGCCGAACTCACGGCGTACCGAATCATCCAGGAGGCCCTCACCAACGTCATGAAACACGCCGGGCCGAAAGCGACGGCGGGCGTCACCCTCACGTGGCAGGCCCGCGGCCTGCAGCTGGACATCGTCGACGACGGCCGGGGCGCCGCTGCCGATCCACCGGCGGCCGGTGGCGGCAACGGATTGCTGGGAATGGGCGAGCGCGTCTCGCTCTACGATGGTTCCTTGGCCGCAGGCCCGGAACAGGGCGGCGGTTTCCGCGTGTCCGCTTTCATCCCGTATTCGGAGGCCTAACCAATGGCAGAAGTTCCTGCACCCATCAGGGTTGCGCTCGTTGATGACCAGCACTTGGTCCGTTCGGGGTTTGGCATGCTGATCAATTCGCAGCCGGACCTTGAAGTAGTGGCCGAGGCCGGCAACGGGATCGAGGCTGTCCAGGCACTGGGTGCAACCGCAGCCGATGTTGTCCTGATGGATGTGCGCATGCCGGGGATGGACGGCATTGAAGCCACCCGGCGCATCCTGGAACAGGCAGCGGCACAGCCCGCCGGTTCCCAACGCGCGGAGATCAAAATCGTGGTCCTGACCACCTTCGATCTGGACGAGTACGCGCTCGCCGCGATCCAGGCCGGCGCCAGCGGGTTCCTCTTGAAGGACGCGCCACCTGAAGAACTTCTGGAAGCCATCCGCACCGTCTACCGTGGGGACGCTGTGATCGCTCCCTCCACCACCCGCCGTTTGCTGGATCATGTGGCACCGCTCCTGAGGACGCAAACCCCGGAGCAGTCTGAGCACGCTGCCGCCGTCGAACGCCTGACAGCCCGCGAGCGCGAGGTGTTCCAACTCATCGCCCAGGGTCAGTCGAATCCCGAGATCGCGGCGGGATTGTTCCTCTCTGAAGCCACGGTGAAAACGCACGTGGGGCACATTCTTGCCAAGCTGGGCGCCAGGGACCGGGTCCAGGTGGTGGTCATCGCCTATGAGACCGGCGTCGTAGCTCCGGGGACCTGACAGCTCAGACCACGGTATGAGCAGGCTTGCCGGACAATGGGCCCCTGGCCCGATCCCGCCGGCGGGCAGCAAAACATAGCGTGGAACCATGACAACATTCACGCCTCTGTCCAACCCGTCAGGAACCGATCGGCCCGCAGGCCCGGCTGACGGCCAGGCCCGTCCTGCCGTCGAAGCCCATGAGCTGACCAAGAGCTACGGCCGCGCTGATACCACCGTCACTGCACTGAACAACGTGACTGTCAGCTTCGACGCCGGAAAGTTCACGGCGATCATGGGGCCATCCGGTTCGGGCAAGTCCACCCTGATGCACTGCTTGGCCGGCCTTGATACGGCGGATTCCGGCCGCATCGTCCTGGGTGGCACGGAGTTGACCGGCCTCAACGACCGCCAGCTCACCGCGCTCCGCCGGGAGCGGATCGGCTTCGTTTTCCAGGCGTTCAACCTGGTGCCAACGTTGACGGCCGAACAGAACATCACTCTTCCGCTCGCCTTGGCGGGAACCACCGCCGACACCGGATGGCTGGATACCGTTGTCGGCACCCTTGGGCTGAAGGACCGCCTGAAGCACCGTCCCCATGAGCTTTCCGGTGGCCAGCAGCAGCGCGTGGCAGTAGCCCGGGCACTGTTGACCCGTCCCGACGTCGTGTTTGGCGATGAGCCCACGGGAAACCTCGACTCCAAGGCCGGCGGCGAAGTACTGGCGTTGCTTCGCCGGAGCAGCCAGGAGATGGGCCAGACCATCATCATGGTCACCCATGACCCCGTGGCCGCCAGCTATGCGGACAGGGTGGTGCTGATGAGTGATGGCGGCTTGGTGGGCGAGATCCACAACCCTACGGCGGACTCCGTCCTGGCCGCCCTCGGCAAGCTGGGGGCCTGAGGCATGCTGCGTGTTGCCCTTTCCCAACTGACGACGCATTTCCGGCGGTTTATCGCCATCGGCCTCGCCGTCATGTTGTCCGTGATGTTCCTCTCCGCCACGCTGATGGTGGGTGCGAGCACGAATGCTTCCTTGGGCGCCAGTATCGGCGAGGCCTACCGTAACGCCGACCTCGTTGCTACGTCCAAGAACGGCGAAGCATTTTCCCAGGCTGCTGTGGATGCCGCCGCGTCCTCCCCGGCAGTGGAGGAAAGCTACGCGGAGCGTTCCACGTACGTCACGTTCGAGGCCGGCGGCGGAGAGCAGTATGGCCGGCTGCGGAATGCAGCGCCCGCCGCCTTGGAAGGTGCCGTGCTTTCTTCCGGGTCCATGCCGTCGAAGGCCTCTGAGGCTGTTATCGACGTCAAGACGGCCGGGCATCTGGGCCTCAGCGTTGGCAGCACGCTTGAGCTGCACGGGGCGGGACCTGTCAAGAATGCCAAGGTGACCATCACCGGCCTGATCCAAGCCACCAACGATCCTTTCTCGTCATCGGCAGCGCAGTTGGTGGCGTCCGAGTCGGTCGTGAACGCGGTCCAGGACGCGGGTTCCGGTTTTACCGGAGTGCAGTTCGCGCTCAAGTCCGGCGAGAATGTCCCCGCCGCCAAGGACTACATCACCCATCGCATGGAAGCAGCGGGCGCCATCGAGCCGGTGCTGGAGACCGCGCAGGAGAAGGTCACGTCCACCGTGGCCATGCTCAGCGCGGGGCAGGACCAGCTGACGATCGTGTTGCTCGCCTTCGCCGGCGTTGCCATCCTCGTCTCGACGTTGGTGGTGGCCAACACCTTCTCGGTACTGGTGGCCCAAAGGACCAGGGAGCTGGCGCTCCTGCGCTGCCTCGGCGCCGGCCGGGCGCAGATCCGCGGGTCGGTCATGCTCGAAGCCTTGGTGGTCGGATTCCTTTCCTCCGTGCTCGGCGTCCTTGCCGCAATAGGTCTGATGACCGGTCTGATTGCCTGGGCCAAGTCCCAGCCCGAACAGGCCTTCGCGACGCTGGCGGTACCGCCGTCGGCCATTATTGCGGGCTTGATCGCCGGAACGTTGTTGACCATCGTCGCGGCACTGGTGCCCGCCAAGGCGGCCACCGCCGTCGCACCTCTTGCCGCCTTGCGGCCCAGCGATGACGCATCTGTCCGCAACAAGCGCGGCAGGGTCCGGCTGGTACTGGGCCTGGTGGCCTTGGCCGGTGGAACGGCCTTGTTGGTTTACGGCAGCATGAACGTATCACTGGGGGTCGCGCTGCTGGGTGGTGCTGCCTCGTTCGTCGGCATCCTGCTCTGCTCCACCCTGTTCATCCCCACGGTAGTGGCCCTCGCCGGCCGTCTCGCCGCACCGGCAGGCGTCCCGGGAAGGCTTGCAGCGGTCAATGCGACGCGCAACCCCGCCCGGACGTCGGCGACCGCCGCAGCCTTGCTCATCGGCGTTACCCTGGTGTCGCTCATGATGACCGGCGCCGCCACCTCACGGCAGGCGTTCAACGACACCCTGGCCGAGAACTACCCCGTGGACCTTGCAGCACAGACCGCCGTGGACGGTTCGGCCGACCCCGGACAGTCCCTTGCAAGGATCAAAGCGCTCGACGGCGTCAGTGCTGCGGTCGTGCTTCAAGCCGTGGGGACGTTGACCGATACGGAGACTCCCGGGGGCGGCAGCACCATTTACAGCCTCTCCGCTGCCGACGCTGCCTCCGTGCTGCGGGACAACAACCTGAAGCCAGCTCCGGGAACGGTCTACCTTCCCGAAGACTCACCCGAAGGAAAAGCGACCATCACGACGGCGGCGGGAACGGTTGCGCTTGACGCCAAGGTACTGCGGACCCGCCACGTCCCGGCGTTCGTGGAAAGCTCCAGCATCGCCGCTTCCCCGCTGCCGGAAACGGCGTCCATGGTGTGGGTGAAACTGGATGATTCCGTGTCCACGGACCGGGTGCAGGCCATCCAGAAAGAGATTGCTGCGGCACTGGGCGTGCAGGAACGCACTGTCAGCGGCGCTGCCATCGAACGGGTGACGTTCAACAGCATCATCGACGTGTTGCTGCTGGTGGTTACCGGGCTGCTCGGTGTCGCCGTGGTGATTGCTTTGATCGGCGTGGCCAACACGCTGTCCCTCTCGGTCCTTGAACGGACCAGGGAGAATTCGCTGCTCCGGGCACTCGGCCTCACGAAGGGCCAACTGCGCGGCATGCTGGCCATTGAAGCTGTGCTCGTCGCCGGAGTCGCTGCCATCATGGGTGCGGGCCTGGGCATCGTCTACGGATGGCTGGGGGCGCAGGCAACCCTGGGCGGCGTGGCGAGCGTTGTTCCGGCCGTTCCGTGGCTGCAGCTGGCCGCTGTCTTCGGCGTGGCCGTGGTGGCAGGGCTCCTGGCATCTGTGATCCCGGCCCGGCGCGCTGCACGCTTGTCACCGGTCGAGGGTCTGGCCACCGCGTAAGCCACCGGACGCTCTCTCACCTAACCACCCTTAACGCGAAACGCTCTCTCACTTCCCGCCAGAAGACCGGCAGGATGTGAGAGAGCGTTTCGCGTGAGGACGTAAAAGGTGAGAGAGCGTCCGGGGTGTCAGGCCTCGGCCGGCTCTTCATAGCGCGGGAAGACCGGCGCAGGTGCCGGCAACTGCGTGCCTGCCACAATGGGCGTGGCGATGGCGGAGAACTGCCGGGCCGCACCTTCTGCCTGCCCGAGGACCTCGAGCAGCTTGGCGGACGACGACGGCATGACCGGCTGCGCGAGGATCGCCACGATCCGTACTACTTCCAAGGTGACGTACAGGACCGTGTTCATGCGGTCGATGTCCGTCTTCCGGAGGACCCACGGAGCCTGCTCTGCAAAGTACGCGTTGGTATCGCCCAACACAGCCCAGATAGCTTCCAGGGCACGGCTGAATTCCTGCTTGTCGAACGCTGAGCGGGCCGTTTCCAGCAACTCCCCCGCCTGCGCCAGCAAGGCTGTGTCTTCAGCAGTAAACTCTCCGGGCACCGGAACCTTGCCATCGCAGTTCTTCGCCACCATGGACAGCGAACGCTGGGCAAGGTTGCCGAAGTTGTTGGCAAGGTCGGAGTTCATGCGGCCCACAATGGCCTCGTGGTTGTAGTTGCCGTCCGCGCCGAACGGAACTTCGCGGAGGAAGAAGTAGCGGCACTGGTCCAGGCCATACTGCGCCACGAAGTCCTGCGGAGCCACGACGTTGCCCAAGGACTTGGACATCTTGACACCGTTGTTGGTGAGGAAGCCGTGGATCATGACGCGCTGCGGCAGTTCAAGCCCGGCGCTCATAAGGAAGGCCGGCCAGTAGATCGCGTGGAACCGCGAAATATCCTTGCCGATCACGTGGACGTCGGCCGGCCAGAACTTCTTGAAGGACTCCGACTCGGTGTCCGGGTAGCCAACACCCGTCAGGTAGTTGGTCAGGGCGTCAACCCAGACGTACATGACGTGCTTCTCGTCGCCCGGAACCGGAACGCCCCAGTCAAAGGTGGTGCGGCTGATGGACAAGTCCTCAAGACCGCGCTTGACGAAGCTGATGACCTCGTTGAAGCGGGACTGGGGTGCGCCGAACTCCGGCTGCGCCTCATACAGGGCAATGAGCTTGTCCTGGTAGCTGGAGAGCCTGAAGAAGTAGCTCTCCTCCGCGGTCCACGTGACCAGGGTGTCCGTCTCCTTGGAGTACCGGAGTCCGTCATCCTTCACCACGGTGTCGTCCTCGACGTAGTAGGCCTCGTCACGTACGGAGTACCAGCCTTCGTACTTCGAAAGGTAGATGTCGCCGTTGGCTTCCATCTTCTTCCAAATGGCCTGGGACGCGGCGTAGTGGTCCTGGTCGGTGGTGCGGATGAATCGGTCGTGGGAGATCCCCAGGTCCTGGCTCATCTGCTTGAACGCAGCCGAGTTACGGTCGGCGAGTTGCTTGGCGGTCAGGCCTTCCTTCTCGGCAGACTGCTGCATCTTGAGGCCGTGCTCGTCCGTTCCGGTCATGAAGAACACTTCATGGCCGTCAAGGCGCTTGAAACGCGCCATGGCATCAGTCGCAATGACCTCGTAGGCATGGCCGATGTGCGGCACGCCATTGGGGTAGCTGATTGCGGTAGTGATGTAGAACGGGGATTTCTCTGGAGACGTCACTCTAAGAAGTTACCTTTTTTTGGGATGGAATAGCTTAGTTGAGTTCGGTCAGCGTATCGCTGAGCCGGACCAGTTCGTGGTCGTGGGAAGCCACCAGGACGGCGATGCCATCGCTGGTGGTGTCCTTGAGGATCCCGATGATGCGGTTGGCAGCAGCCCGGTCCAGGCTGGCCGTAGGCTCATCCACCACCAGCACACGGGTGCCCAGGATCAGTGCACGGGCGATCGCGACGCGCTGGCGCTCACCGCCGGAGAGCTGGGCGGGACGGTGGCGCATACGGCGTCCGAGGCCCACCAGGTCCAGGAGGTCCTTGGCCATTTCGGTCCGCTGTTCCACTTCGCCATCGGGCACGGCGGGGAGCAGGACGTTTTCGAGGGCGCTCATTCCGTCGATGAGGGCGCCACCCTGGTCGACGTAGCCGATGAGCGCGCGGCGCCGGTCGGCGATCTCGTCATCGCCCATGGTGTCCAACGGCACGCCTTCCCAGAAGACCTTGCCCGACGTCGGGAGCGTCAGTCCGGCGCTCACCGTCAGGATGCTGGTCTTACCTGAGCCGCTTCGGCCGGCGATGCAGTGCATCTCCCCGGCGTGCAGGGTGAGGTTGAAGTCGTCGACGACGTCCACTTCCTCGGCACCGCCCTTGTCGCCGCCGTAGTGGATGGTCACCCGGCTCAGTTCCAAGGGAGTCGCGTGGTCGGCGGCCTTCACAATGGTGTTGGCGCGGGTCTGCAGCGACTCTTCCGTGGATTCCGGGGTGGCCGTCAGCTCGGGGTTGAGTTTGTCAGTCATTTGACTACTTTCGTTGCAATCGGAATCCAGCAAATTACGGCCAGAAGACCGGCCAGTCCGGCCCACAGGGCCGCGTAGGGAGCCAGCAGCAGGCCAAGTCCCAGGGCTCCGAGGACGCCCAAGGGAAGTGCCACTGTGCCTACAAGGGCGTTCTCGAAGAAACGGACCTGGCCCAGCATGTCCGGGTTCCAGCCCATGGCCTTCAAGGTACCGAGGTACTCCCGCTTGGCGTGGAGTTCAAAGCGTCCGGTAACAAGGGTCAGCAGGAGGCCGACCACGACGCCGAAGACCGCCAGGATGACGCTGGGCAGCGCGATGCTTGCAGCCGCCAGGCCACTCAAGGCACTGGCACCGGCTGCCCGTGGAATATCGATCAGCAGGGCGATCAACGCGCCCACTGCGGCACCGAACACGCCCACAGCCACTGCCAAGGAGATGGAGTTGAACCTGTTGGTGGTCAGTTGCCTGTTGGCGAACGTCAACGGCGAGTCCACGGTCACCAGGCGATCATCGTGCTGCGGTTCCTGGTCGATGACGACGCGGTGGCGCAGCTGCTGGGCTGCCAGCAGCGCAGCTCCGCTGTAGATGATGAGCATCGTGACGGACACGATCACGGTAGCGATGTTCCAGCTCAGCAGGCTAAGGATAATCCCGGCCGCGGCGAGGGCTGCAGCGCCCACCGCGAACTCTTCAAGGACCCAGGACCGGATGCGTTTTTGCGTCCAGCCCATCGCCCTGAGGATGCCTGCTTCGCTCCGGCGCTGGCGGATGTAACTGACGGTCGAAGCACCCGTCAGGAGCGTTGCGCCCAAAAGCGTCAGGAAGAGCAGGGTGATGTTGGTGCCGGTCAGTGACCCGGAAACGGCGTCTGCCGCATCCTGGCGGACCCACGACTGCTGGACGGTGCCCAGCGGCGACTCCTTGCCGGCGTCGTCCTTGCTGTAACCGGGGACGAAGATGTTGGCGTCTTCGCGTGCGGAGCCGGCCACGACGGTGGCTTCAAGGCCGAGTTCGCGGATTTGGGTGGCCAGCTTCTCCACTTCGGGCTGTGCCGTCTTCCAGTTGCCGCTGGCGGACGCCTTGACCCGAATGGCGTCAATGACGTCGGCGTTGGTGTCATACCCACGCGCTGCGGCAAGGCCGTAGTAGTCGGTGATGGCACCGGCGGACTGGCTGACCAGACCTGTAGCGCTCAGTGAAGGCTTCAGTTCCGTACCCTCAACGTCCTTGCCCTCAGCGTCCTTGCTGAGCGTCATCGGTGTGGGGTCATAACCGCCCAGGGGCAGCTTGTTGACGTCCCCGGCCGCAGCTTGGACATCGGCGGGGTCGAAGGTGCCGTAGACCATGGGGAGCGGTGCGGCCGGCTTCTTGCCCGTTTCCAGGTCTTCCCGGTAGGAGCGCTCGTCAACCGGCTTGCGCTGTGTCTGGTCAACGGCTGCACCGAAGGAGGACTTCTCCGGCAAGCGGTTGACCGTCACCCAGTCACCCGGCGTCGCGCTCTTATCCGAAGCACCGTTGGAGGCTTCGTCGCCGTCCTTGTACTGCGGGGCGGCCGCGAAAGCCGTGCTCCACGTGGCCGGGTTGTACAGGCCCTGGCTGAAGGAGGCGGTGCTGCCCAACAACTTGCTGTGGTCGGTCGAACCCGGCCATTCAAGGGCAAACGGGGACTTGGAGACGAACGGGAGGTAGTCCTTGTCCAGGGAGCGCGTCACCGTGCCGACCTCGTTGACCACCTTGCCGCTCGAATCCAGTTCCTCGATCTTCACCGAGTACTGCAGGTCCAGGGACGTGCCCGAACGAACGATCAGCGGGATGGCCTGGGAATCGTCGGTCAGCAAACCGTCACGCTTGGCCTGCTGGTATTGGGTCATCAACGGTGCCCAGTACTTGAGCTTGACGCCCAGGAAGTCAGGCCCTTCTTCCAATTGGTCCATGCTGAGGCCGGTGGTGAAGAGGCTCTCGAAGTGACGGCCGATGGCTCCTGCGTCTCGCGCGTCAGCCGGCGGAGCCTTCTCCAGCGGGGCAAGGAAGTCGCCAGCGGAACCCAGCAGCGCCCTTTCGGCGGCGGGATCGACCGCGACGACGGACTCGGTCACCTCAGGGGCCATGGGCAGCGCGACGGAGAGATTGAAAAGGTTGTGCTCGGATCCAAGCGCGGGAGCCGGGAACTTGATGCCTGTCTCGCCATCGGGTCCGGCGATCCTGACGTTGGTGCCGCCGGCAGCCTGCTCCTGGACCAAACGGCCTTTGCCCAAGGTGCCTTCGGCGCTGGTCTTGAAGAGCGTCTGCTGGTTGACTCCGTCGGAGCTCGTGGCAGAAGCGGTCAGCCGGTACTTCTTGGGAGTGTAGGACAACACCGATTCCGCAGCAGGCCACTTGCTGGAATCCATGGCGGAGGGGTCCCCCGCCGTCACGGCTCCGGCCAGTCCCGCGTTGTACCCGAGGTAGTCCATCGCATTGAGGCGTGGAGCCTCAAGGTTCTGGGATACGCGCGAGACCAGGCTGATGGGTGCGGCCACGGCCGTTTGGCCCATGGTCCGGATCTTCTCCAACTGCTCAAAGCTGATGCCGCCCTGGCCGTTGGCTATTTCCGGCTGGATCAATGCACCGCCGTCGCCGTCTTGGGCCTGGTCAGGCTTGGCCTGCACCAGGATGTCGTAGAGTCCCCGCGAGTTCTCATCCACTGTCCGGTTCAAAGCCGCCTGGGACTGGCTTTGGACGAGGACGGACAAGCACATTGCGACGATCAAAATGGCCGCGGTCAGCAGCAGCACACGGCTTCTGATGAACCTTTGGACGGCGTTCATTGGGCTCCCTGAGACCTTGATTGCGGGCGCGCACACAGAGTCCGTGATTCCTCAGAAGACACAGGGGAATACCGGGCTGTATGTGCAAAAGTTGTGGCCGGCCTGCTGCCGGGTCCGAATCCCGGACCCAGCCATTGTAAGCAGACCGGCCACTCCTGCGTGCCAAAGGTGTGTCGCCGGCACGCGAACTTAGCTGATGAAAATCAGGTGCAGTCCTAGTCCTCCAGATCCACTTCCCGGACCATGTCGGCACCGATACCGGCCTTGATGGCCTCCAGGACCTGCTGGGGAACCGAGCTGTCGATGGTCAGGAGCGCGAGGACCTGGCCGCCTTCAGTCTGGCGGGCCACCTGCATGCCGCCGATGTTGATGTTGTTCATGCCCAGGATGTGTCCGATGGTGCCGATCACGCCGGGACGGTCGGCGTAGGCCACAACAACCAGGTGCTCGCTGATGGGGATCTCGACGTCGTAGCCGTTGACGCCCACGAGCTTCTCCACCTGCTTGGGACCCGTGAGGGTACCGGCAACGGAAATCTGGGAGCCATCGCTGAGCGCCCCGCGGATGGTCAGGACGTTGCGGTAGTCCTCGGCATCCGGCGTAGCAATGAGGCGGGTGTTGATCCCGCGCTGTTCGGCGATGACCGGTGCATTCACGTAGGAGACCTGCTCCGTGACGACATCGGCAAAGACGCCCTTCAGCGCCGCCAGTTCCAGCACCTTGACGTCCAGGGCGGCAATCTCGCCCGCCACTTCGACGTCGATCTGGGTGAGGGATGCATGGGTCAAGGCGGTGAAGATCCGGCCCAGCTTTTCGATCAGCGGGATACCCGGGCGGACATCCGGAGCGATGACCCCGCCGGCAACATTCACGGCATCGGGAACCAGTTCGCCGGCAAGTGCCAGGCGAACCGACTTGGCCACGGAAACGCCGGCCTTCTCCTGTGCTTCATCGGTGGAAGCGCCCAGGTGCGGGGTGACAATGACGTTGTCGAATTCGAAGAACGGAAGGTCGGTGCTGGGTTCCTTCACGAAGACGTCCACGCCGGCGCCGGCGATCTGGCCTTCCTTCAGGGCAAGGTGCAGGGCATCCTCATCCACCAGGCCGCCACGGGCCACGTTGACCACGTAGGCGGTTTCCTTCATTTTGCGGAAGGCATCGGCGCCGAGCATGCCCACTGTTTCCGGCGTCTTGGGCATGTGGATGGTGATGAAGTCTGAGTTTTCCAGAAGTTCATCCAGGGTAACCAGCTTGACGCCCAACTGGGCTGCGCGGGCAGCGGTGATGTAGGGGTCGTACGCAAGGATCTGGGTGTCGAAGCCCTGGAGGCGTGCTGCCACCAAGGCACCGATCCGGCCGAGGCCGATGATGCCGATCTTCTTCTCGAAAAGTTCGATGCCGGTGTACTTGGAGCGCTTCCACTCGCCGTTCTTGAGCGCGGAGCTGGCCTGCGGAATGTGGCGGGCCAGGCTGAGGATGTGGCCAACCGTGAGTTCAGCCGCGGAGACGATGTTGGATGTCGGGGCGTTGACCACCATGACACCTGCTTGCGTGGCGGCCTTGATGTCCACATTGTCCAGTCCAACACCGGCGCGGGCGATGACCTTCAGGTTCTTCGCAGCGGCAATGGCCTCGGCATCGACCTGGGTGGCCGAGCGGACCAGGATGGCGTCAACATCAACGATGGCAGACAGCAGCTGGGAACGGTCTGCGCCGTCGGTCTGTCGGATTTCAAAGTCCGGGCCCAGAGCCTCGACTGTGGCGGGCGAAAGTTCCTCGGCGAGGAGGACGACGGGTTTGCTGGCTGACACGGGGTGGCACCTTACTTTGGACAACTTGGGACAGAACTGGACAAGGAGCGGATGCGTGGCCCGGGGCACGGCGCCGGGACCAGCCCAGAATATCGAATCCGGGCAGGGATTCCGGTGCTGGCCGGTGATGTTACGGCCGGACTGCCAGCCGTTGTGAAGAAGTTCACAACAAAGGTGGCTGCTGAAAACGGGGTCGGCTTGCTGGTGATACGGCGACGCCCGCCCGGCTTTGTCCGCCGGGCGGGCGTCGTGCTGGCATGCGCCGTGGGCGCAAGCGACGAAGGATCAGCGGGCTGCGGAACCTTCGACGTAGTCAGCGTCCTGCTGCTGCCAGGAGAACAACGAGCGGAGCTCGCGGCCGACCTCTTCGATCGGGTGCTGTTCGGCCTTGGCACGCAGTTCCTTGAACTCGGCGCCGCCGTTGTCCTGGTCGTCGATGAAGCGCTTGGCGAAAGCACCGCTCTGGATGTCGGCGAGGACAGCCTTCATGTTTTCCTTCACCTCGGGGGTGATGACACGCGGGCCGGAGACGTAGTCGCCGTACTCTGCGGTGTCGGAAACGCTCCAGCGCTGCTTGGCGATGCCGCCTTCCCACATGAGGTCAACAATGAGCTTGAGCTCGTGAAGAACCTCGAAGTAGGCGATCTGCGGCTGGTAGCCGGCTTCGGTCAGGGTTTCGAAGCCGTACTGGACGAGCTGCGAAACTCCACCGCAGAGCACGGACTGCTCGCCGAAGAGGTCCGTCTCGGTCTCTTCGGTGAAGGTGGTCTTGATGACGCCCGCGCGGGTGCCACCGATGGCCTTGGCGTAGGACTTCGCCAGGTCCCAGGCGGAACCGGATGCGTCCTGTTCCACGGCGATGATGTCCGGGATGCCACGGCCGGCTTCGAATTCGCGGCGGACAGTGTGGCCCGGAGCCTTCGGAGCGATCAGGATAACGTCAACGCCGGCCGGAGCTTCGATGTAGCCGAAGCGGATGTTGAAGCCGTGGGCGAAGGCCAGGGCCTTGCCTTCGGTCAGCTTGTCCTTGATGGAGTCGTTGTAGATCGAACGCTGGTGCTGGTCCGGAGCCAGGATCATGATGACGTCTGCCCATTCGGCGGCGTCGGCAACGTTCTTAACCGTGAAGCCTGCGTCCTCGGCCTTGGCGGTCGACTTCGAGCCGTCCTTGAGCGCGATAACAACCTCGACGCCGGAATCGCGCAGGTTCAGCGCGTGGGCGTGGCCCTGGGAACCGTAGCCAACGATGGCTACTTTGCGGCCCTGGATGATCGACAGGTCTGCGTCGTCGTCGTAGAACATTTCAGTCACTTGCGTAACTCCTCTTGAGTGGTTTTCTTAGATATTGATAGTGGTGCTGCGGTACTGGGCTCAACCAACCGGCGATTCACGCCGAGCGGAGCGCCCTGTCACTCATGGAGCGGGATCCCCGTCCAACGGCCAAGGTGCCGGACTGCACGATTTCACGGATGCCGAACGGCTCGAGCACTGAAAGCAGTGCAGCGAGCTTCTCGGGGGTACCGGTTGCCTCGATCACCAACGAGTCTGTGGACACGTCGACGACGGCGGCACGGAACAAGTCTGCAGCTTGGGTTACCTGCAGGCGTGTCGCGGCATCCGCACGTACCTTGACCAGGATGTGGTCGCGTTGTACGGAAGATTCGGAAGTCAGCTCCACAATCTTGATCACGTTGACCAATTTGTTGAGCTGCTTGGTGACCTGCTCTATGAGGTCGCCGTCGGCGTCGACGACGACCGTCATGCGGGACATGCCGGGAACCTCGGTGGGCCCCACGGCCAGGGAGTTGATGTTGAATGCGCGCCGGGCGAAGAGGCTGGCTACGCGGGTCAGCACGCCGGGCTTGTCTTCTACCAGAACGGACAGTGTGTGGCGGGTCATGCCTAGTCCTCCTCTTCCCATTCCGGGGTCATGTTGCGGGCAACCTGGATCTGGTCATTACTGACGCCCGAGGGCACCATGGGCCACACCATCGAGTTGGGGCTGACCACAAAGTCGATGACCACGGGGCGGTCGTTGATTTCGAGCGCCTTTTGGATGGTGGCATCGATGTCTTCGTCACGCTCACAACGCAGTGCTGCGCAACCGTAGGCATCGGCCAGCTTCACGAAGTCCGGGATCCGGATGGTGTCGTGGCCTGTGTTCAGATCCGTGTTGGAGTATCGGCCCTCGTAGAACAGCGTCTGCCATTGGCGGACCATGCCCAGCGAGGAGTTGTTGATGATGGCTACCTTGATGGGGATGTTGTTGATGGCACAGGTGGCCAGTTCCTGGTTGGTCATCTGGAAACAGCCGTCTCCGTCGATGGCCCAGACCACGCGGTCCGGTTCGCCCACCTTGGCTCCCATGGCTGCCGGAACCGAGTATCCCATGGTCCCGGCTCCACCCGAGTTCAGCCAGGCGTGCGGCCGTTCGTACTTGATGAACTGGGCGGCCCACATCTGGTGCTGGCCTACGCCGGCAACGTAGATGCCTTCGGGGCCCGTGAGTTCGCCGATGCGCTTGATCACGCGCTGCGGGGCCGTGAGTCCGTCTTCCGGCTCGGTCCAACCCAGCGGGTACGTGTCCCGCAGGTTGCCGAGGAAAGCCCACCATGAATCCAGGTCCGGGGTGCCACTGAGTTCGAACTGCGTTTTCACGGCCTCGGTGAGTTCAGGAATGATCTCCTTGACCGAACCAACGATCGGGACATCGGCCGTACGGTTCTTGGAAATTTCGGCTGGGTCGATGTCCGCGTGGATGACCTTGGCAAAGGGCGCAAATGTCTTCAGCACACCGGTCACACGGTCATCGAACCGGGCACCGAGGGTGATCAACAGATCAGCCTGCTGGAGTGCGGTCACAGCTGACACTGAACCGTGCATGCCGGGCATGCCGACGTGCTGGGGGTGCGAATCAGGGAAGGCACCGCGAGCCATGAGGGTGGTGACCACGGGAGCGCCGGTGGCCAGCGCCAACTCCATGAGTTCTGCAGATGCGTGGCCCTTGACCACGCCGCCGCCCACATAGAGAACGGGCTTGCTGGCTGCGGCGATCAGCTTGGCGGCCTCGCGGACCTGCTTGTTGTGGCCACGGACCACGGGACGATAGCCCGGCAGATCCACCTTCGGCGGCCAAGAGAAGGTCATCTGACCAACCTGGGCGTCCTTGGCGATATCCACCAGCACGGGGCCCGGGCGGCCCGTTGAGGCAAGGTGGAAGGCTTCCGCCATGACGTGCGGAATGTCGTTGGGGTCGGTCACCAGGAACGAGTGCTTGGTGATGGGCATCGTGATACCGACGATGTCTGCTTCCTGGAAGGCATCGGTGCCGATGACTCCACTGGAAACCTGGCCGGTGATGGCCACCATCGGCACGGAGTCCATGTGGGCGTCCATGATGGCGGTAACGAGGTTGGTGGCACCGGGGCCCGAGGTGGCGATGCAAACGCCAACCCGTCCGGTAACCATGGCGTAGCCTTGCGCGGCGTGGCCGGCTCCCTGTTCGTGACGGACCAGGATGTGATTCATGCTGGAGGCCATCAAGGGGTCGTAGGTGGGCAGGATCGCGCCACCGGGCAAACCGAAAATATCGTCCACGCCGAGTTCTTCGAGCGAACGGACAATTGCTTGCGAGCCTGACATCACCGTTGGGGGTACAACGGTGTTCGGCCCAAGTACAGGAGAGAGAGGTGCAGCAGCGTCGACGACGACGGCCTCAGCCGTACGGTCGACCTTTTCCGGAGCTTTGTGGGCTCCAGCGGACTTTGCAGCCATCAGCGAGGGGCTGATCGGCGATCCTTTGCTCATCGGACTCTTCCTTAGTGGATCTTCAATAGATGGGTCTTGCTTAGGGAATAAAAAAACCCCTCAGCCTTCCGGCTCTTCGAGGGGTTTGCGCGTGACGGTTCGTTACCAGTCGGGCTAAGCCACGCGCTTGGTAAGGACGACGACGCCGACGGTAACGAATGTGATCATGCGTTCAGTGTTCCCTCTAAGTGAGATACGTGTCAATTGAGCACTATCGTATCTCACTATTTGGACAGCCATGTCCGCCTGCCGGACTCCGCCCACCCGGGGGCGGGCGGAGTTTACGGGAGGAATCAGCCGCAGTAGGCCCCCGTGGAGGCACTGTGGACGAGTTTGGCGTACTTGGCGAGCACTCCCTTGGTGAACTTGGCCGGCAGCGGCTCCCAGCCCACCTTGCGGGCTTCGAGCTCGGCTTCATCAACCAGGAGGTCGAACGAGCGGGCAGCGATGTCGACACGGATGCGGTCGCCGTCCTGCACGAAGGCGATGGGGCCGCCGTCGACAGCCTCCGGCGCAACGTGACCGATGCAGAGGCCTGTTGTACCGCCCGAGAACCGGCCATCGGTGAGGAGGAGGACGTCCTTGCCCAGCCCTGCACCCTTGATGGCCCCGGTGATCGCGAGCATTTCGCGCATTCCCGGTCCGCCCTTGGGACCTTCGTAGCGGATGACGACAACGTCGCCCTTGTGGATCTCGCCATTGTCCAAGGCGTTAAGTGCGCCCTGTTCACGCTCGAACACGCGGGCAGTGCCCTCGAAAACGTCGGCGTCGAACCCGGCGCTCTTCACCACGGCGCCTTCGGGGGCCATGGAACCGTGGAGGATGGTGATGCCGCCGGTCTTGTGGATGGGGTTGTCCAACGCGCGGAGGATCTTGCCGTCGAGGTCCGGCGGGTTGATCGACGCGAGGTTTTCGGCGAGGGTCTTGCCCGTGACGGTGAGGCAGTCGCCGTGCAGGAGGCCGGCGTCCAGCAGCGCCTTCATGATGACCGGCACACCGCCGATCTTGTCGACATCGGTCATGACGTAACGGCCGAAAGGCTTCAGGTCGCCGAGGTGGGGAATCTTGTCGCCGATGCGGTTGAAATCATCCAGCGTCAGCTCAACCTCCGCTTCCCGGGCGATGGCCAGGAGGTGCAGGACAGCATTGGTGGAACCGCCAAAGGCCATGGTGACGGCGATGGCGTTTTCGAAGGCCTTCTTGGTCATGATGTCCCGGGCAGTGATGCCCAGGCGCAGCAGGTTGACTACCGCCTCGCCGGATTTACGGGCGAAATCATCACGACGGCGGTCTGCCGAAGGCGGCGCTGCCGAACCCGGCAGTGACATCCCCAGGGCTTCACCGATGCAGGCCATGGTGTTGGCCGTGTACATGCCGCCGCAGGCGCCCTCGCCGGGACAAATGGCTTTTTCGATGCGGGTGAGGTCCTCCATGCTCATCTTGCCGGCAGCGCAGGCGCCCACGGCTTCGAAGGCATCGATGAGGGTGACTTCCTTCTCCGAGCCATCTTCAAGCTTGACCCAACCGGGCATGATTGAGCCGGCGTAGAGGAAGACTGAGGCGAGGTCCAAGCGGGCGGCAGCCATGAGCATGCCGGGAAGGGACTTGTCGCAGCCGGCCAGCAACACTGAGCCATCGATGCGCTCAGCTTGCATGACGGTCTCAACGGAGTCGGCGATGACCTCGCGGGAAACCAGCGAGAAATGCATGCCTTCGTGGCCCATGGAGATGCCGTCGGACACGGAAATGGTGCCGAACTGCATGGGGAAACCGCCGCCTGCGTGGACGCCTTCTTTGGCGCCCTGGGCAAGGCGGTTCAGGGAGAGGTTGCAGGGTGTGATTTCATTCCAGGAGCTGGCGACGCCAATTTGGGGCTTGGCAAAGTCGTCATCGCCCATGCCTACGGCACGGAACATCCCCCTGGCGGGTGCCGCGTGGATGCCGTCGGTGACCACCCGGCTGCGGGGTTTGATGTCCGGCGTGTTGTCTGTCGCGGTGTCGGTGGTGTCACTCATGACCAAAGTCTATGGGTACCTCGCAGCCGTCAGCGCTGTTCCCCGCCGGGTTAAGCCGGATCGGCCAAATATTGCGCAGGATTCCGGGGCTCCCCGGTGGGTCACACTCCGTCGATCCGGAACTGCCTGTCCACCTGTGACTCATGGAGTTCCTTGGCGATTTCCGCGGCCTCGCTCTTGAGCATGTCCATCACGATCGCGATGGTGGCCCTGGCAGCAACCTCCTGGCGGGACAAAGCAACGATGCTCCTGCTGGCCTTCACCTCGGTCAGCGGGCGAAGAACCAGGCCACGCCTGGCACTGGCACGGGCTGTGTAGCGCGGGAGCAGGCAGATTCCATGCCCGGCACCTACCAGGGCCTCCAACACCCTGAGGTCCGGGTACCGCTGGCCCCGCAAAGCCTGGCGGCCGGCATGGAGCTCGATCTGGCGAAGGACCGTATCAAAGGGAAACCCCTCCGGGACGCCGATCCAGGGATATCCCACCACGTCCTCGGGGCTCAGACGCGCCTTGGCCGCCAACGGATGGCCCGCGGGCATGGCGACGTCGAGGGCTTCCTCCAGCAGCGGCACCACCGTCAGTCCCTGCCGGGCGAACACCTCCGGCCCGTCCACGCTGTGGGCCAGAACAATGTCGTAGTCGGCCACCAAAGGCGCGAAGTGCGCGGTTCCCGGGTCCTCGAAATGCGCGTCGAAAGTCAGTCCCTCCACAGCGGCGACCCGATGCAGCACCCCGGGCAGCAGCATTTCGGCCGCGCTGGGGAAAAAGGCCGCCGAGACGCGGGTCTGCCACCCCTTCCTGTAGGTGTCGATGGTGGACTCGGCCTTGGCCATGGCGGTGGCGATATCCGCTGCGGCGGCCGCCATGGCGTAACCCGCCTCAGTCAGCTGCACTCCCCTGCCAACTTTCTCCACCAGCACCACGCCGATTTCGGCTTGCAGCGTTTTCAGTTGTTGCGAGACTGCCGAGGCTGTGACATTCATGGCTGCCGCCGTGGCACCCACAGTTTGCCGGTCTGCCAACTCCCGCAGAATCTGCAGCCTCTTGAAGTCCATTCAGCCAGACTAGGCGACCGGATGGAATTCTTTTCCACGGATTTGCCGCCCCGGAGTTTACTCAGCAAACTGACCAATTCCGTGGGGAAGTCCATGGAACAGCAGGTCAAACGCTGGACAGCCCTTTAGCAGGCACGTAACGTCAAGAACACCACGAACTGCACCGCCGTGAGCAGAAGGGCATCCACATGGACTGGATAATTTGGGTCATTGTCATTGTGTTGGTCATTGCCATTGTTTGGTGGCTAATGAACCGCAACAAATCACGTAATTCCGCTTCAACCCACGCTCCGGCCGCAACGGAGCCCGCCAATACGGCGTCCCTTCCGGATGCGGCCGCTGCGACAGCAGGCGTGGCAGGCCTGGCAGGAGTAACGAATGCCGGCACGGCGGCTGCCGAAGGAAGTGGCCCCATCGCCCACGAAACACGGCGTGATCCAGTTGATGAATCCATCGCTGATGAACCAGCCGAGGTCATTAACCAACGGGAGGAGGCGGACACCGAGGCCACGGTGGGCGGCGACGTCGACGCTGCGCCCCGCGCCGCCGTCGACGATTCACCGGCAACACCGGAAGCTCCGACCCCCGACACCCAGCCGGCAGCAACACCCGGACTGACAGTGGAAGAGCCCGTCATTGCCGCTCCCGTGGTCGATGAGCCGGTAGTGGAAGAACCCGTCGTGGACGAACCGACCGTGGACACCGACGCGAAGGTGCACTCAGCTGACGCAGGCGATGTTGACGATTGGGATACGGAAGCTTCGCAGCCCACAGCCGCACCGGACCCCACAGCCGCACCGAATAAGGATGACGCTGCCGACAAGGCCGAGTGGGAGTCGTCCTGGACCGACTCGAGCGGAACACCGGTCCACCACCACGAGTACACGGATGTGCACTCCCCCACGCTGCCGGGCGCAGAGTCCGCCGCGGCCGAGGACCCCGCAGCCTCCGGACACCTTGCGGCCGAGCACCCTTACGGAACCGGCTCTTCCAGCACCGCCGGAGCGGGCTACCCCGTCAAGGCCAACGCGACCGACATGACCTATCACGACGAGGATGCCGCCGGCTATGACGACGCCACGGCCGACGTATGGTTCGAATCGGCTGCCCATGCAGAAGCCGCCGGCTTCAGGCCACCCCGGCGCAACAGGCACTGAACCCGGTCCCGGCATCACCATCACCCATGCGCGCAGACGCGGGAGGGCACTCAGTGGAACGGCGGACACGGCCAGTGCCTGCCGCCGCGCTTGTCCTCGTCCTGGCGCTGGCAGGATGCACAGGCAGCCCGTCGTCACCCGGCACCGCGGCGACGCCGGAGCCTTCCGCCACTTCCCCACAGTCCGGCCCGGTTGGCAGCCAGGAGACGCCCGGTCGGTTCACTCCGGTAGTCGCTGAAAAGCTCGACGTCGGTTTGCAGCTGCCGTGGTCTGTTGTGTTCCTGCCGGACGGTACCGCCGTGGTTTCCGAGCGTGATTCCGCCCTGGTCAAGGGCATTCGCGAGGGCAAGGCCACCACCATCGGCGAGGTTCCCGGCGTCGAACCCGGGGGTGAAGGCGGCCTGCTGGGCCTGGCAGTGTCGCCGACGTTCCAGGACGACCGTTGGCTTTATGCCTACTTCACATCTGCCGGGGACAACCGTATTGCGCGGATGAAGCTGGAGGGAGATGCGGGCGGCACGCTGTCACTGGGCCAACCGGAAGTGATCTTCTCCGGCATTCCCAAGGCCTCCACCCACAACGGTGGGCGAATCCGTTTTGGCCCCGATGGGCTCCTTTACGTGGGAACAGGAGACTCGCAACGCCGGGAACAGCCACAGGACACCCAGGCCTTGGGCGGCAAGATCCTGCGCCTGAGCCCGGATGGAAACCCGGCGCCGGGAAATCCGTTCGGCGACAATCCTGTCTTCAGCTACGGGCACCGCAACGTGCAGGGACTCGCCTGGGATGGCGAAGGGCGGTTGTGGGCCAGCGAGTTTGGTCCGGACGTGGACGACGAACTGAACCTGATTTCGCCCGGCGGCAATTATGGGTGGCCCACAGTGACCGGCGCCCCCGGAAGAAGCGGCCTGATCGACGCGAAGGTCGTATGGCCGTCAACGTCCGACGCGTCACCGAGCGGTCTGGAAATCATCGAGGGCGTGGCCTACACGGGTGCCCTTCGCGGCCAACGGCTGTGGGCAGTGCCGCTCAACGGTGGGAACGCAGGGACGCCTGTGGCTTACTTCACAGGGGAATATGGGCGGCTGAGGGACGTGGCCCGCGCCCCGGATGGCAGATTATGGGTCCTGAGCAACAACAGAAACCCTGACTTTGCGCTGATTCTGGGGGGAGCATCGTGAGCCTGGCGATCGGGCGCAAGCCGATTTCACAGTTCGGCAGATGTCGTGTAGAGTTACATGTCGTTGCGGAGATCGCCGGGGAAATAAAAGGCCCGGGTTGATCGAATTCAACAACTGCACCTCTAGCTCAACTGGCAGAGCAATTGACTCTTAATCAATGGGTTCCGGGTTCGAGTCCCGGGGGGTGCACCAGGAAAGGCCTTGGAGTGAATTCACTTCAAGGCCTTTTTTCATTTCCACGGCTTGGGAATGGCCTATTCATGGCGTGCATCACTTGGGGTGCCGCGTGGTTTTGTGCGTGGAGAATCTGGTGTAGAGTTATTTGTCGTTGCGGAGCTCAACGAGGAATGTGAATTTCCCGGAGAGCCCGACAACAACAGCTGCACCTCTAGCTCAACTGGCAGAGCAATTGACTCTTAATCAATGGGTTCCGGGTTCGAGTCCCGGGGGGTGCACCAAGAAAAAGGCTCCGGATCGTGAAAACGATCCGGAGCCTTTTGTCTTCCGGGCCAGGTTGCCCGCGGTGGGAACCGCCTGGCGTTGATCAGGCCTGGGGCACGTCAGTGCCGGTCTCCGGGGAATCCGCCCCGGGAGCGGGCAAACCGGCCAACCCCCGGACGACGATCCTGAGTTCCTCGCGCAGCCGTGCGGTGTCAACAGCAACGGGGGACAAGACATCCTGCTCAAGCTTCACGGCTTCCGCAAGGGCCGCACTTCCGGCCTCGGTCAGTGTCACCACATGGCTTCGACGGTCGGAGTCGCTGCGTTGGCGGGCGATGTGCCCGTGCAACTCCAACCGGGCAAGTGTCGTCCCCATTGTCTGGGCTTTGACCCGCGCCAATTCAGCCAAGGCAGCCTGCGTAATTGCGCCCTTCGCAGCGAGCACCTGCATGGCAATGACCCCGGCGTGGGTAAGGCCGATGGACTTCAGTTTTTCGTTCCACGAGATTTCCACCAAGCGTGCAGCTGTCGAAAGCAATCGGGTGGTGGGCCACCTCTCCATATCTGGCATGCCGACAGTATATGCGCGGACGGGGAGGCAGCGCGGCTTCTCCCCACTAAACTGGGAAATCGCAAACGTAAGCAAGGAGCATATTGTGGCAGAACGACTTATCCCGGGCGACGTTGCCCCGGACTTCACCCTTCCGGACGAAACCGGCAAAAACGTCAGCTTGTCGGACTTCCAAGGGCGGAACACCATCGTCTATTTCTACCCGGCAGCGTCCACGCCCGGGTGCACCAAGGAAGCCTGTGACTTCCGCGACACGCTGGCTTCCCTCCAGGCCGCGGGCTTCGATGTTCTTGGCATCTCCCCCGATCCGGTCAAAGCACTGGCAAAGTTCGCAGCAGAAGAAGAACTGACGTTCCCCCTCCTCTCGGACGAAGACCATGCAGTTGCGGACGCTTACGCGGCATGGGGCGAGAAGAAGAATTACGGCAAGACCTACATGGGCCTCATCCGCTCCACCATCGTCGTGGATGCCGAAGGCAAGGTGTCCTTGGCCCAATACAACGTCCGCGCAACAGGGCACGTTGCCAAGCTTCGCCGGGACCTCAAGCTCGACAAGTAGCGGGTACACTGGAGGCCGGTAGATGGCCGCCCCCAGGGGCACACCGGCCAACAGCCAGCGCGAGTGGTGAAATTGGCAGACACGCAGGATTTAGGTTCCTGTGCCTTCGGGCGTGGGGGTTCAAGTCCCCCCTTGCGCACAGTATGAAAGCACGGTGGCCTCGAGCCACCCGGAACACCCCCGGTTGCAGAGCCTTGCAGCATGGGGGTGTTTTTCCTCAAGCAGCGGGGATGGCTTCCTGAAAATGCGCTGGGAAGTGCACTCAGGACGGTCAACTAGACTGGAATGCGGTCTGGCCGAAGCCGGCCACAGCACTTCCAACCGGCTTGAGGGGACAAGAGTGGCAAGCAGCAAAATGCGGCGACTGACGTTACAGTTCGGAGCTGCCGTAGCGGTTTTGGGGCTGGCAGCGTGCACCGGAACAGCAGGGCCCGCGCCGTCTTCGTCCGCTGGCAGTTCTGCCCCGGCGGAACCCACTGCCACCTTCAACTTCGGCACGGCGTCCATGCCGTTGGGGCTGGATCCCGCCATGACCGCCGATTCCGAGTCCTACCGGGTCACCCGCCAGGTCCTTGAAGGACTCGTGGGGGTCGATGGCAGCACGGGTGAGACCACTCCCCTGCTGGCTACGGAATGGAAAGACAGCAACAACGGACTCAGCTACGACTTCACGCTTCGCTCCGGGGTAACGTTCCACGACGGCACGCTGTTGGACGCTGCCGCCGTCTGCGCCAACTTCGACCGCTGGTTCACTTTTCCCGCGGAACTCCGCAGACAAGCGCCAGGCATTTCGTTCCAAGGTGTGTTCAAGGCCTACTCCGACGAACCTGTGTTTTCCATCTTCAAGGACTGCAAGGTGGTCTCCGGCAACGATGTCCAGATCAACCTGACGCGGCCCTTCACCGGTTTCCTTCAGGCCTTGACCCTCCCCGCCTTCGCGATTTCCTCCCCTGCCGCCCTTGAAGCGCAGAAAGCGAATGTGCTGGACCAGGCCCGGAATGGCCAGGCCGTTTCCGCCTATGCCGGCCACCCTGTGGGAACGGGCCCGTATCAGTTCAGCGGTTGGGACGAGAACAAGCTCACTCTCTCCACGTACAAGGGATATTGGGGCAACAGGGGGCAGATAGCCACCATCAACTTCATCCCCTACGACCGTGCCGAAACGCGGCAACAGGCCCTCCTGGACGGCAAGATCGATGCGTACGACCTCGTGACCCCCGGGACCTTTGACCAACTGGTCAAAAAAGGTGTCCAGATCATTCAGCGCGATCCGTTCTCGGTGATGTATCTCGGCATCAACCAGGCCGTGGCACCCCTCGAAAAGCTCGAAGTCCGCCAGGCGATCGAAATGGCCGTCGACAAGGAAACCCTGATCCGGCGGTTCTTCATCGACAACACCGCCCAGGCATCGCAGTTCGTACCGCCCAAGCTCAGTGGCTTCAACAACAACGCGCCGTCCTTGGGATACAACCCCGAAAAGGCCAAGGAACTCCTGCAAAAGGCCGGCTACAAGGGCGAAGAAATCAAGTTCTACTATCCCCTCAACGCGTCCCGGGCCTACATGCCAACACCCGAGAAGATCTACGCCGAGATCAGCCGCCAACTGGTCGCGGTGGGCTTCAACATCAAGCCGGTGCCCATCGGCTGGGAGGACGGTTACCTGCAGCGGGTCCAATCGGCCGGCGACCGCGGCCTGCATATCCTGGGGTGGAACGGCTCCTACGCCGATGCCGACAACTTCCTGGGACCCCTGTTCGGCGAGACCCGGGCAGAGTTCGGATATTCAGATTCCGAAGTCTTCCACAAGATCGAACGGGCACGTGCCATGCCCAACGGAGACGACCGGAACGCCCAGTACCAAGCGATCAATGCAGAGATCGCCGCCTCGGTGCCGGCCGTCCCGATTGCGTTCCCCATCTCCGCCTTGGCGTTGTCCAACAAGGTGGAAAGCTACCCGGCTTCACCGGTGCTCAACGAAGTTTTCACAAACGTCCGCCTAAAGCCTTGACGATTCCCCGCAATTTCAGTATTGAGTCTGCGCGGGGATATTCTGTGACAGCCAGTGCCGCCGCTAACGGAGATTGATCGTGACCTTCATTTCCAAGACTCAACATGCCGACGTCGTCCTTATTGGCGGCGGAATCATGAGTGCCACCCTTGGTGCGTTCATCAAGCAACTTGAACCCACCTGGACCATCTCCCTGTTCGAACGACTCGACGAAGCGGGGCTTGAGAGCTCCGGGCCGTGGAACAACGCCGGCACCGGACATGCTGCGCTGTGTGAGCTTAACTACTCCCCCGCTGCCAAAGACGGATCCGTGGATCCGTCCAAGGCCCTCCACATCAACGAACAGTTCCAGCTTTCCCGCCAGTTCTGGTCGCACCTCGTGGACAGCAATGTCATCGGGTCCCCTAAAGGTTTCATCAACACCGTCCCGCACATGAGCTTCGTCATCGGCGATGACCACGCGAACTTCCTCAAGACCCGGTACGAGGCCCTCAAGCCCAACACGCTGTTCCGCAGCATGGAGTACACCGAGGACCAGGACCAGATAGCCAAGTGGGCTCCGTTGATCGTCAAGGGTCGGGACCGCAAGCAGCGCGTCGCCGCCACCCGCGCCGCTGAAGGCACCGACGTCGACTTCGGTGCGCTGACGCGTGAGCTGACCACCTACCTGCAGGACAGCGGTGCCGAGGTCAACTACGGTCACGACGTCACCAACATCAGCCGCGCAGCCGGGGGCGGATGGGATCTGTCCCTGAAGCACCCCAAGTCCGGTGAGCACGGCCGTATCCATGCCAAGTTCGTCTTTGTCGGCGCTGGCGGCGGCGCCCTCCACCTGCTCCAAGCCTCCGGGATTCCCGAAAGCAAGGGCTACGGCGGATTCCCCGTATCCGGCCAGTTCTTCCGCTGCACGGATGAAGCCATCACGTCCCAGCACAGCGCCAAGGTGTACGGCCAGGCGTCCGTGGGCGCCCCACCCATGTCCGTCCCCCACTTGGACACCCGCTACGTTGACGGCAAGCGATCCCTGCTCTTCGGCCCGTACGCAGGCTTCTCCACCAACTTCCTCAAAACGTCGAGCTATCTTGACCTTCCGCTGTCGATCCGCCCGGGAAACATCATCCCGATGCTGGCCGTGGCCAAGGACAACATGGATCTCACGGCCTACCTCATCAAGGAAGTTGCCAAGCGGCATGAGGCCAAAGTGGAGTCCCTCCGCGAGTACTACCCCGAGGCCGTAGGCGGCAACTGGGAGCTGATCACGGCGGGGCAGCGCGTTCAAATCATCAAGAAGCACCCCCAAAAGGGCGGAGTCCTGCAGTTCGGCACCGAGGTCATCGCTTCCCGCGACGGTTCCATCGGCGCCCTGCTTGGTGCCTCGCCGGGCGCCTCGACAGCTGTCCCCATCATGATCGAGCTGCTGCAGAAGTCCTTCCCCAAGAACTTCAAGGGCTGGCAGTCCAAGCTGAAGGACATGATGCCGGGCTACGGCGTCAAGCTCAACGAGAACCCGGAACTGGCTGCCGAACTGGAAGCAAGCACCGCAAAATCCCTGCAGCTGGAAGTGGCCAACGCCGTCCAAAGCTAGGCTTCGCCCGGGGCTGCGGCCGGTTCCCGTCAGACGAATCGTTACGTAGACCTCAGGAGTCAATGCAATGTTCCGCCTGGCCAAGCTGTCCCTGGGAAACCGGGCCTTGATCGCGCTGATCACCGTCTTCGCGGCGGTGTTCGGCGTGATCACCATGGGATCCCTGAAGCAGGAGCTCATTCCGTCCATCGAGTTCCCGCAGATCACCGTGGTGACCTCCATGCCGGGCGCTTCCCCGGAGGTGGTGGACAAGCAATTGAGCCAGCCCCTCGAGACAGCACTGAACAGTGTTGAGGGCCTGGAGTCCACCACGTCGACTTCCCGCAACGGCGTCTCGCAGATCACCATGGTGTTCACGTACGGTTCCAATCTGGACCGGGCACGCAACCAGATCGACCGGGCCATCTCGAACGCGAAACGGGTGCTGCCCGCCGACGTCGAGCCTCAATCCATTGCCGGGAACATCAGCGACTTCCCCATCGTCTACCTCGCGGTATCTTCGGACAAGCCGCTCAGCGAACTCAACGCGGACCTCCTGCGGCTCAGCGTTCCCCGACTCCAGAAGATCGACGGCGTCCGTGGCGCCGACGTGACAGGCGGAGCCAGCCAGCACATCCTGATCCAGCCCCGTCCGGCAGACCTGGCAGGCAGCGGCGCTACCGTCCAGGCCATCAGCAATGCCTTGAAGAACAACGGCACGCTGGTTCCTGTCGGAACCATCGAGGACCAGGGCAAGACTTTGTCCCTCCAACTGGGCAGCCCCGTCGATTCCCTGGACATCATCAAAGGACTTCCCCTGGCAGGGGCAAGGAACGCTGCCACCATCGGGACAGTGGCCGACGTCAGTATCGAGGACGACGCCGCCACCTCGATAACGCGGACCAACGGCAAACCGACACTGGCACTTTCCGTGACCAAAAAGCCCGAGGGCGACACCGTCGCGATTTCGCATGCGGTGCGCGACGCTATTGGGCCGATGCAGGACGAACTGGGCAACAACGCCAGGTTCACGCCGGTCTTCGACCAAGCCCCGTTCATCGAAAAGTCCATCAAGGACCTCACCACGGAAGGGCTCCTGGGCCTGGGCTTCGCCGTGGCCGTGATCCTGGTGTTCCTGATGTCTGTTCGATCCACCCTTGTCACCGCCGTCTCCATCCCGCTATCGCTGCTGATCACGTTCATCGGCATCTCCGCCACCGGATACTCGCTCAACATCCTGACGCTGGGCGCCCTGACCATCGCAATCGGCCGCGTTGTTGACGATTCCATCGTGGTGATCGAGAACATCAAGCGGCACCTTAGTTACGGCGAACACAAACTTACGGCCATCCTGACCTCCATCAGGGAAGTCGCCGGAGCCATCACCGCGTCTACCCTGACCACCGTGGCCGTGTTCCTACCCATCGCTTTCGTGGGCGACCTGGCAGGAGAACTCTTCCGGCCCTTCGCCCTGACTGTGACCATCGCACTGCTGTCATCGTTGCTGGTTTCGCTGACGATCGTTCCTGTACTGGCCTACTGGTTCCTCGCTTCCCCGGCAAAGGGCGCTGAGTCTTCAGGGTCCACCCACGAGGCTGCGGAGAAGGCCCGGGAGGCCGAGCAGCGGAGCAGGCTCCAGCGCGGTTACCTTCCGATTCTCGAGAAAACACAGAAACACCCGGTCATCACGTTGTCCGCCGCGGCCCTGGTGCTTGTGGCGACCATTGCCGTTTCACCGCTCCTGGCCACCGACCTGCTGGGCCGCTCCGGTGAGAACAGCATGACCGTGCGGCAGGTCCTTCCGGCCGGGACGAGCCTCCAAGCCACCAGCGACGAGACCGCTAAAATCGAGGACGCACTCAAGGGCATCGAGGGCATCAAGGACGTCCAGGTCACCTCGGGCAATGCCCAGACTGGCTTCGCTGCCCTGACATCCACCGGTTCATCCAACTCGACATTCACGATTGTCACCGACGAGAAAGTGAACCAGTCCAAGCTCCAGGACCAAGTCCGCGCGAAACTTCAAGGGGCAGCCGGGAAAGTCACCGTCGGTTCCCAGCAAGGTGGGTTCGGTACGTCCTCCACCGTGGACATCACCATCAGGGCGGCCAACTCCGCAGACCTCCAAACGGCCAGCGATGCCATGGTGAAGGCCATGGATGGCGTGCCCGGCAGTTCCGAAGTGGCAACCAACCTCGCGTCAAAGCAATCGGTGGTCCAGGTCCGTGTCGACCGTGCCAAGGCCGTTGCTGCAGGTTTGACGGAGGAGCAGGTGGGAGCGTTCCTTGCCTCCACCGTCAGCCCCATCCCGGCAGGCACCATCCGGATCGACACCAACGATTATCCGGTGCAGATCGGTGAGGGCACACGCTTCACCAGCATTGCCTCAGTGCGGGCCCTTCAACTGCCCACCGCCCGCGGTGCCGTGGCGCTGGAGTCCATCGCCGCCGTCGAGCAGGTTGATACTCCAGTCTCCATCACCAGCAGCAACGGGCAGCGTACTGCGCGGGTGACGGTGACGCCGTCGGGTTCCAACCTGGGCAGCGTCAGCACAGCCGTCCAGGAGCGGTTGGCAACGGTGGAACTGCCCGCAGGCGTTACTGCCACCATTGGCGGCGCGACAACGCAGCAGGCCGAGTCGTTCCGGCAGTTGGGCTTGGCGTTGCTGGCGGCCATCGCCATCGTCTACGTGATCATGGTGGCGGCGTTCAAGTCACTCATCCAACCACTGATCCTCCTCGTCTCGGTCCCCTTCGCCGCGACCGGCGCGGTGGGGCTGCTGCTGGTTACCGGTGTCCCGCTGGGCTTGCCCTCGCTGATCGGCATGCTGATGCTGGTGGGCATCGTGGTCACCAACGCCATCGTCCTGATCGACCTCATCAACCAATACCGCAAGCCGCACGAGGGCCGACCGGGCATGAACGTGGCGGACGCCATTACCCACGGCGCACGACAACGCCTCCGCCCCATCCTGATGACCGCACTGGCCACGGTCTTCGCGCTGACCCCCATGGCGTTGGGTCTCACGGGCGGTGGCGGGTTCATTTCGCAGCCCCTGGCCATCGTGGTGATCGGCGGGCTGGTCTCTTCCACTGCCTTGACCTTGGTCCTGGTCCCGGTCCTTTACAAACTGGTGGAGGGGCGCAGGGAGAAGAAGGACCTGCTCAAGGCCCTTCATGACAAGCCGGCCCCGACATCCGGCAACAGCCCGGCCGGCGGTTCATCGGAGGAGTTCCAGGACTGGACAACGGGCATGATTCCCCGGGTCAAGGGCCGCCGCGCAGCCCACAACCCCGGAGAGTAGCGGACTCTCCACCAGAGACCCCTTTCACTCGCAGGGCCGGGAACATTTCCTGGCCCTGCCCTGTTACAGACTTCGATACATGCAAATGCATCTAGTTTGGGTTACACTGATAACAGAGCCCGGGACCTCGGGCAGGGAGAAAGGCACATCATGCAGATCGGCGTATTCAGCGTCAGTGACATCACCACTGACCCCACCACGGGCCGCACGCCCACGGAAAACGAACGCATCAAGGCGTCCGTTGCCATCGCCAGGAAGGTCGAAGAAATCGGCATGGATGTCTACGCCTTGGGCGAGCACCACAACCGGCCGTTCTTCTCTTCCTCCCCTACCACCACCCTTGCCTACATCGCCGCGCAGACCGAGCGCATCACACTGTCCACCGCCACGACGCTGATCACCACCAATGACCCGGTAAAAATCGCCGAGGACTTCGCGATGCTTCAGCACCTCTCCGATGGCCGCGTGGACCTGGTCCTTGGCCGCGGCAATACGGCACCGGTCTACCCTTGGTTCGGTAAGAACATCCAGGACGGCGTGGAACTCGCGATCGAAAACTACAGCCTCCTGCGCAAGCTGTGGGACGAGGACACCGTCAACTGGTCGGGCAAGTTCCGCACCCCGCTGCAGAACTTCACCTCCACACCGCGTCCGCTCGACGGCGTCGCTCCCTTTGTGTGGCACGGATCCATCCGCACGCCGCAGATCGCAGAAGTCGCTGCGTACTTCGGGGACGGCTTCTTCGCCAACAACATTTTCTGGCCCAAGGAGCACTACCAGCAGCTGATCGGCCTGTACCGTGAGCGCTACGAACACTACGGACACGGCAAGGCAGACCAGGCGATCGTGGGCCTCGGCGGGCAGTTCTTCATGAAGAAGAATTCCCAGGACGCCGTCAAGGAATTCCGCCCGTACTTCGACAACGCACCGGTGTACGGTCACGGCCCATCCTTGGAGGACTTCACCTCACAGACTCCCCTGACCGTGGGAAGCCCGCAGGAAGTCATTGAAAAGACGCTGACCTTCCGCGAGGCTTTCGGCGACTACCAGCGCCAGCTCTTCCTGATCGACCACGCCGGGCTTCCCTTGAAGACCGTCCTGGAGCAGTTGGACCTCTTCGGCGAAGAAGTCCTTCCGGTCCTGCGCAAGGAGTACGCAGCCATGAAGCCGGCCCACGTGCCGGACGCTCCGACGCACGCATCCCGCGTCGCCGCAGCATTGGAAGACAAAGTCAGCGAATCCGCACCTGCCGGAGCCGCGGGGCAGGACGCCTGATGTCCAGCCCTTCGGCGTCCTCCGCCGTTCGCCTCGCCGCCGAAACCTGGGAGTCGTTGTTCCGCTCCCAGGTGGCGGTGATGCGGAAGCTCCAGTCCGGGCCGGCCTTCAAAACGCTCCCCGTCAAGGAATACGACGTCCTGTTCACACTGTCCAAGTGTCCTTCCGGGCAGCTCCGGCTCAACGAAATCAACGACAAAGTCCTGCTGAGCCAGTCGAGTCTGAGCCGGCTGGTGGACCGCTTGGAAAAGCGCGGTTTGGTGGAGCGGACAACAGCCCCCGACGACGGCCGCGGAGTGCTGCTGTCGCTCACCGAGGCGGGCAGCGAGCTCCAAAAAGCCATCGGCCGGGAACACGTGCGCGACATCGCACACTTGGTGGGACCTGCACTCACCGCAGAGGAACAGCGCGAACTGCTTCGCCTGACGGAAAAGCTGCGTGCGTCCGTGGCCGGGCACTAACGCAGGCTGACGAGCTCCCGGGGGTCTTCCACTGGGAGCTCGCCGTTGATTGAGGCACTGACCCTGAGGGTTTTGAGGGTCAGGCTGCCACCAACGGTGGAAAGGAACGCCGTATCCGAGGAGTCCCGTCCGGCGGTGATCCTGAGCATGGATTCGCGCGGCGCCAGTCCGGTGGGATCAATGATGTGCCAGCCACCGTCAACATAGGCTTCGGCCACGGCATGGAAATCCATGGGACTCAAGCCAGGTGCGTAGACCGCTGCAAGCCGGGCAGGAATGTCCTTGGCCCTCAACAGCGCTATGGCCAGGTGGGCAAAATCACGGCACACCCCCTTGCGGTGGAGCAGCGTCTCCACGGCCCCATCCGTTCCCCGGGACGACCCACTGACGTAGCGTAATTCCCCGTTGACCCAGTCGCGGACCGCCTGAAGGAGCCCGGCTCCTTGCAGGGAACCGAACTCGGCGTAGGACGTAGGCAGCAGCCTGTCCGACTCCGCATACCTGCTGGGCCGAACGTACCGGATCAGTTCCATGGGGGACGGTGTTTCAGGGATGCCAAAGCCATGGACGGTAGCCCGGTAATCGACCGTCACTTCGCTGGGCTCGGAGAACTCCAGGTAGTGGAAGCGGCCCCCGTGATGGTCGCTGAGTTCGGCGAAGGGAAGTTCTTCCCCCGCAGAGGTGATCGACAGGGTTTCCGTCAGCGAGTCGTAGCCAGGATTCCCGGCCACGGCGATGGCCATGGCCACCTTGGTGTTGGCTGCGGTCTTGAAAACGAGCGTGGCAGCAACGTTGCGTTCCATTGATCTCCGGAGTGGGTTGCGGCGGGCGGCCCCCACCGCCGCCAAAGGTGAACCAGCCAATCGCAGAACTAAAGATTGACCTTCAGAGACAGTAGCATCCGCTGGACATTGGCGAATTCAGAGCCGTGGACGGCGTACTTCGCGGCCAGGTCCAAGGTGTCGAACGACTTGGCCGGCGCCACCTTCTCATCCGCGGCGAACGCATGGATCGCGGGCACGTCTCCAAAGAAGTAGTCGCCTTTTCCAGCGGGCCCTTGCACTCGGTTCCGGAGCTCGCAGGACTGTCCGTCGGCCCCGGCCACCATGTTGGTGATGCCGTAGGAGCCGAAGAACTTATAGCCCTGGATCACCCGGAACACCACCCTTGGATCAATGGTGTCCGGGCCGTCGGAATGCGGGACGTCCAGGGGAACGCTGCTGATCACTACATAGGGGCGCCCCTGCCCCTCTGCGCACGCTGAAGGACTCGACGGCGGCAGGCCCGTGTGGAGGGTGGCGATGTATCTCCCCACGGCATCCTTGACTTCCACCTTTACTGCTCCGGGCAGGGAACCGGCCTCCGGCGTTCCCGACTGGGCGATCCAGTCCTTGGGTAGGTCGAAACTGACAGTCTTGGCCGGATCCGAGTAGGTCTTCCATGACACCGCGGTTGCTGCCGCACTGGGGCTGGCACTGGCCGCATCCGTTGAAGCTGTCGCTCCTTCCGAAGCGGCTCCGGAGGATGGGCTGACGGCAGCGCCGGGTTCCGGCGTCGTGCTCCCTGATGGCGTCCCAGTGCCCGACTCGGAACTGTTGGGCTTGGACGTAGCAGTGGAGGTGACCTGGGGTCCCTTGTTTTCGGCAGAGCAGCCCGCCGCCGCTGCAAGCACGCTGCCGGCCAGCGCCACGGCGGCAAGCTTCACAGGAACGCTCCTCAGGTCCATGATGCCGTACATGTCCACAGCCTATCGGCGCCGAGGCACCGACACGCACAGGACTAGGCTGGGGGGTATGGCTCCCGATCAACAGGACTACTTCGAGGACGGTATCCCCAGCATGTCAGCGGTTGATATTGCTGACTGGCGGCTGCGGACGTTCGCCCTTTATGACAAGGTGCGGCAACTTGCGGCCACCAATCCGTTCGACGCCCACGTTTTCTGGCGTCAGGAACGGGACCTGATGTTCGCCACCCACCCTGCATCCGCGCTGACTGCTGAGATGAAGGCCTCTTTCTCAGGCCTGCGAACCGCCGGGTATGACCCGGCTTTCCGCCGGTATGCTGCCTTGTCACCGGAAGGCTCCGGGCAGGAGATGAACGTTGAGACCGGAACGGACGGCGTGGTGCCCTTTGTTCGCATCGGCACGTTCGAACTTCCCGGGATGGGCTCCTTGGCTGCGTGGCGGTTGCGGAGCTACGGAGGTGGAATCTTTGTCCCCTTCCGTGACGCTACGGCCGGCAAGGCCGGTGGAAGCTATGGAGCCGGACGATACCTGTTGGACACGGTCAAGGGCTCATTCCACGGCACCAGGGGCTCCGCCGGTGATCAGGAATTCATCCTCGACTTCAACTTTGCCTACAACCCCTCCTGCGCCTACAACGAAGCCTGGGCGTGCCCCTTGGCAGGGCCGGACAACCGCTTGGCCACGGAAGTTCCCGTAGGCGAGCTCTACCTGGGCTAGCCCGGCACACCACCCGGGCCAAAGGCCGCGAGCAACGCGACGGCCGCAACGATCGTCAGGGGTGCCACGATCAAGCCGGAAACGGCATAACCCTTCCACGTGATCAGCACGTTCATCCGCACCAGTCGATCGTGCCACAGCAGGGTAGCCAAGGACGCCCACGGGGTGATCAGGGGCCCTGCATTGACGCCGACCAGGAGCGCAGCCATTCTCTGCGGGCTTCCCGCGAGGGGTTCGGCCAGAAGGTAGGCGGGCAGGTTGTTGACCACGTTGGAACCGAGGGCTCCTGTCATGGCCAACCTCAGCAGTTCAACAAAACCACTTCCCTGGCCTGCCATCCGGCCCAGCAGCACTGAGGCACCCACGTACTGGGCAGCCTCAACCACCAGGAAAAGACCACAGGTGAACAGCAAGAGCGACCACGGGATGAGTGTCACCGTCAGCACCTTGGGGCGTCGGATGGCAAATATTGCTGCCAGGACCACAGCTGCGCCGGTGGCAGGTATCCACAGAGCTACCCCGGACACCAGCGCGGGCAAAAGCAACACCAGGACCACGGCGCTGGCCGCCAGGAGGACTTTGTCGGCGGCGGCCTTGGTTGAGGCTGCCGGGGCAGGACGCGCGGAATCAAGGGCGTAGGTCTTGCGGAGCTCGCGCCGGAAGACCAAGGCGATGAAAGCCAAGGGGACCACGATGGCCGCGAGCGAGGGCGCCCACATCAACTGGGCAAACTGTATCGGGCTGATGCCGCCAAGATTGTGCTGGGCCAGCAGATTGGTCAGGTTGGAAACCGGAAGCAGCAGGCTGGCCGTATTCGCCAGCCACACCGTTGTCAGTGCGAAGGGAAGGACGGGCAGTCCTGCCTGGCGGGCCACTGTGACCACCACGGGCGTCAGCAATACCGCCGTCGTATCCAGCGACAGGAAAACGGTGCTCAGCACGGCGAACAACGCCAGCAGCAACCACAAAAGAACACCGCTGCCGCGGCCCCAACTGCGCAGCCGCCGGGCAATCCACTGGAAGGCACCGGCTTCGCTGACGAGCTCGGTCACCACGGTCATGGCAACGACGAAGCCCAGGATGGGTGCCACCCGATCCACCAGGACCGCCACTTCCTGCCACGGAAGGACACCCGTAGCGACGGCTGCCCCGCCTGCCACGAGGAGAACCAGTCCGATGATCGCCAGCCGCATGAGTCGGATTCTAAGCCCCCGCGCTGGGTTTCTTCCTGAGGCACGGTTGGAGACACCGTCCCCGGCACCGTCATCCGCCAGTAACCGAGGGAGCACCACCCCGGGGAGGACGTAGGATGTCATCATGACGTCACGCCTCCCCCACCGCATTGCCCGTGTCAGACCCGCCTCTCCCCAGTCACCGGATGAGCATTTCTTCGTGGGCAACGACGCCGGCGACTTCACTTCCACCGAAGGCAGGGCATGGACCGTCATCGACTCGCCGTTCCCGGTTTCGCGGGCCAACGATCCCAGTCCATCAAGGAGCGGTTGGGAGACCGGTGCTGTGGTGACAGAAGACTCGTTCGACTTCCTGGCTCCGTCCGTGCCCGTCAATGTCTTTGGAATGGCCCACAACACAGGGAAGCCCGGCCGGGACCTCCCGCCCCAGGCGTTCCACAAGGCTGCGTCGAGCGTGATCGGCCCAGGCGAAGCGATCCAGTTGAGCTCCACCGTGGGCTACGTCGATCCTGAAGCGGAACTGACCGTCGTCGTCGGGCGTCCTTCCCGGGGCTTGACGCTGAAGACGGCACGTGCGGCGATCCTGGGCTACACCATTGGCAACGATGTTTCCGCCAGGGACCTTCAGAAGACGGACGAACTCTGGATCAGTGCCAAGAGCCAGGACACGTTTACGCCGGTGGGGCCGTGGATTGTCACGGACCTGGACGACTCGAACCTCGAGATCGGAATCATCCACAATGGCGGCGAACTCAAAACCGCCAGTTCAGCGGACCTGGGCTGGAAAGTGGACGAAATCATGGTCTACCTGACCTCGTTCATGACACTCCAGCCTGGTGACCTCGTGCTGACGGGCTTCCCGGCAGAGTGCGCCCGCATCCAGCCCGGAGACACCGTGGTGTGCCGCGTGGAAGGCATCGGCGAGCTGCGGAACCCCGTCACCGGCGCCTCCTGGGAGGTCGGGACTCCATAGTGTGTCAGGCTTAACCCCATGGAGACAGCTGCAGACGCCACGGAGCTTCGGCCGTCTCCCCCACAAAAGCCACCACGGAAACGGCACCGCGGGGTCCTCAAATACCCCGTCGTGCGGCAACTGATCCGTTTCACCGGAGTCGGAGTGGTGTGCACGGCGAGTTCGCTCGCCATCTACGCGTTGCTGCGTCCCTGGATTGATCCCCAGCTGGCCAATGCGGTGGCCTTGATCCTCACATCGTTGATGAACACGGCCCTGAACCGCCGCCTGACGTTCAAAATCACCGGAAGGAAGAAGCGCACCCAGGATCACCTGAACGGGGTAATCCTGATCGGTATTGCCTTGGTCATTACCGGTGGCAGCCTGGGTGTGCTGCATCTTTTCCGGCCGGAAGCAACGGTCACCGAAGAGCTCTGGACCACTACGCTCTCCGGCTTCGTCGCCACCGCCGTCCGGTTCACTTTGCTTCGGCATTGGATTTTCCGGCGCGCACGGCACGTCTAGTCAGCTGGGCTGCGGGGAGGCCAGGTTCCGGACTCGTCCGACGGCGGTCTCCACGGCGGCCGCGGCTTGCTCCAAGTCGACGTCGGTGACGGTCGATGTGAAGCTGAAGCGCACGGCAGTCTGGGCTGTCCCGGGGTCGATCCCGAGGGCCACCAGCACTGGCGAGGGCGCGTCGGATCCGGCGGCGCATGCCGAGCCGCTGGAGCACACCACGCCGAGCCGCTCGAGTTCGAGCAAAACTGACTCGCCACTGGTTCCGGGGAAGCAAAAGGACGCTACTGACGGCAGCCGGTGACTCCGATGACCGGTCAGTAAGGCAGCGGGTACGCCGGCGAGGACCCGCTCAATGAATCGGTCCCTCAAGGCCGAAACACGCGCAGCCTGTTCCGGTTGCTCGGCGCTGGCCAACCTCAGGGCGGTGGACAACGCCACGGCGCCTGCCACATTCTCCGTGCCGGACCGTTTACCCCGTTCCTGCCCTCCCCCGTGAACCAGGGGTTCCAAGCGCAGCCGTCCCTTGCTGAACAGGACGCCGGTTCCCTTGGGCGCTCCAAGCTTGTGCCCGGAAATGCTCAAGGCGTCCACGCCGAGCGCCTTGACGTCCAGCGGCAACCACCCGGCGGCCTGGACGGCGTCAGTGTGGAACGGGACGCGGAGTTCCCGCGCCACTGCCGCCAGGGATGCAATGGGCTGGACAGTTCCGATCTCGTTATTGGCATACATGATGCTGACCAGGGCCGTTTCGGGCCGTATCGCGGACCGCAGAACGTCCACCGACACCAGGCCGTCGCCGTCCACCGGAAGAACGTCCACGACGAAGCCATGCACGCGTTCCAGGTACTTCGCCGATTCCTCCACCGCAGGATGTTCGATGGCGCTGATGACCACCCGGTTCAACCCAGGATCTGCCGCCCGCCTGGCCAGCGCAATCCCCTTGACGGCCAGGTTGTCTGCTTCTGTCCCTCCCGAGGTGAAGGTCACCTCACCTGGACGGCAGTTGAGCACCTCCGCGACGCCGGCACGCGCGTCTGCAAGCCCGGCAGCTGCTGCTTCGCCGAGGGTGTGGTGGCTGGAGGGATTGCCGAACTCACCGCTCAGGTACGGCCACATGGCCTCAAGCACCTCGCGGCGCACTGGGGTGGTTGCTGCGGCGTCGAGGAAGATCATGGGCGTCGGGCCCTTTCAGTTTCGTGAAGTCGTGAGCTCGACGTCGAGTCCAAGGTCCAGGGCCGCGACGCTGTGCGTGAGCCCGCCGATGGAGATGACATCCACGCCGGCTGCGGCAATCTCCGTGACCGTGCTCATGTTCACGTTGCCGCTGGCTTCCACAATGGCCCGGCCGTCCACCTGCTTCACCCCGGAGCGAAGCTCCTCAAGGGAGAAGTTGTCCAGCATGATGGTGTCCACTCCTGCTGCCAGCACAGCCTCGATCTGCCCGGGCCGGTCCACTTCTACTTCGAAGTGGGTGGTGTGGCCGAGCTGGGCCTTGGCCGCAAGCAGCAGCCCAGTCAGCTTGCTGGAATCGCCTCCGGTCATGACGGCCAAGTGGTTGTCCTTGGCCAGTACGGCGTCGGACAAGCTGTACCGGTGGTTGGCTCCCCCACCACAGCGCACGGCGTAGCGTTCCAGGACGCGAAGGCCCGGCGTCGTCTTTCGGGTGTCCGTGATCCGGGCACGCGTCCCTTCCACGAGCCGGACAAATTCCGAGGTCTTGGTGGCGATGGCGCTCATGCGCTGCACCAGGTTGAGACCGACCCTTTCGGCGAGCAGCACCGAGCGGGCGCTGCCGCTGACCCGCGCCAGGTGCGCCCCGGCGTCGAACGCTTCACCGTCGGCGAGCAGCAGTTCCACCTCGGTAGCAGGGTCGACATACTTCATGGCGTCACGGAATACGGTACCGCCACTGAGAACACCGGGGACACGCGCGTTCAGCACAGCTGTTGCCCGGGCATCGGCGGGGATCAGCAGTTGCGAGGTGATGTCCCCACTGGGTGCGTCCTCGGCGAAAGCCCGTTCCAGAATGTCCCGGACAGGGGCTGCGGGGAGGGTCAGGTTAGTCATGGACGAGGCTCGCTTTCCGGCTCATGGTGTAACGCTTGTCAAAATCTTCGACGGCGGCTGGTTCCGCCACACCGTCGCTGCGGTAATGCGCGCCCAAGGACGCCCGCCGTTTCCGCGCTGCATGGACGAGCAGCTGCGCCGCTAGCAAAAGATTGGAATCCTCATGCTCCCGCACGTCCAAAGACCCCGGAACGCTCAAGGGACCAACAGTCTCTTCCCATTCCCCCAAAACCTCTGCGGCCTCAGCCAGGAGGTCACCTGAACGCAGGACACCTGCCTTGGCGGTCATCAGCCGCCGAAGTGCCTGCCTCGAGAACCCGCTGGCTCCCGCTGACTCGGCGGTTTCGCTGAAGGTTCCGCTGCGATTGTCGCCTGCCGGGGTCCCGGCAGCGTTCGTAAAAGCGAGGCCGCCCGCGGCCGAGTCAGCACGCAGAGGGACTCCGTCAGGCGACCCACTGGACGACCCAAGGAACCCTTCAACAGCCCGCCGCCCAAACACCAGACCCTCGAGCAACGAGTTACTGGCCAGCCGATTAGCCCCTTGCACGCCCGTACAAGCAACCTCACCGGCAGCCAGCAACCCGGGAACAGAGGTCCGGCCGTACAGGTCAGTCACGACCCCACCCATCCAGTAGTGCGCCGCCGGCGCCACGGGGACCGGTTCTTTGGTCCAGTCAACGCCTGCCTGGCGGGTCCGTTTGCTCAGGGTCGGGAAACGCCGGGCAAGGAAGCCTTCGCCCCGCCGTTCCTCGATCACGGTGGCGTCGAGGAAGACGTGGCCATGGGGATCGCCGAGTTTTGCAAGGTGCAGGGCGATGCTGCGGGAAACAACGTCCCTGGGGGCGAGCTCGGCGTCGGGGTGGTAGTCGGGCATGAACCGGTGACCGGCCGCGTCCACCAGAATGGCGCCCTCACCCCGGACCGCTTCGGAGATCAGCAGGGGGTCGTTGTTGCCTTCAACTTCCCTGGCATCGGCGGGCCGAACCATGCACGTGGGATGGAACTGGAAAAACTCGAGGTCGGCCACAGCGGCACCGACCCGCCATGCCAGCGCCAGCCCGTCCGCGGTGGCAACAGATGGGTTGGTGGTCTGGGCGAACACCTGCCCTGCTCCGCCGGTTGCCAGCAGGACAGCATCGCCACCGACTCCGAACTCCCGGCCATCCTGGATGACATTGGCACCCACCACCTTGCCGCCCTGCGGCCCGCCCAACGTCAGCGATGTGACGTGGGCGTGCCCGATCACGTGGATCTTGCCTGCGGCATGGAAGTCCAGGACTGTCCTGATCAGTGCGGCCGCCACCCCGGCGCCGGTGGCGTCGCCGCCGGCGTGCAGGATCCGTGGTGCGGAGTGGGCGGCTTCGAGACCAAGGGAAGGACCGCCGTCGTCGTCAAGGTCGAAGTGGACGCCGAACCGTCCCAACCCGGCGATGTCCAGCCGCGCCTCGCTGCACAGCACCCGCACCGCTTCCTCGTTGCAGTGTCCGGCGCCGGCCTTGAGCGTGTCGGCAATATGGGCGGCCACAGTATCGCCGGCAGCGGGCTCGTCCAGGACGGCTGAAATCCCACCCTGGGCGTAGTAGGTGTTGCTGTCGGCGAGCGCTCCCTTGGTCAGCAGCACCACCTCCGCGCCGGCTTCTGCGGCAAGCAGGGCTGAGTACAGTCCGGCAATGCCGCTTCCGACGACGATCAGCCGTTGGGGCGCGGGGCCACCGGCAAGGCTCTCTGTTGTCATGCGAGGCTCGATTCGGCTAGTCCGGGGTGGCGTGACGAAGGTCAGGCCGGCTTGGCTGCCAACATGCGCTCCAGCGCAATCTTGGCGTTGTCCTGTACGGAGTCGTCCACCGTGATGCGGTTGACGATGCGTCCTTCCACGAGTTCCTCCAGGACCCAGGCGAGGTAGCCCGGGTGGATGCGGTACATGGTGGAGCACGGGCAAATGACGGGGTCCAGGCAGAAGATGGTGTGCTGCGGGTTTTCGGCGGCGAGCCGGTTCACCATGTTGATCTCGGTGCCGATGGCGAACGTGGTGGGTTCGGTGGCGGCGGCGATGGCCTTCTTGATGAAGTCCGTGGAGCCTGCTGAATCTGCCGCGTCCACGACTTCCATGGGGCATTCGGGGTGGACGATCACGTTGACGCCCGGGAAGTCTTGCCGGGCTTTCTCGATCTGGCCCACATTGAAGCGTTTGTGGACCGAGCAGAAGCCGTGCCACAGGATCACCCGGGAACCGAGAAGTTGCTGTTCGTCGTTGCCGCCCAGTTCCTTGCGCGGGTTCCACATGGGCATCTGCTCCAGCGGGACGCCCAGTGCCTTGGCGGTGTTGCGGCCCAGGTGCTGGTCGGGGAAGAACAGCACCCGCTGACCGCGCTCGAAGGCCCATTCCAGGACTACCTTCGCGTTGGAGGAGGTGCAGACGATGCCGCCGTTACGGCCGCAGAACGCTTTGAGCGCTGCGGAGGAGTTCATGTACGTGACGGGGATGACTGGTACGCGGCCTTCGGCGTCAGGCTCGGTGCCGAAGATCTCTTCCAGCTGCTCCCAGCATTCCTCCACCGAGTCTTCATCGGCCATATCTGCCATGGAGCAGCCGGCAGCGAGGTTGGGCAGGATGACGGCCTGCTCAGGCGTGGAAAGGATATCGGCGGTTTCTGCCATGAAGTGGACACCGCAGAAGATGATGGCTTCGGCATCGGGCTTGGTCAGCGCAGCGTTGGCGAGCTGGAAGGAATCGCCGACGAAGTCTGCGTACTGGATGACCTCGTCGCGCTGGTAAAAGTGCCCCAGGATGACGGCCCGGTCCCCGAGTATCTCTTTCGCCGCCCGGATGCGGGCGTCCAGTTCGGCGTCGGAGGCCTTTTTGTACTCCTCCGGCAACTGGCCCTGCCGCGGTGTGGCCCTGGGTGCCACGTCTGCGCTTGACGCGCCCGGGCCGTATGCCGGCTCGCCGGCGAGGGCCTCGGCGAGGTCGTACTCCCATGGTCCCCTGGCCAAGGCCGGGCTGCACGTGGACCCTGCCCGGGAGAGGCCCTTCTCGGCTTCCTCGCGAGTGATCAGCTGGACGGCAGTGTTGACGCTGCTCATGGTGTACTCCTGTTATCTGGCCCGAGGCCGGGCGTGCCGGTGAAGCGGTAGAGGCGGGGTGGACGGTGTTTGCCGCCCTGGAGGTATTCACCGGTTTCTTCGATTTCCGGTGCTGCCTTGATATGTCGGCGGAAGTTGGCGGGATCGAGCTGGCGGTCCAGCACGGCCTCATAGACTTCGCGGACCTGGGCGAGGGTGAAGAACTCTCCCAGCAGGTGGTAGGCGATGGACCCGTAGGCCATCTTGTTGCGAAGCCGCCACAAGGCGTAGTCCACGATGGCGTTGTGGTCGAAGGCGAGGTCCCCGAGCCGGTCGGCCCGGAACCACCGCACATTCTCGGACTCGTCGGCCAAGGCAGCTTCGGTGGGTTGCACCAGTGCCCAGTAGACGATGGAGACCACACGCTGGGTGGGTGACCTGTGCAGGCCACCAAAAGCGTAGAGCTGTTCAAGGTAATGCGGTGTCAGGCCGGTGGTCTCCCGAAGGTTCCGGGAGGCGGCGTCCTGGAGTGATTCATCGTGGGCCAGCGGACCGCCGGGAAGGGCCCACATGTTCTTGTAGGGTTCCCTGATCCGGCGGACCAGCGGCAGCCAAAGGGTGGGGCGGCCGGATTTTTCGCTGGGACGGAGGGCGAAGATCACCGTGGAGATAGCCAACGACGGCGGCGCAAGCCGCCTCTCGGCGACATTGGCTGAGTTGGTGTTCACGGCATTCACCTCGCTTCGCTGCCGCAGGGGGAGCTCCCTGGAACTGGAGCGCTAGTTAAAGTCACCTTGACTAGAACTAATGGTACGACTCTGCGGCTGCCACGCAAAATGCTTTACGTCACAAGCTCTTGGTCGCCGCCTCCAGCAAGGGAAGGGTGCGGCCCTGGATGTGGCTGTTGAGGACAATCACCGAAGAGCAGCGGACCACGGACTTGGTGGCAATCATGGCATCGAGGACACGCTGCATGTCGGGGTTGGAACGCGCCGCGATCCGCACCATAAGGTCCGAGTTTCCCGTGACCGTGTGGACCTCGATGATTTCCGGGATGGCGCCCAGGCTTTCGATGATCGCATCGTGGCCAATTTCCTGCGTGATGGTGACGGAGCAGAAGGCCACCACGGGAAAACCGAAATTGGCAGGATCGGGCTGGGGAACCCAGGAGCCGATGACCCCGTTCTCGATCATCCGGTCGATGCGGGACTGCACCGTGGCCCGGGCAACCCTGAGCACCCGGGAGGCCTCCAGCACGGAAGATCGCGGTGAATCAGTGAAGAAACGTACAATTTTTGCATCAAGCGCATCGACCAGCATCAAAGTTCCTGTCCCCGGGGATCCGTACCCATCACATCGCCTAAGCAAAAAGTGATGTATCTTACAAACTGCGAGAATTATTCCACGGCTCTTGCTGCGTCGTCGACGCCCGCGCGCCCAGCCCATGAGGCCGGCACGCCAAACCAGCATGTAATCCATAGAAGGTAGACACGTATGACAACGAAGTCCATCGCGGCTGCTGCGCCAACAACCGGCCTCGGCCATGCGCTCAAGCCGCGCCAACTCACCATGATGGGGCTCGGCAGCGCGATCGGCGCAGGCCTCTTCCTGGGCTCCGGCGCGGGCGTCCAGGCCGCCGGCCCGGCAGTTCTCATTTCCTACCTCGTCGCCGGCACGTTGATCATCCTGGTCATGTGGGCGCTCGGCGAGATGGCAGCGGCCAATCCCAACAGCGGAGCTTTCTCCGTCTACGCGGAGAAAGCCCTGGGCAAGACAGCCGGCGGCACCATCGGCTGGCTATGGTGGCTCCAGCTGGTGGTGGTCATCGCCGCAGAAGCAATCGGCGCTGCCGGGTTGCTATACTCCGTCTGGCCCGTCATTCCCGTATGGATCCTCGCCTTGGTGTTCATGGTTGTCTTCACAGGCATCAACCTCGTAGGCGTCCGCAACTTCGGCGAGTTTGAATTCTGGTTCGCCATCCTCAAGGTCGCGGCCATCGTCATCTTCCTGCTGATTGGCGCGGCCCTCCTCTTCGGCTGGCTGCCAAACGTCCCATCGCCGGGCTTCTCAGCTTTTGGCGACTTCGCCCCCAACGGCATCGGCGGCATCGCTGCTGCCCTGTTCGTCGTGATCTTCGCCTTCGGTGGGACAGAGATCGTCAGCGTTGCTGCCGCCGAAACCGAGAACCCGGCCCACAGCGTAGGCAAGGCCATCCGCACCGTAGTCTGGCGCATCCTGGTCTTCTACATCGGTTCCGTTTTCGTCATCGCTGCCATCCTTCCGGTGGGCTCAGAGGGCCTGAAATCTCCCTTCGCCGGAGTCTTGGACCTCGCAGGAATCCCCGGCGCCGGCGCTGCCATCACCTTGGTTGCCGTGGTCGCCTTGTTGTCGGCGCTCAACGCCAACCTGTACGGCGCCTCCCGGATGATTTTCTCCCTCTCCGAACGCGGCGAAGCTCCCCGCCTGCTTTCGCGCTTGAGCGCTTCCAAGGTTCCTGTAGCCGCCGTCGTCGTTTCCGTCGCGTTCGGCTTCATCGCAACGGTCCTGGAACTGCTGTTCCCTGAGAAGATCCTTCCGGCCCTGCTGAACCTCGTCGGATCCACCTGCCTTGTGGTGTGGGGTACTGCCCTGGTGTCCCAGTTCATCCTGCGCCGCAGGGCTGACAGGGAAGGCACTGAATTGCCGCTGCGCATGAAGGGCTTCCCCTTCCTCACCATCCTGGGCCTCATATTGCTGGGCCTCATCCTGGTGGTGGGCTTCGCCAACCCCGAAAGCGCCGGACAGCTGATCGGCACCTTCATCCTGATCCTGGCCATTGCCGCCGGCTGCTTCATCAACGCCAGAGCCAAAGCCGCCAAGCAGACCACAACAGTCAAGTAGCTGCCTGCTTAGCACTCGAAAGAAGCCCTGCACAGTTTGTACTGTGCAGGGCTTCTTTGTATGCCCAAATTGTACAAAGTGTTCCGCTGGAACTGAGCTGATTGCGCACGCCACACATCGGTGACTAGGGTCACAGCCATGACGACTCAACCCGTACTGGCCGCCGTCGACGACGACGCGGCCCCGCTTACCCGTGATCAACTCCGGGAGCTGTACACCCTCATGGCAGCGGTCCGGCACCTGGACACCTCAGCCGTTGCCTGGCAACGGCAAGGCATCATCCCCGGCTACGCGCCGGAGCTCGGCCAGGAAGCCGCCCAGGTGGGCAGCGGCTACGCCGTGGACCGGTCCCGCGACTTCGTATTCCCCACGTATCGCGAAATGGGCGTTGCCCGGGCCATGGGCCTGGACATGGTGGGCTACATGTCCACGCATAAAGCCACCTGGCACGGTGGCATGTACAACCCGCTGGAATCCAGGTTCGCTCCGATCCAGGCTGTCGTGGCGGGCTCGGTCCTGCACGCTGTGGGGTGGGCCCATGGCCAAACACTCGCCGGCCACCCCAAGGGCGACATGGGCGTCGCGATGACGTACTTCGGCGACGGCGCGTCGTCCCAGGGCGACGTCCACGAAGCCATGAACTTCGCAGCTGTCATGAAAGCCCCCGTGGTCTTTTTCATCCAGAACAACGGTTGGGCCATTTCCGTCCCCACCGAACGCCAGGTGGCCGGCGGCTCCGTGGCCGCCCGCGCCGCAGGCTACGGGATCCCGTCCCTGCAGGTGGACGGGAACGACGTCGTAGCTGTCTTCGAGGCAACACGGTCGGCCTTGGCCCACTGCCGCGCCGGAAACGGCCCCGTGGTGATCGAGGCCATGACCTACCGCCGCGGGCCGCACTCCACGGCGGACGATCCCGGCCGCTACCGCACCCTGGAGGAGGAACGACAGGACGCCGGCGATGACCCCCTGGAGCGCTTCAGGCAGAAGCTGCTGGCAGAGGGCGTTGCGGACGCAGCATTCTTCGCCGAAGTACAACGCAGTGCAGAAAAGGAAGAGGAAGCCATCCGTGCCGGCATCGAGGACCTGGGCCCCCGCCCCGGTGCCGAGATGTTCAGCCTGGTCTTCCAGGAACCAACGCCCGCCCTCCATTCCCAGGCCACGACGTGGCGCGAGGAGTCCGAACATGTCTGAGACCATCACGGATCTGCATAGCAGCACTGAGAGCGGCGCGGAGGGCAGCACTGCCACCGGTGCGCCTGCCGGTACATCTGCCGTGCAGCAGATGTCCATGCAACAGGCCCTCAACCGCGCCCTCGACGAGGTCCTGGCAGAAAGCCCCAAGACTGTCATCTTCGGCGAGGACTGCGGCCGGCTTGGTGGCGTCTTCCGCATCACCGACGGCCTGCAGGCAAAGCACGGCGAGGACCGCGTGTTCGACACCCCGCTGGCCGAATCGGGCATCCTGGGAATGTCGGTGGGCCTCGCCATGGCTGGTTTCCACCCCATTCCCGAGGTCCAGTTCGACGGCTTCGCCTATCCGGCCATCAACCAGATCGTCTGCCAGATCGCCCGGATGAACTACCGAAGCCGCGGCGCCCTCCCCATGCCCATCACGCTGCGCGTCCCCAGCTTCGGCGGCATCCGTGCTCCCGAGCACCACGGTGAGAGCCTCGAGGCGCTCTTCGCCCACGTCCCGGGACTCAAGGTGGTCTCTCCGTCCACCCCGCACGACGCCTACCACCTGCTCAAGTACGCGGTCAGCCGGCCCGATCCCGTGATCTTCATGGAGCCGAAGTCGCGCTACTGGCAGAAGGGGCCGGTGGATGTCACCTCCGCGGCCGCGGACACAGCAGCCCACGACGGCGGCGCCAGCGCCAGCGTCGACGGCAGCCTCACCGGCGCCCGGGTGGCCCGCGAAGGACGCCACCTGACCCTCGTCGCCTGGGGTGCCATGGTCTCACGCTGCCTGCAGGTGGCTGAGCTGGCAGCCGAGGACGGCATCGACGTCGAAGTCCTCGACCTGCGCTGGCTGAAGCCCATCGACGCCGAAGCCTTGGCGAGGTCCGTCGGGAAGACGCGCCGCGCCGTCGTCGTCCATGAAGCGCCGCTGACCTCCGGGCTGGGTGCCGAAGTGGCCCAACTCATCACGCAGAGCTGTTTCGCGACGCTCAAGGCGCCGGTGGAACGTGTCACCGGCTTTGACGTGCCCTATCCCTCAGGTGACCTGGAAGACGAATACATCCCCAACATCGACCGCATCCTCTTTGGGATCCAACGCGTACTGGAGTACCGCCGTGGCTGAAATTTCCTTCCCGCTCCCCGATCTCGGTGAGGGCCTCATTGAAGCAACCGTGCTGGACTGGCTGGTGGAGCCCGGCCAGCAGGTGGAACGCAACCAGCCGATCGTGGAACTCGAAACCACCAAATCAGCCCTCGAATTGCCCAGCCCGCAGGCGGGTAAAGTGGTGCGTATTCACGGGGCGCCCGGTGACACCATCAACGTTGGCGAGCCGCTGATCGTGTTCGAGGTTCCGGATGACACCGCTGGGATCGTGGGCACTGTTCCGAAGGACGAAGCACCCAAGCGCCGGGTCCGCCTGAGCGCCGTACTCGATGAGGACTGACACCATGACCGGCAGGCACACAGTGGAACAGCACAGGCACACAGTGGAGGGCACCGATCCCGGGCTGTTCGTCGAAGTGCATGAACCCTCCACCGATGCGGGCTTGCGTTCGGTCCTGTTGATCCACGGCTTCTCCTCCTCCAGCAAGTTGAACTGGGCGGACAGCGGCTGGATCACCACACTGCAGGATGCCGGCCGCCGGGTCATCACCGTGGACTTGCCCGGCCACGGCCGGAGCCACTCCCCTGAAGACCTGGATTCGTACACGCCCAGCCGCATCCGTGCAGACCTTCTGCAGATAGTGACCGACGCCGGTGCCCGGCCTTTGCGCGACGGTGACCCTTCCACGGGCCTGGACGTCGTGGGCTACTCGCTGGGTTCACGGTTGGCGTGGGAATTTGGCGCCACGCAGCCGGATTTGGTGCATCGCATGGTGTTGGGAGGACCGAGCTCGGCCGATCCGCTGGCCGCCTTTGACCTCGCCGCCGCCCAGCGCCACCTGGCCGATGGCACACCGGTGGAGGACGCATCCACCGCGGGCCTGCTGAAAATGGCACAGATGCTCCCCAGCAACAACCTGTTCGCCATGTTGTCACTCATCGAGGCCATCAAGGGGGAACCTTTCGATCCCGCCGAGGCTGCCCCGCACATGCCGTTGTTGTTGGTTGCCGGCGAAAAGGATGAACGTGCCGCGACCATGCCCGAGCTCGCTGCCATTGCGGGCAAGCGGGGCGCTCTGGTGGAAACCCTGGTGATTCCCGGGCGCACGCACACCAACGTGATCACCAGCAGGGCCTTCAAGGAAGCTGCCCTGGAGTTTCTCGGGGTGTAGGACGGGGCGGCGGCTGGCCCGGCTGACAGTGGTCAGCGGGCCAGCCGCTCCGCGTTATGGCTCATCCGCTCCAGCACGCTCAAGGCCATGGCATACTCGTCGATGCCGATACCCATGGAAAGGTCCTGACGTGCCGCTTCAACCAGGCGCTGGGCTTCATGGAACTTCTCGCGTCCGAGGTCACTGAGGACCAGCCGGTCGTCGACCATGGTGATCATTCCCCGGCCAACCAGGGCCGCGAGTTCCCTCTCCCTCATCCGGACGTCGCTTCCCCAGAGGGGACGCAGCGATTCCTCGAGGTGGTCCGGAAGCATCGCACCCTCGGATAGAACGCTGAGGGTCTGCCACTGGCGCCGGCTGAGCTTGATCCGGGCCAGGATGCTGTCCAGCTGCGCTTCCAACGCCGCATCGAGCCTCTTGATCCAATATCCGATCGGCTTGTTCACAAAGCCATGCTTTCAGGGGAGGCGCTACCGGGCAAGGTCTGGACGGTAGGCTTGGAACTGCAACGGATTTCGTGGAAGTGGAGCAGATGGGCATGCGTTTCAAGGACCGCGCGGAAGCCGGTCGACGCCTGGCTGAAGCACTCCCCCAACTCAGGGAACAGCCGGACACCATAGTGCTTGGCCTGGCCCGCGGTGGAGTACCGGTAGCAGTCGCCGCAGCATCGGAACTCTACCTGCCTTTCGGCGCTGTCCTGGTCCGCAAGCTCGGCATCCCGGGCCGTGATGAAACTGCCTTCGGCGCCCTTGCCTGGTCGCGTGGCGATGTCCTTCGGATCGTGAACAAGCCGCTGAGGGAACTCATCCTCGCCCACGGCATCTCCCAGTCCGCGCTCGACGCCGTGGAAGCCCACGAGCGCGCCGAGCTTCTCCGACGCGCCCGGCAGTATCCGGGAACCGACCATGACCTTCGCGGGAAGACCGTGGTGCTGGCCGATGACGGGCTGGCTACGGGAGCCACCATGCGGGCGGCCGTGGAAGCGGTCCGTGCCGCCGGCGCGCGCACCGTTGTGGCTGCAGTGCCCGTTGCATCCTTGGAAGCCTCGACGTCGTTGGCGAGGGTCTGCGACGCCGTCATGGCCCTTCATACTCCCGGAAAATTCCACGCCGTTGGCGCTTTCTACGAGCGGTTCGAGCAACTCTCCGACGTCGATGTCATGGGCCTGCTGGAAGGTGCCGGCGCCGGCGGGCGCGCTTAGCCGCCGTCGTTCCTTAACGAAAAAACGGGCGCGGTCCTTGCGGACCGCACCCGTCTTCCGGGGTTCTGTTCTAGTGGTGGACGCTGTACCCCAGCGGCCGTCCACGGGTTTCCTTGGCGAGGATCACGCCCACGGCGGAGATGATGCACAGACCCATGATGTAGAGGCCCACTGAACCGGACCACTTGGTGGAGTCCAGCAGCGCTTGGGCAATCAGCGGGGCGAACGCCCCTCCCAGGATGGCACCGAGCGCGTACCCGATGGAGATTCCGGAGTAGCGCACCTGGGCCGGGAACATCTCGGCGTACATGGCGGACATTGGACCGTAGGAGAGCCCCAGGCCGATGGTCAGGACGAAGAGTGCCGTTCCGTACAGCACGATGTCCTTGGAATCGATCAGCACGAACATGGGAATCATCCAGGCGAAGACCAAGCCGTAGCCGATCAGGAACGTCTTCACGCGGCCGATCTTGTCCGACAACCAACCGCCCACCATGGTGAAAATCAGCCAGCCGAACGATGCGACCGTCGTGGCAAGCAACACCTGCGGGGTGGGCATCTTCAATGTCTTGGTGGCATAGGAGATGAAGAAGGCGATCAGCAGGTACCCAGCGGCGTTGTTGGCGATGAAAATCAGTGCAGCAAGGATGACTTCCTTCTTGTTCCTGCGGAAGAGCTCGCCCAGTGGCGCCTTGCTTTCGGCCTTGCGCTGGGCGATTTCCTTGAAGACGGGGCTTTCGCCAACAGCGCGGCGAATGAGGTAGCCCACCACGATAAGGACTACGGAGAGCAGGAACGGCACCCGCCATCCCCAGGCAGCGAAGTCTTCCTTGGACATTCCCGACTGCAGGAGGAAGAGCAGGCCGGTGGCGAGGATCATGCCGATCGGCACACCGATCTGCGGGTAGGCGCCGAAGAGGCCCCGCTTTTTGACGGGCGCGTGCTCAACAGCCATGAGGGCTGCACCGCCCCACTCGCCACCTGCGGAGAAGCCCTGCACCACGCGCAGGGTGATCAGCAGGACAGGAGCCCACACACCGATGGTCGCGTAGGTAGGCAACAAGCCAATCAGTGCCGTGGCAGCACCCATCATGACCAGGGTCATGACGAGGACGGCCTTGCGGCCCATCCTGTCGCCAAGGTGCCCTGCCACGAAAGCCCCGAGGGGACGGAAGAGGAAGCTGATGCCGATCGTGGCGAACGACAGGAGCTGGGCGACTCCTGGGTTCGACTTCTCCAAAGGAGAAAGGAACAAGGGCGCCAGCAGGGTGGCCGTGAGCTGGGCGAAGATGAAGAAGTCGTACCACTCGATGGTGGTGCCCACCAGTGTCCCGGCCAGTACCCTGCGCTCCTCGCGCTTGCTGCTGGGTCCTGACGGAGAGTCGACAGTGGAAGTTGCGGTCATTGGAACTCCATGGGGTGAGAGTGACTGGTCGGCGCTTGACTTGCATTAACCGACAGAACGGTCAGTTAGGAAAGAATACTACACCCCTGTGACCCAAAGCACAGCGTCTTGGAAGTTCACATCAACATAGGATGGGTCGCATGATTCCCCGCAGCGATGTCCACGCTCCATCGGAAGCCGCGACGCAAGCTCCGCCGTCGCAAACCCTGTCCCGGGGAATCCGAGCACTGGAGATTCTCGCTGCCGCCGACAAGCCTCTCAGCATTGCAGAACTCACCGAAGCACTGGGCGTCCACCGCTCCGTTGCCTACCGCATCCTCAGGACCCTGGAAGACCATTCCCTCCTGGTCCGCGACGACTCGGGCCGGGTGCAGCCTGGCCCCGGATTGGCTGTCCTGGCCAGCGGCGTTTCCCGGAACCTTCAAACCGCCGCCCTGCCGGAACTCACACAACTGGCCAACACTCTGCACATGACAGCATTCGTCGCCGTCTGGGACCACCAGGAATGCGTAACGCTGGTCACCGTCGAGCCACGCCACTCCGGCGCAGCGCTCGCCCAACACCCGGGAAGCCGCCACCCGGTCAGCACCGGAGCTCCGGGGATAGCCATCCAATCAACCATGACGGAGGAGCGCTGGCAGCAAGTGGGGCCCGGAAGCCCCTACCGGGCCGAGGCCCACGAGGCCCGCCGCCTCGGTTACGCCACCAGCCATGACGAGGTGATCGCCGGCCTGTCCTCCATCGCCGCCCCCATCAAGGTTCCGGGCGGGCGGCCGGCAGCGATCGCCGTCGTCTATATCCGCTTGGACCAGGACTCCGACGCCGTGGGCCAGGCGCTCGCCGCCAGCGCCGCGCGCATCGAAGGCCAACTCGCCTGAGCCATTCCTTACGGGTCAACCAACGTGCCCCACAGCACAAGACCTGCAGTGACGGGAACTGAATACTCGAAGAGGGACCGGACACCCCGTCCGGTCCCTCTTCGAGTACGAGAAGGAACCCATGAGCCTGAATCTTCTTGACACCTCCAACTGGCTGCCCCTGGATGGACTTGCCCCCGGCTTCGATGCCAACAAGGCCCCATTGGTGCAGGACTTGTCGGGGCAACAATTCATCGTCCATGCCAAGGGCGATCCCATGACTTTCCGATTCGATGACGACGAGGTGCAGTGGACCGCGGCCGGACATGCGGGATCAGCTCCCTACGAGGCCTTCCTCGTGGCCGAACAGCTCTACTACGCCCAATGGCACAGCGTGGCGGAGCCGGAACTCGCCATTTCCCTGGTCCTGGACCTCACTAACGGAACTGCGTTGTACATTGGCGCAAGGCTTGGACAACCGACCCCGTCCAGCGTGGCGGTCCAGCACGACTTTCGGCCCGGCACCCTTGACCGTTTCACCACCGGAATTCCCATGGCAGAGAGCACCGGACTCATCGGACGTCGCGTTGAGTGGGTCTACAGCGAGTCGCACGCGTACGAGCACATCTACCTCAGTCCCACGTGGTACACGTGGCAGTGCCTCGCCGGGCCGGAGCGCGGACTGGCAGATACCGACTCAAATACCGTGTACCAGGTCCGACCCGGGATCTTCGTCTTCACCTGGCGCGAAAAAGTCATTCCTTGCGGCTCCGTCACGATTGCCGACCACCGCGATGTCAACGCCATCCGTTCCCACGGAAGCTTGTTCGGCTGGGATGAGTCGGGCACGCAACCTGTGCACTTCACGTTCGGGGCCCACGGACGGTTGATCAGCATGACCCACCACCGGACCGATCTGGACCCCGCCCTCTAACTCGCGCACACACCACAGCCCCGGCGGACTCTGTCGAATCCGCCGGGGCTGCCTGGTCCCGAAGGGACTTCTAGTCTTCCGAGCCGTGGCCAATACGGGAGTACAGGGCCGGCTGCGAGCGCCGCAGCCGCAAACCCCAGACGACACCTATCACTCCCGGCAGCAAAACCAAGGCCGGGAGGACAAACGATACGGCGGTGGTTTCAGTTTGTCCGAGCAGGACATCGAAGTTGGCCAGGATGAGCACAAAGACAACAGCCAGGAGCACGAACCCCAGGACAGGCGCGATCACCCTGACCCACAGGCTGGCACCATGCCGGTTTCGGCGGAAGAATCCGATGACGGCCACCGATACCACGGTCATCAGCAAGACCAGCCCCATGGCACCACTGTTGGTCAGCCACGTGAACATCGTCAACACGGGGTAGAGTTCGCCAAGCTCGGAACCGGTCCCCGCAATGGCGAAGGCAACGGTCACGACGACGGCAATCACCGTCTGCGCGAGGGAACCTGCGAAGGGCGCGCCGCTTCCCTGCCGGACACTGGCAAGCACCGGCGGCAGGACCCGCTCCCGGCCGAGGGAGAAGAAGTACCTGGCCACTGCGTTATGGAAACTGACCAGGGCAGCAAAGAGGCTGGTGACAAAGAGGACCTGCGCAATGTCGCTGAGAAGCACTCCGCCGTTGGTGCCAAGGAACGCGAACATCATGTCCGGCCCGTTCGCGGCTGCCGATTCGATGACCGCCGACGGTCCCGCACCCACCGTCATGGCCCAAGCCGAAACGGCATAGAACACGGCAATGATTCCGACGGCGGCGAACGTCGCCCGTGCGACGGTTCGCTGGGGGTCCCTTGATTCCTCGCCATAGATCGCAGCAGATTCAAAGCCCATGAACGCGGCGATGCCAAAAGAGAGCACGGCTCCGATCCCGGGCACGAAGAGGCTCTCGGGGCTGAACGCCACCGCACTGACACCTTCGGGTGCGACAGCCAGGCTGATGACGTCGTACATGATGACCACCAGGAACTCGAGGGCGACCAGCACCCCCAGAACCTTGGCGGACAGGTCCACCCGGTTGACGCCCAGCCACCCGACGATGGCGATGCACACCAGGACAGGGATCCACCAGGGAACTCCGACGCCCAGCCGCGCCGACAGCAGCGAGGACACCGTGAAGCCGAACAGTCCATAGATGCCCACTTGCATCAGGTTGTACGCCATCAGGGCCACCAGCGAAGCGCCGACTCCCGCTGGCCTGGAAATGCCTTGGGCTATGTAGGCGTAGAAGGCTCCTGCGTTGGTGACGTAGCGGCTCATGGCGGCGTAGCCCACGGCGAAGAGTGCCAGGATGCCACCCAGTATCAGGAAGGAGAGGGGCACGCCCATCACTCCGGTGACAGCGAACGTCGTGGTCACTCCGCCTGCCAGGACGGTCAGCGGCGCCGACGCGGCGATAATCATGAAGGTCACAGCCGGTACGCCAAGAAGCCTCTTGGTGTTTGCGGTTCCGGCTGTCCTGCCCTTAACGGGATTGTCCACGCTCATAGTGTGCTCCTGCCTCGGTGCCGCGGGAGATGTGCGCGGCACGGTGTGGGTCATTCCGTAATCTTCCACCGTCGGAGCTTGGCGTGACTTGTCTCACACGGCAGGGTGTTTGTCGGTGCACGCACGCACGCTGGGAGCGTGGGGCCCCGGTGTAGAATCGTGGGCAAGCTCACTCCTGCCCCGCCGGCCTCCTGGCCGGCAAATATGTCGAAGGACAGGCGCCGGCGCGGGCCATTGAAAGGGAGTTTGATGACTGTCGCGGCTGAAACGGGCCCCACCACTGTGCAGACCGTCGTGGCGGAGTCTTTCCAGGAATGGAGCCGGGCCATCTCCACTTCCTTTGTGCCACTTTTGGCGACGGGGCCCCGCGATTCCACTTTCCACGGAACCATGCGTGCCCGCGTGCTGGGTCAGATATCCGTCGTTGAAATCACGGCCGGCCCCCATACCGTCCTTCGCACGCCGGAACTCATTGCGAAATCCACCGGGCGCTTTTTCAAGCTCAGCATCCAGCTGACCGGTTCAGGCCGGTTGGTCCAGGACGAACGCGAGGCCGTGCTTCGGCCGGGCGACCTCTCCATCTACGACACCTCCCGCCCCTACCAGTTGACGTTCGACGACGACTTCCGCACCTTGGTGCTGATGTTCCCCCACGTTTTGCTCGACTTGCCGGCCGAAGCCATGGGACACGTGACGGCACTGCGGATTCCAGGAGACGAAGGCCTGGGCGAGCTCATCAGTCCCTTCCTGGTGAAGCTCGCCGACAACCTGGAAGCCCTCTCGGGGACCAACGGGCTCAGGCTGGTCCACAACGCGTTGGACCTGGTCACCACGCTCTTCAACGGCGAGTTGGACCAGCTCATCGAGACCGGACGCGATCCGCACCTTCTGCTGCTGGGGCGGATCCATGACTACATCGAGGCCAACCTTGGCGATCCTGAACTCTCCCCTGGAACCATCGCCTCGGCCCATTACATCTCTACGCGGCACCTCCACGACCTCTTTCAGGAGATCGGAACAACTGTGGCCTCTTCCATCCGGCAACGGCGGCTTGAACGGTGCCGCCGCGACCTCAGGGATCCGGTCCTGGCTGACCGGCCCGTAACGGCCATCGCCGCACGATGGGGGTTCACCGATGCCGCCCACTTCAGCAGAATCTTCAGGGCAGCCTTCGGGAACTCCCCCACCGGCTACCGCAGCAGCCACTGACGGCGCCCTGCGCCGAAACCCAGGCGCCGTCGTCGGGCTGTTGCCATGCGGCGTGTGGCTACGCAGCCGCTGTCGGTGCCGTCCCTTGGTCGGTCAGCGCAGCTATCTCATCGAGCATGGTCCGCAGCAACCGGTCCTCCAACCCTGCGTACGCCGGGTCGCCCGCACGGTTGAGCAGTTCACCGGGGTCGGTGCGGTGATCATACAGTTCGGCTATCTCCGTGCCGAAGTAGCGGGTCAGCCGGCCCTCTGCAGTAATGACCGTTCGTATGCGGACCGGCCCGGGCAGGCCTTCCAAGCCAAACGGTTGTTCTTCCTCCACCAGGAGCGCGTCCCGGTGCATGCCGGCATCGCCTTGCAGAAGCGGCACCAGCGAGCGGCCCTGAATCCCCCGAAAGCCTCTGGAACCGGTGAGCTCAAGAAGCGTCGGCGCCACATCGGTGCTGGAAACCAGGGCTGCGGTCCGCCGTGGCGAACCTCCGGGAAGGTGGACCAGCAATGGAACATTGGTCACGGCGCGGTAGTGCACAAAATGCTTGAGCATGAGGCCGTGGTCCCCGAAGAGGTCTCCATGGTCGCTGGTGAACACCACAATCGTGTCCTCGGCCAACCCTTGGCGGTCCAGCTCGTCCAAAATCCGGCCGATGTGCTCATCCATCATGGTAATAAGGCCATACTGCGCGGCAGCGGCATGCCTGTATTGGTCCTCCGTGGCCGCCCACGTCATGGTCGGGTCGGCATTCGGCTCACCCCGGTGGTCAATCATGTCCTTCACGTGCGCCGGGGATGATGAATGGTCCTGCTCGAAGCCGAGCGGCAGAGGCAGCGCCGCGGGATCGTAAAGGTCCGAGTAGCCGGCCGGTGGAGAGAACGGATGGTGGGGATCGGGGAACGACACGAACATGAAGAAGGGCTGGTCCTGGCCCGCGGCATCCTTCAGGTGTTCGATGGCTTTCTCGCTCACGTAGCTGGTGGGGTGCACCTCAGCCGGAATGGCCGTCTGGTACACCTGGTCCCAGCCGCCGTACATGCTGGACGAGTTTCCTGGACCTCCCAGCGATTCCGGGTCGACTCCCCGCTCCCGGGCCCAGTGGACGTAGTGTCCACCAGGCCTGTCCCCGTGGCCTATGACCAGGTCCACGTGCTGATATCCGTAGTAGTCGGAGGGCAGCGCAATGAACCGGTCATCGTGCGCATCGCGGTTCTCCCACTTATCCCATCCCGGGGAGAACCCATGACGGCGGGCGTCGGCTGCTCCCGCGTCCAACAGCATGGGGTCGGTGGCCCGGATCTCCTCGGCCTGGTGGGGCTCAAACTCCCACCCCATGTTTTGATGGTGCAGTTTTCCTACGCCCACGGTCCTGTATCCCCCGGCTGCCAAGGACCCTGGAACTGTCTGTGTGAGCGGGTCCAAGGTGATGCCGTTGCAGCGCGTCCCGTGCGCTGATGGCCACCTGCCGGTCAGCAAGCTGGCCCGGTTGGGCATGCAGGTGGGGTTGGCCACCGTCGCATTCTCGAACACGATGCTCTTGGCTGCGAGCGCGTCCAGGTTCGGCGTCCGGACAGTGGCATTTCCGCCGAAGCCCACGTGGTCGGCCCGTAACTGGTCAGCGATGATGAACAGGACGTTGGGCCGGCGATGCTCGTCCCTGCCGCGCTGCCGCATCATGCGGGCCTCTTGATGAGGGACAGTACGTCGGTGCGCTGCCGGGCGAACCCGGGCAGCGCACGCGTGGTGATCTGGTCGCGTGGCGTGGGCAGGTCCACGTCCACCACCTTGAGCACCCGTGCGGGCCGGGACCCCAGCACCACGACGCGGTCTGCAAGGTAGACAGCCTCGTCGATGTCATGGGTCACCACCAGGATGGTCATGGCGAAGTCCCTTCGGATCGTCAGGCACAGGTCTTCCAGGTCAAAGCGGGTCTGCGCGTCCACCGAGGCGAAGGGCTCGTCCATGATGAGGATTTCGGGCCTGTAAGCCAGCGCCCGTGCAATCGCCACACGTTGCTGCATGCCGCCGGACAACTGCCATGGATACTGGTTGTCGGCATGGGAAAGGCCGACGGCGGCCAGTGCACTGTCGCAGCGCTCCTTGAGTTCTGCTGCCGGCAGCTTGAGGTGCCGCAGCGGCAGGACCAGGTTTTTCCGGACGGTGAGCCATGGCATCAGGGAACGGTTGTAGTCCTGGAAGACCAGGGCCATTTCCGGAGGCGGGCCACTGATGGTCCGCCCGTCAATGGCCGCCCGTCCGCTGGTAGCAGGCTGGAGCCCGGCCAGGCACTTCAGGAGCGTCGTCTTTCCCACGCCGGAGGGACCCACTATGCAGACAATTTCGCCGGCATCCACGGTGAAGGTCAGGTCTTCGATGACCGTACGGGCTTTTCCTCCGCTGCCGTAGGTCTTGGCGAGATGCGCCACATCAAGCCGTGGCGTGGTTGCACTGACTTGTGTTTCTGGTTGCTGTGCCATGGTGGACTTTCTGTTTCGGACGGGAAGAAGAGGGGCCGGACGGGCGCTCATGCTGCCCGCGCCAAACGACGGGATCCGATGTACCAGGACAAGACCTTGCGCTTTAGCAGGCTGAACAGGAGGTTGACCAGGAATCCAAGGACGCCCAGGAGCAGGATCCCTGCCCACATGTCAGCGGTCATGAAGCTTTGCTGGGCCAGCAAGGTCATGGCTCCAATACCCTGCGAACTGCCCAGCATCTCGCTGGCAATCATCACGATGAAGGCCACCTGGAGGCTCACTTGAAGCCCGGAGAAGATGTGCGGTCCTGCCGCCGGAAGGAGAACGTTCAGCACCCGCTCTTTCCGGGTCAGGCGGTAGACCCTGGCGACATCCAGGAGATCGTTGCTGACGCTGCGGATGCCGTCCACCGTGGCGATCATGGTGGGAAACAAAGCGGCCAATGCGATGCTCGTCACGCGCATTTGGGTACCGAAGCCGATCAGGGAGATGAAGATCGGCACCAGCGCCACCGGCGGAATTCCCCGGAGGAAATGGATTAGGGGATCAATCATCCAACGCACCGGAGGAACCAGGGCGGTAGCGAACCCCAGTGCGATCCCCACCACCGCCGCGATCCCGAAACCGAAGAACAGATTTCCAAGGCTGAGGAGGACGTCGGACTGGAAGTGGTCAAAGAGCCACAGTTCCTGGAAGCGGACAAGGATGCTTTCCAGCGGTGGAAAGAAGGGGTCGATGGAGTCCGCGGACAAGAACCACCACGCCATCAACAGCAGTACGGGTGTCCCTGCTCCAAGCACCCAGTTGCGCAATCGGACATTTCTCATCAGGGCACCACTTTCCGGTAGGACTCATGCCAGTGCAGCACCCGGCGCTCGGCCAGTCGCGTGGCACCTTGGAACAACAGACCCATGACACCCAGCACCATCACCAATCCGTAGAGGCTGGCGTAGTCGCCTGCCGCTTGGGCTTGATAGATGCTTTGGCCAAGGCCTGGACCGCCACCGAGGAGTCCCGCCACTACAGTGACTACCAAGGCGGCCGGCGCGGCCACGCGCATTGCAGTTCCGATGTAGGGCATGGCGCTGGGCAACACGACCCGGGCCAGGATTTCGCCTTCTCCCATGCCGTAGGAGCGGGCCGTGTCCCTGGCCACGGGGTCGGTGCCGTGAACACCGTCAACGGTCTGCATGACAATGGGCAGGAAGCAGCCGAACACCACCAGGAACAGCGACATCTCGGCGGTGGGCCCCAGGATCAGCACCGCCAGCGGGAGGATGACAATCGGCGGGACGGGCTTGAGGAACTCCAATAGGGCCAAGGTTGCGTACCGCACGGATTCGAAGCTGCCCACGACCAATCCGACAGCGACTCCGGCCACGGCCGCCAGCGCCAATGCGAGCAAGGCGATACCGAGGGTTGCGCCCAAGGAGGACCAGAAGGTGCTGGTTCCCAGGATGGCAGCGAGAGTGGTGAACACCGTGGTAGCTGATGGCAGGGCGTTTCCTGCAACCTTGGCTTCCGCGAGAACCTGCCAGATCACCAGGGCACCCGCGATGCCCAAGGCACTATACGCAGAGGGGCGGATGGATGCTTTCATGATGAATCTCCCACGTCGTTTTCCTGCCTACTTGCCGAAAATGACGTCGGCCGGCAGCTTCACAGGTGCGCTCAGGAAGCCAAGCCCGGCAAGATTGTTGTTGGCGCGCTCGATGTCTTCCAGGCGAACCTCTTCCGGCCAGTAATTCACCGCGCCGGTTTTGACGACGTCCAGCGGAGTCTTGGTGATCTCGGCACTGAGCTGCTGCGCTTCATCGATGTGGCCGTTGGCATAGGCGTTCGCCTTGTAGATGGCAGCCTTGAAACCCTGCAGCGCCTTCTCCTTGGACTTCACGGTGTTTGCCCCTGATACCCAGAGGCCGATGGCGCCCTGCTCGAAGAACTCGACGCCGGGCGAAGCCAGAAGCCTGTTGCCCTCCGACGCGGCCTTGGACGTAAACGGGGCCACGAGCGACGCTGCATCGACACGCCCCGAATTGAGGGATTGCAGCGCCGACGACGGATCGAGGACCATCCAGTTCACCTTGGCAGGATCGCCGCCGTCGTCCTTGACGAGTTTGCTGACCGTGACCTCCAGTTGTGCTTTGCGGGCCGGGACACTGACGTTCTTTCCTTCCAGGTCTTTCGGCCGGTTGATGGCGGACGACTGCTGAACGAGGAGTCCCGTGTCATCCACACGGTTAAGGTCGGCACCTTCACTGGCACCGTCCTTGTAGCCGTCGGCCGCGGCGATGATCTTCAGCGGCACGTTCTGGCTCAGCGCATTCAGGAGGGGAATGGAAGGCGTGTACGTGAGGTCAATCTGTCCGCTCTGGGCCGCTGCAATGCCGGCCGGCGGGTTGGCTATGACAGAAATCTCGACGTTGAGACCCTGCTCCTTGAAGTAGCCCTTATCGGCGGCCAGGCGGATACCGGCGTCGGATCCGATGCCGATGGTGCCCACCTTGAGTGTGGTGGTCCCGTCCGCAGCGGGGGCGGCTGCCGGTCCCGACCCGCCCCCGCAGGCTGCCAAGGCCATGGATAGGACTGCGGCCACGGCCAAAGGAATAGTGCGTCGCATGTGGTGCTCCTCGAATCAGGAATGGTTGAACGGAAGGGAATGGTTCCAGCTGGTGGAGCGGTGGACTGCACGGCCACCACTCAGGGTGAGCCGGACGTCTGTATCGAGGAGCTTCTCGATCTCCTCATCGGCCGGCCACGGGTTGGAAAGCAAGCACAGATCTGCTGTCATGCCGGGTATCAGTGAACCTTTGTCGTGCTCTGCGTGATCTTGCCAAGCGGCATCAAGAGTCATGGCTGTGAGCGCTTGCAGGCCGCTGATCCGCTCGGGATCCCGGGGGTTGCCCGGTGTGGACCGGGTGGCACGACGGACTGCGGCCACCACCGTACGCCGCCAGTCCGGACTGGTCACGGGGGCGTCCGATGCAATGTTGAGGTGGACTCCGGCCTCCAAGGCTGACTGCAGCGGCTGGTGTTGGGAGAAACGATCCTCACCGAGTACTTGGCGCATGATGTCACCGGCCTCGTGGCGGATCAGGGGGTTGGTGCTGTACCCGATGCCCTGCGATGCCATGGTGCGCAACATGCCGGGATCACTGAACGCCCCATGGATGACGTAGTGGCGATTTCCCCTTGTCGAATGCCCGCCGGGATCCTTGCTCGCTGCACTGATTGCCTCTACGGCTGCGGCAGTGGCAGCATCTCCCGTGGCATGGACACCTGCCTGCAGTCCGGCGTCGTCGATGAGTTCCAGGATCCTGTTCAGTTCAGCCACCCTTTCTCCGTCACTTGCGCCCTGAATCACCAGGCGGCCATGCGTACAGACAGCGCCATAGGGCTCGCTCATCCAAGCGGTGCCGCTGCGTGGAATGCCGTCCGCGAAAACCTTGACGCCGGCGATCCTCAACTGCCCAGGCTCAATGCCGCGGTTCGCGTAGGTTGCTGCCAGTCCGCTGCGCAGTCCGTCGTCGATGGCTTTGGCATTGGCTCCCCCGGTTCCCGCGAAGAGCATCAGGACGTTGATCCGCAGGGTCAACTCCCCCGCTGCGGCGAGGTCGCCCAGCAACTCCAGTGCCGCCGTCGAACCGGCGCCGTCCATAAGTCCCGCACTTGCTGGTCCGAGTCCCGGCTCCGTGAGCGACGTGATGCCCAGCGCATGCAGGTGCTCCTGGAAGTGCAGCAGGGCTGGGCGGAGCGTCGCCGATGGAACCGGGGGCATGGCCCGCGAAACGAGTTCCATGGCCCCGTCCTGCAGCAACCCGATGGGGCTGCCATCTGCTGCCCTGACGATGACGCCACCCTCGGTGTCCGGTGTCGTGGCTGTAATGCCCGCCCGACGCAGGGCTTCGGCGTTTGCCAGGAGTTGATGGCCGGTGCTGTCGAACGCCACCACGGGGGTGTGGGGCCGGCAATCCAGCAAGTACCCTCCCGCCGGTCCCAGCAGCGCTTCGTCCCAGCCATGGGCCCGGACCCAGCCGTCCTCCCCAACCGGCGCTGCCGCCACGACCTCGACGACGGTCGCCCAGTCGGGTGCCACGTCCGGGTCCAGCCGCACGTACCCGAAGGCAGCCATCGCTGCCGACACGAAGTGCAGGTGGGCGTCATTGATGCCGGGAATGACGGCCCCGCCCGCGGCGTCGACGACCTGCGTATCCGGGCCAATCGACAGGCTCACGTCTTCGTGGCCCAGCCCGGAAATGCGACCGTCCTTGATGGCGACCGCGTCAGTCATACGGTGCGGTTGTGCCGGGTCCATGGTGTGGACCGAGGCATTCACGATCACCAGATCAGCGAAATCTTGCATCGGTTCTCCTCAAGTCACCGCATCCAGATGTGATGCAGACAACGTTCTTGAAAGAAGTATGTCGCTTGACTGGGTCACTTGACTAGGTTTTGACGTAAAATTTCTCCATCGGGACTTTTCCACCCCACGGCACGGCCACAAGGCCGTCATGGCGGAGAGCGCCTAGGATCGATGAGACCGCTGGATCGGAGGACCGGATCACAGTGGAACGAGTACGAGGAAGGTGAGCGGATGGCCAGGGTTCCCGCCGAAGAAAGACGGCTGCAATTCGTCGAAGCGGCAGCCAGGGTGATCGCACAGGAAGGACTCGCCTCTGCAACGACTCGACGGATCGCCAGTGAAGCCGACGCCCCCCTGGCGGCTTTGCACTACTGCTTCCGCAGCAAGGATGAACTCCTCGAAGAGGTGTACAACTTCCTCAGCCGCGATTACGCGAAGGCACTTGAACCGGTGGCGGACCCGGGGATGGGCCTGCGCCACATGATCGGCGCCCATGCCCGGCGTATCTGGAGCCGCATGCGTGAGAACCCGCACGAGCAAGTCACCACCTTCGAACTGCTGCTCCGACGCTTCCGTGTGGAAGCGGAAGACCAGCCCCAGGTCCTGCTCATGAACCGCTCCATGTACGACGGTTGGGTCAGCTCAACACTGGATTTGTTCCGCGGAGCTGCCGAAGCCGCAAGCGAACCGGTCCCCACCAACCTGGAGGACATCACCCGCCTGTTCATTTCGGGGATCGATGGCATCAGCATGCAGCACTTGGCCGACCCCGACGAAGAACGGTCCACGCGGTTGGTGGAACTCATGTCCTTGTCCCTCGCCGGAGCGCTCGACTACGCCTAAGGCTGTCGCTTCATCACCAGCGAGGTGACAATGCCCAGCAGCAAGAGACCTGCCGCCGCGGCCATGGACACCACAAAGGCTGCGCCGGCGCCCTGCGTTTCCGCCAATTGCCCGGCCAGATAGGAACCCAACGCTGTTCCGGCGACGATGCCGCTGGCCAGGGCCGTCATGACCGTCGCCATGCGTCCGACCGGCGCAACAACGCCGCCGATGCTGAAGACAGTGACCATGACCGGCCCCACCGGGATGCCCAGGATCAGCAAGACAACGACCATGGCCCACATGCCGGTTGGAAGAAGCAGCAACAGGGACAAAACGGACATGGCCAGCGCGGCCACAACCCAGCGCGAAGCCAAACTGAACCGTTGCGGCCAGAACGCCACGGACAGCGCCGCGACAGCTGAGCTCAGGCCCATCACCGCATAGAGGAGTCCGGCGATCTCCGCCGTAGCGTACTGGGCGGAGAAGGCACTCAGCGCGTTCTGCGTCGCACCGAAGAACGTGCCCATGCAGACCATGGCGACAACCGGCACAGCCACCACAGCGGCTGCCCGGCGATTGCGGCGCTTCGACCCTGCCTGCGTGGCCTGTTCTCCCGAAACCACGACGCCGGCAGTCGCCTTCCGCGGCGCCGGCACCACGGCATGATAGCTGGGGTGGACGGCGAAAGCAGGAACCAGGGTAATGGTCATGACGGCGGCCAACGCAAGCGGCAGCCACGGCGCCACCACGCTGGCCAACACCCCCACCAGGGCCGGGCCGAGGACAAAGGTGACCTCGTCGGCGGTTCCCTCATAGGAAAGGGCGGTATCCAAGTCAGCCCGGTTGGCTGCAACACTCCTGCTCCCACCAGCTGGAGATGGGGCAAGGTTGCGGGTGGTCAGGGCCATCCAGCGGACCCTGGCCATGGGCCCGACCTGGGGGCAGCTGGCACCGGCGAGAAAGGCCGCGATGAGGACTCCTGCGGCATCGCCCACGGAACCGTAGGCGGGAGTGAGGTAGGCGGCGGCCAACACCCCGGCAACAGCCAGCGTATTGATGACGGCCGCCACCAGCAGGACGATGCGTTGTCCCGCCCTATCAGCCAGGGAACCCAGAATGGGCGCGCCCAAAGCCGAGCCAATGCCGACCGCTCCGGCAGCCATGCCGCCAATCGCGTACGAATGGCTGACTGCCGTCACGAGGGTCAGGGTGCCCACGGTCAACATGGCGAGGGGAAGCCGTGCGAAGAGGCCAAGCGGCAGGAAACCGGGGCCGGCCAGCTCCGGAAGGCGTGCGAAACGGCCAGGCAGACGAGAGGTTCGTGTCGGGGCCGATGACAAGGGCTGGGAAGCCACTGAAGATTTTTCCATTAATCCGGGTTCGCTAAAGAGTGCGCATCGTCCCTCCTCCCGATGCGCGCGACCCGGTGTAACGGATTAAGTCTATCGGATACCTGTCAGACCGGCACAGCTTCGGCTATGCGCACGCTGGACCCGTTCCTGCCCTTGATGACTTGGAGCTGATGCGGGATGCGTTGCTTCATCTCCGCGACGTGGCTGACCAACCCCACTACCCTGCCGCCGTCGCGCAGTCCTTCCAAGGCGTCCATCACTTGCTCCAGCGCCTGCTCATCCAGGCTGCCGAAGCCCTCATCTACAAACAACGTCTCGATGTCGACGCCGCCCGCCTCCTGCTGCACCACATCAGCCAGGCCCAGCGCCAAAGCCAGGGAAGCCATGAAGGATTCACCGCCGGACAGGGTGGACGTATCGCGCCGCTGGCCGGTCCACTCGTCCACGACTTCCAGGCCCAGGCCGGACTTCTGGTTCCTGGCAGCCCGGGCATCAGTATGCTGCAGCGTATAGCGGCCGTCGCTCATGGCGACGAGCCGTTCCGACGCTGCCAGGGCCACCTGCTCCAAGCGCGCCGCCAGCACGTAGGCGTTAAGGCTCATCCGGTAGTTGTTGTCACCGGCACCACGAACCGTGTCAGCCAGCTCGGTCAGGATGCGGGCCTTGTTGCGTGGTTCCCTGCCGGATTGAGCCAATGCCTCGTACTCCCCGCGGAGCCTTGCTACGGCCTCAGCCGACCTTCCCGCCAACGCCGACGCCAAAGCGGCCGCCCGTGCACTCTCTGCGGCGTTGGCCGCCTGGAGCTTCGCCTCGGCGAGTTCATCCTCAGGCAACGGAAGCTCGCCGATATGAACTTCCTTGGCGGCCAGGACGAGGTCCTCACTGGCAAACAACTCTTCCAGGCGGGCTGTTTCCGTTTCAAAATCAGCGACGTCTTTCTCCAGCCCCACCACATCGGCAGGAGGGAGAAGTTCACGACGTGCCTCTTCGGCCGAGGCGAACCCTGAGTCGGGCAAGGCTTCGCGGAGGGTGGCGGCAGCCTCCGCTTGGGCTTGCCCGGCGCGTTCGAGTTCCCGGTCGGCATCAGTTGCCGACTGGAGGAGCCCGCGATCGCCAACCAAGGCATCCAAACGTTCATGAAGGCTCGGGAATTCTTCCCGCAAGCCCGCCAGGTCTGCCTCCAGGGCGGCGTATTGCTCCTGCACCAGCAGTACGGCAGACGAAGCCTGGGTGGCTGCGCCGGCGTGAGCCGCGTGTTCCTCCTGGACCAGGAGCGTCTTGGCGGCGATGGCCTCCTGTTTGCCCCGAAGCCGGGCCAGTTCCCGGGCCGCCTCTCTCGCAGCCGTGGCGGCCTTTTGGGCAGAGACCAGCCGTGAGTCCGCGGCGTCAGCGTCAAGTGACCCGCCTTGGGCAGCCAAGCCGGCGAGGACCTGTGCAGCAGCCGAAACTTCCTCAGCAAGGAGCCCCAGGGCTTTCTCGCTGGCTTCGAACCGCTTCCTGGCTTCTTCCTCTTCCTGGGCAAGTGAGAGGGCTGACTGTATCGCTGCGGCGGGATGCGGATGGTCCTCGCTCCCGCACACAGCACACGGCTTGCCGCTCTCCAAGGCCGCAGCCAACTCCCCCGCAGCGTTGGCCAGCCGGCGCTCCCGGAGGTCAAGCCACTCCTGCCGGTGGTCCTGTGAGAGGGCCCTGGCACGCAGGTGCTTCGCGGAAATCCCTTCGAGCTCTTTGGCTGCCGTGGCATGCCGGGACACGATGCCCACCAGCTCAGCGGCAGCAGCCGTTTCCCGCTCCAGCTCCGCGAGGCCATCAGCCACCGACTCCAAAGGTTCGATCAGGCTGCTCACGGTTGCCGCCTCTTCGCGGAGCCCAGCCAGAACGGCTTCAGCTTCAACCGCAGCTGCTTCACGGGCCGCTTGTTCGCCACGCTTGGCGGCAAGGCGGACAGCCAGGTCCTCCAGGCGTTGCTCGTCAGGAAGCCGGGCCTCAAGAACCGCACACGTCGCCTTCAAGCTTTCCAGGGACGCGGCGGGGTCTGTTGCGTCGAGGCCTGCCGCATCCAGTTTTTTCCGGATGGCCTCGACGCGGGCGACGGCGGACTGCAACGTGCGTGCCGCGGCGTCGGCAGCGTCAAGCTGGCCCCGGAGGACAGAAGCCCGGCGGTGCCTTCCGAGCATGTCCTTGTTCTCGAGTGCACGCGGCGCGGCCAGCTCGAGGAGGACCCGCCGCTGCATCGCGGCCCCAAGCCGACCATGCCGCAGCGACTTTTCCTGGGCTTGCTGGAACTGCTCAGCGAGGCGGGAGGAAAGAGACTCAGCGAGGCCCGCCTCGTTCTCCACGCGGGCCCATGCAGCGTTCACCTCTGCCTCTACCTGGACCAGCCAAGCCTCAGGCTCCTGCCCGGCAGCCAGTCCCGCGGTCGCATCTCCATCTCCGGTCGCCGCATCCCCGGCCGGCGTATCGGCCAGTCCCAGCTGCTCCCGCTCTGCTGCGACACGGTCAAGAAGGATCTTGAGATCGGAGGCGTTCTCCTGCACCGCACGGGTGGCTTCAGCCGACTGACGTGCGATCTGGCGTTCGACGGCCTCAAAGCGTTGCGTGCCGAAGAGTTTCTGCAGGAGTTCCATGCGGTCGTTGGCTTTGGACCGAAGGAAAGCCGCAAAGTCACCTTGGGGAAGCATCACGACACGGGTGAACTGTTCCCTGTCCATTCCCAGGACATCGGAAAGTTCGGCGCCTGCTTCGTCGCTCCTGGAGGATTTCTCCTCCCACTGTCCGGCCACGCGTTCCCGAAGGAGGGTCTTTGCCTGCTGGGTGGTGAATCCCTTCCGGCCCCGGGCACTGGGGCGCTCCCATGCAGGTGACCGTGTCACTTCGAAGCGCCGGCCGCGCGCTGTGAACTCACAGACCACCCGTGGTTCGGCCGAAGGTGCAGCGTGATCGCTGCGCAGCCGCTTTCCTTCCTGGCGTGCCCCCGGTACTGCTCCATACAAGGCGAAGCAGATGGCATCCAGAATGCTCGTCTTACCTGCCCCGGTGGCACCGTTGAGAAGAAAGAGTCCCTGCGCCCCCAAATGGTCGAAGTCGATATGTTGGGCCGTGGCGAAGGGCCCGAAAGCTTCAACCTCCAGGCGATGGATCCTCACAGTTCCGCCTCTTCCAAGCGAATGGCCTCAAGTGCTTCGCGAAGCGCAGCTTCTTCGGCTGCAGTGGCACCACGGTCCCGGACATGCTCCAGAAAGCCGCAGCAGACGCCGAGGTCGTCCCTGGCCTCCGCGAGCCGCTTACTGTAGCTGGTGGTGGTCCGGGGTTCGGCACCTTCGGGATCGAAGGCCAGGACCAAGGTGTCCGGAAAGCGCACCCGGAGCCGTTCCATGGCCTGTGCCGGCCGTTGTGGATCGGTCAGGGTGATCTGGCAGAATGCAGGCTCCGCCCAGGCATACTCCTCCGATTCCAAAAGGCCGTCCAGCGTGCCACGGAGTACGGCAAGGGCCTTGGGTGCATCCCACCCGACGTCCCGGACGTCGACCCCTCCGGATTCATCGATGTCCACCAGCCAGGCACCCTTGTGGTGCTTGGCTTCGGAGAAGGAATAGGCCAGCGGCGAGCCGGAGTACCGGACATTTTCGGACAATTGCTGCCGCCCGTGAAGGTGGCCCAACGCCGTATAGGTGAATCCGTCGAACAGGTCCAGTGGCACGGCGCCCAGTCCTCCGATGCTGAGGTCCCTCTCACTCTCGGACGTGATACCGCCGCTGGCAAAGGTATGCGCCAGAACCACCGGATAAACAGGGCCGGATTCGCGGCGGCGCTCCACATCGGCCCTGATGCGCTCCATAGCTTCGTGCGTAACGTCAAAATGGTGTGCATTCTCTACGCCAAGTCGCTCCGCCACGAGCCTGGGCTCAAGATAAGGAACGCCATAGATTGCCACGTGGCCCGGGATGGCGCTGTCCGTTCCCACAGGGAATAACGCAGGGACGTCCAGCTCTTCCACCCTCGTGCGCAAGTGCACTCCCCCGCGCTCCAAGAGGCGGGAAGCAAAGCCCAACCTGATGGCGGAGTCGTGGTTGCCGCTGGTCAGGACAACGGCGGCCCCTGCCTGCGTGATCCGGACAAGGGCGTCATCCAGCAGCTTGACGACATCCAGGCCGGGCAAAGCGCGGTCATAGACATCGCCCGCTATCAGGACGAGATCCACCGAGTTGGCCTCAACGAACCGCACCAACTGGTCCACAAAGTTGCGTTGGGCATCGAGCATGCCAACGCCGTGGAATGACCGGCCGAGATGCCAGTCCGAAGTATGAAGTAACCGCATATTTCCAAGTTAACCGGGGGCACCGACAATAAAGCGCAGGCAAGCCGCCCGGCGTCGATCCTGTCCGGCTGCTAGCCCTTCTTGCCGTCGAAGAAGTCCCGGGCGTCATCGCTCGCAGCCGCAGGGGAAGCCGGTCCAGAGGACACGTTCTTCTTCACGGGCGCCTGCGGGGCCTTGTCTCCAGCGATTCCGGCTGTGTCCTCCGTGAGGTCGTCGTCAGCGTCGAACGCGTCATGGACGCCGTCGTCGGTGCCGGTCCGGAAGTCGTCCGGCGCTGCGTCCTTGGCACCCGCCAGGACCTGGAAGCCACGGAAGACAAGCCCGGCAAGCGCCGCACCCATCAACGGTGCCACCCAGAAGAGCCACAATCCCTCAATGGCCCACGGCGAGCTGAAGAATGCCTGGGCCGTTGCCCGGGCCGGGTTGAAGGGAAGATTGCCCAGGACCTGGCCGAGTTGAAGGAGCACGGCCGTGGCCAGGCCCACCGCAAAGGGAGCCAGGACGGGAATGGCCCGGCGGCCGGCGGTGGCCCCCAGGAACACTGCGACCAGCAGGGCCGAACCAAGAATTTCGACCAGCAGGACTCCTGCCATCTGCGTTTGGGCGGCGGCATGCTCGCCGTAACCGGGTGCCACGACATCGAAGGCAGCCCGGGCGTCCGTCAGGACAGGCACGGTGGTCACCACGAAATAGATCAGCGCAGCACCCACCACGCTGCCAATGAGCTGTGCTGCCAGGTACGCAACGGCAGCAACGGCGCGGATCCGGCCCGCAATCAGGTTGCCCAAGGTGATCACCGGGTTGAAGTGTCCCCCGGAGACATGCCCGAAGGCCAGCATGGCCACCGTCACTGTGAGGCCGGCGGCGAGGGCCACCGGCAAGGGTGCCCCGCTGGGATTGGAAAAGATCCCCACGCCCACCGCAACCACTACAACGAACATCGAGCCCACAGCTTCAGCCGACAGCCGGGCAGGAAGTCCCGGTTGGTAGTCGGAAGTGGCCTGCACAGGAGAGGTCATGGTGAATGTGTCCTTACGGTTGGTATGGATGCGCGACAGGCGTGAAGCCGGGGCTCTTGAGCATTGTGCCAGCCGAGTCTGGGCAGTTGCTGAATCCCGCCTCCGAGCTTATCCGCCCAAGGCAATGGCCGCGATCGCGGTGCCGCCCAGGCCCATCACGGCCAGCGTGCTGACCAGGACCAGCCTGGCCGATGCCGCCCCGTTGCCACCATGGAGCTGGCGTGATCGAACCCACACTGCGGCAGCAAGGACCACGGTGGCCGCAGCTGCCATGAGCGCACAGATCCCTTGGTAATCGAGTCCGGGAAGGCCAGCGACAAGGTTTCCCGTGGACGGCTCGGACGTTAGCCAACTCCGCCAAATAAACAGGTCCACTACCACCAGGGAGATCAGGGTCCTGCGCCATGCCAGGGTGGTTCGTTCGGGCTGGAGGCCGGGATCGCGGACTTCCATGCCTACCGGGCCACCAGGATCAGCACCGCGAACGCGAACGCCGCAACCGCCACCACGATCGTCATGAACAGCATGACGCGGGAGAAGGGCAACGCCTGGTCGTTGCGCATGGCCGCTTCCATTTGTCCCCACCGGCGATAGGACAAGGCGGCCAGGCCTGCCCCAACAAGCGCCAGCAGTACGCACAGGACCAGCCGGACGGGAGTCGGCGCGATGTTCGGCGCCAGCTGGTCTACGGCGACCGCGCCGGCCAGCAAAGCCAGGGAGGTGCGGATCCATGCAAGGAAAGTACGTTCGTTGGCGAGCGAAAACCTGTAGTCAGGCGTCTTGCCTGTGCGTCGCCACGAGGGTTCTCGCACGGTGTCCCTCCAAAGGTTTCATCGGTGCCGGGCAGCTTCCCCACCATATCAGCGGGGATGCGCGGGCACGGTAAGTTACTGGCATGAGTGTTGAACCTTCCTCCCCCGCTGCGCCGTCCTTCGAATCCCGTGTCCAGGGCACACTTTTGGGCGGCGCCATGGGTGATTCCCTGGGCTACGCAGTGGAGTTCGATTCCCTCGCGGCAATTCAGGCGCGCTACGGTTCCGCTGGACTGACGTCCTTTGGTCAGCTCGACGGCGACAGCCACTTCTCGGACGATACCCAGATGACGCTGTACACCGTTGACGGCCTGGTGGAAGCCCTCGAATGGGCCAACGACGGTGTCGCGGCCGACGAGATCGCCTGCCTGTGGCTGGCCTACCTGCGCTGGCTCAGCACCCAGGACGTTGCCGTGGCAGGATCGGCCCCTGTGCCCCAACCGCGGTGGATCGATGCCCAGGAGGTGTTGCGGCACCGCCGCGCGCCGGGAAACGCCTGCCTCAGCGGCCTTGCTACCGGCGACATGGGCACGGTGGCGCGCCCCGTTAATCCCGAGTCAAAGGGGTGTGGCACCGTGATGCGCTCAGCGCCGTTCGGGCTCATCCCCCATATCTCCCGGGAGGCCGTCTACAAGCTGAGCTCCGACGCCGCATCCCTGACACACGGGCATCCATCGGCGCGACTCAGTGCTGCGGCGTTCAGCCTGCTGATCCATAACATCGTGGCAGGCAGCGACGTGCGGAGCGCTGCCAACGAGGCCCTCGGCTACGTGAACAACGTTCCCACCAAGGCACCCGAACTCGGGGAACGACTGGAAGCGGCTTTGCAGCTGTCCCTGCAGCCCACCGTGCTGAACCCGGAAGACCTGACCGCAGCGCTCGGTGAGGGGTGGATCGCCGAGGAAGCACTCGCCGTCGGGCTCTATGCGGTACTGGCCACCGGTGGCAGCTCCCCGGCCGAGCACTTCCGCAACGCAATCGCCGTGGCCATCAACCACAGCGGCGACAGCGACTCGACAGGGTCAATCGCCGGAAACATCCTCGGAGCCTATTACGGCGAAGAATGCCTGCCGGGCGACTGGCTGGAGGCCTTGGAAGCACCGGAGGTCATCCGGGGCATGGCCGACAGGCTGCTCGCCGTCACCACTGGCTAGGGTCTTTTAACGCCTTGCGCACATCCGGGGAGGTGCGCAAGGTGATGTTGTTGCAGGCCTCGCAGATATCGGCCGGGATGAGTCCGCGGCGCTGCAGGAACCCGAAGATGGCGCATCCCAGGCAAAAGCCGACGAATGCTTCCAGGGAGGCTGCCACGATCAGAAGAGCCAGCAGGATCCAGGCGGCCGGCTCGTGGCCGGCAAAGAACAGCACGACGGCGGCACTCGTCAAGGCGGCACCGATGCCTTGGGCGAACCGCTTGGGAGGCCCGGCGACCAACTTGGCGTGCCCGATCCTCGGCGCCAGTACCTTGACGGACAGCAGGGCCAGCGGCGAGATCCGGGGACCGAACAGCACTCGAAGCCAGAAGCCGGCCGCCAGTGCGATCAGCCCCCAACCCCAGCCGGTCAACAGTGTTGCGATGGCCAGCACGACCACCAGTCCAGCAGTGATGCGGGCTGCGTATTCGTTGACGGGGTTGGGGAACTCGAAAACAGCCCTCCAGTCGACCCCGCGATGCACGGGACCATCGCTTTGCCGGGGAACCGGCGGGTGAAGGGTTGGCTTGGTCATACCCCAAGGCTAGGAGCGGCGCTCTTCCGGCAGGAAGCATTGTTGCGCAGTATGACCGTTCACGCCGCCTGGGCGCCCGTTCAGGCCCCGCCCACCATTTGCAGGAACTCGCCTTCCGAGACAACCTCGATCTGTTGGCCTTTGGCGTGAAGCTCCAGGACCCGCTTGGCTTTGCCGGTAAGTCGCCCGGCCTGCAGGTCGCCGGCTACAAAGCCATCGCCGACTATGAGCACGGTGGTCCTGGCCGTGACCCGGCTTTCCGGCCTGGCCCCCATCTCCGCCGCCCTCGATTTCGCTTCCGGCCGCGTGATGGCCAGATCGCCCGTGAAAACCACAGTCTGTCCGAAGAGCGGATGGCCGGGCTCTGCTGCGGGATTCGGCAAGGGGTTTGGCCCTTCCTCGGGCCAGGCCGACCATCCGTTGGGACCACCAACCGCCCGTTCCAGCCCGCTTTCAGCAGCGCTCCCCGTTCTGGCCGCGAGCGCGGAAAGCGTCGCTTTGGACAGGCCCAGTGCGGGATCGAAGGCCGGTTGCTGGGGAAGGTTCAGGCCGAGGGAGAGGTACAGTTCGGCGATGCTGTTGGCGTTGTTGCGCCGGGCAATGTCCACCAGGATGCCGGCGCAGGCACGGGCGTCCTCCGCGGCATCGTGGTGGTTGACCAGGGGCACTCCGGCTTCCTCCGCGGCATAGGGCAAGGAGTTGGACACCAGTGAATAGCAGCGACGGGAGAGCATGACGGTGCACACATAGTCATAGGCAGGTCCGGCAAGACCGGAAACTTCCAGGCCGGACCGGATGACGCCAAGGTCGAAGGCCGCATTGTGCGCGGCGAGGACGTCGTCACCGATGAAGGCACCGATTTCAGGGAACAGCTCGCCGAAGCGCGGGCGTCCGGCAACGTCTTCGGCCCGGATGCCGTGGATGCGGGTGTTGTGGTACTCGAAGTGATCATGGTTCTCCGGCGGGCGCATCAGCCAGGAAGCCTCTTCGACTACCACTCCGCCGCGGACTTTACTGAGGCCTACCGAACACGGCGACCCGCGGAATCCGTTGGCTGTTTCAAAGTCGATCGCCGTAAAGTCCAATGCCACTGGACAAGGTTACAGCCCGCAAAGGCCGCCCCTGCCGATTTCCGCGGCGGGGCGGCCCTTCCCGCCTCCATTGTGGTGAACGCTACAGCTCTGCGCCTAAGGGGTGGCCTTGCGAAGCGTTGCGTAGGAGCCGGCGGCGAGCAGTACGCACAGCACCGCCGCCCACCCGCTGACGCTCAGCGGTGTTTGCTGGGCAAACCAGGTTCCGACATGTCCCCACCACCCGAGTGAGGTGGTGAGTGCGGCCAGGCCGATCAAGGCCAGGACCGTCCCCAGCGTGGAGATCAGGGTGCCTGTGGTTCCCCAGCGCTTGAAAATGGTGGCGAACCAGAATCCGATGATGAACATGAACATCATCAGGACAAAGAAGAAGGCCGCCGTGGAGTACCACGGTCCATCCGTCACCCAAGGGATAGTGAAGAAGTAGCCGTAGACGCCCCAGCCGGTGGTTGCCCTTTCAATGACTCCGCCCAGCAGGTAGAGCCCCGTCATTCCCAGCGCGATGAGGGCGAAGAGGCCCAGGGTGCCGACGTAGAACGCCCGGCGGCTGATGCTTAAGCCTTGGGAGAAAGGGAACACCAGGGTCATGCTTTGGATACCCAGGACCATGAAGTACCACAGGGGCGCCTGGCTTCCGCCCCCGTTCTTGCCCTCGGTGACGGGAATGAGCGCGAAGATGGCGAGCGACATCAGGAAGGCTGCCGCCAGGATCGTCAGCGGCCATCCGATGTAGGTCCACTTATTGATCAGTTGCATCCGTGCCACTGCCAGGGTCCTGCTCATCTCCTTGCCTCCAACGTGTCATCGGCGAAATCTTGGGTACGTGCGAGGGCTCCGGAGACTTCCGGACCCGCCATGGTCTTCCGGACCACCAGCTGCTGCAGGGATACCGGCGACAACTCCATGCCCAACTCGCGCGCTTCGGCACGTTCACGGCTGCTGAGCGCCTCATCCACCGTTACGGATGCCAGAGAGCCCAGCGTTTCGCGGTGCAAGACCTTCCGTCCGACCACGAATTTGTCCACCCTTTCCGCTGATCCGGAGACGGTGACGGCCGAACCGCGGATGTCTTCGGCGTCCGCGTCCATGATGATCCGGCCGCGATCGATCACCACTACGTGCTCCAGGAGGTTGGCGACCTCGTCGATCAGGTGTGACGACAGGATGATGGTGCGCGGGTGCTCTGCGTAGTCCTCGACCAGGCGGTCGTAGAACAGTTGGCGCGCGACGGCGTCGAGCCCCAGGTACGGCTCATCGAAGAACGTCAGCTCGGCGCGCGAAGCAAGCCCGATGATGACTCCGACGGCGGAGAGTTGGCCGCGTGAGAGTTTCTTGATCCGGCGCTTCACGGGGAGCTGAAAGTCATCGGCCAAACGGTGGGCGAACTCCTGGTCCCAGTTCTTGTAGAACAGTGCGGCGGAGCGGAAGGCGTGTTGCGGCTGGAAGTCATCCGGGTATTTCTGTGATTCCCGGATGAAGCAGATGCGGGACAACACGGCGTCGTTCTCGTAGGCGCTGGCACCGAAGACCAGTGCCTCCCCGGAAGTGGCGAAAGCCTGCGCGGTCAGGATGGACATCAACGTGGTCTTGCCGGCGCCGTTGCGTCCGAGCAGTCCGTAGATACGGTTCGCGGAGAGGCTCAGGCTGACGTTGTCCAGCGCATTGAGGTCTTTGTAGTGCTTGCTCAGGTTACGGGCCTCGACGATGGTCTCGCTCACAGGGCCGCGCTCCTTTCCTTGTCGGTCCCCGGCTCCGGGGCCAGCCCGGAAGCGTGGTGAATCATGGTGTTCAGCTGCTCCGCCGAAATGCCCAGTTTCCGGGCCTCCAGCGCCAACGGCTTGACGTACTGCTCCACGAACTCGTCGGTGCGCCGCGCAATCAACTGGGCGCGGGCACCTGTTGCTACGAACATCCCTATCCCCCTGCGTTTGTAAAGAATCCTCGAATCCACCAGCAGGTTGACGCCCTTGGCAGCGGTTGCCGGGTTGATGCGATGAAAGGCAGCGAACTCGTTGGTTGAGGGCACCTGAGATTCTTCTGCCATGGTGCCGTCCACGATGCCGTTCTCGATAAGTTCGGCGATCTGCAGGAAGATCGGCTTGCTGTCGTCGATCATGGGCACCACCGCCTCACTGGTTCGTTACTCATGTAACTAACCATATAAGCAATGAGCCATGAGTCAAGGCCCTGGTCGAAAACCACGACGACGGCGGTCAAGTAGGCTTGTCGGGTGATCTTTTCTGCGATAAGCGACCTTGCCGTATCCACTATCGGGGGCGCGGGACCGGTGCAACCGTCCATGGCGTCATTCCTGCCGGACTGGTTGAATCCCCAGGTCTTCCTGGCCGACCCCGCCCTGGCACCTTGGGTTGTCCTGCTGGTGTGCGGCATCGTCTTTGCCGAAACCGGCCTGCTGGTGGGCTTCTTCCTGCCTGGCGACTCCATGCTCTTTACGGCCGGCCTGCTCGTTGCCACAGACACCATCAAGTTCAACATCTGGGCTTTGGCAGGCCTGATCATCGTCTCTGCCATCATCGGCAACCAGACCGGCTACCTCATTGGTTCCAAGGCCGGCCCCGCCATCTTCAACCGCCCCGATTCCAGGCTCTTCAAGAAAGAGAACATCGAGAGCGCCCACGCCTTCTTTGAAAAGCACGGCGGCAAAGCGTTGATCCTGGCACGGTTCGTTCCCATCATCCGCACCTTCGTGCCCGTGATCGTTGGCGTCGCACAAATGGACAAGCGGAAGTTCTTTCTGTTCAACGTCATCGGCGCCGTCCTCTGGGGCGGCGGCGTGACCCTGTTGGGCTTCGTCCTCGGCGATCGTGTCCCGTGGGTCAGCAACAACCTGGACATCATCTTCATCGTCATCGTCCTGATTTCCGTCATTCCCGTTTTCATCGAAGTGGCCCGCGGATTCATGGCCAAGCGCAAGGCAGCAGCAGAAGGCACCGACCCCGTGGAGGAATTCATCGAGGAGCACGAGGGCGGCAAGCACGGCGAGCACTAAGGATCACGGTTCCGAAACAACAAAAGGCACCCAGCTGTTGCGGGGTGCCTTTTGCGTAGGACAGGAACTAGTTGGAGCCGTCCCGGGACAGGGCGGACACGATGGCCGGAAGCAACGCGCGGAACGCCTGTCCCCGGTGGCTGATCGCGTTTTTCTCCTCTGAGCTCAGTTCGGCGCAGCTGCGGTCCATCCCGGCCGGCTGCAACACGGGATCATAGCCGAAGCCGCCATCGCCGCGGGGTTCGCGCAGGAGGGTCCCCTCCAACTGGCCATACTCCACCGTCTCGTGGGCAATACCATCAGGGCCTGGCACGGCCAACGCGGCAGCACAGACGAACGCTGCCCCGCGGAACGCCTCCGGTACGTCGGAGAGCTGGGCCAGCAGCAGCTTCAGGTTGGCGGCGTCGTCCCCATGCGTGCCGGACCATCGCGCCGAAAAAATGCCTGGAGCTCCGCCCAGGACGTCCACGGCAAGTCCGGAGTCGTCAGCGATGGCCACCAGGCCGGTCGCTTCAGCTACGGCGCGGGCTTTGAGGAGGGAGTTCTCGGCAAACGTGACACCGGTTTCCGCCACATCCGGGGCACCTGCCGCAGCGGCATCCACCACCTGGGAATCGACGTCGAGCCCTGGAACCTGGCCCCGCAGCAGTTCGCGGAGTTCCTTCAGCTTGCCCTTGTTATGTGTGGCAAGGACAAGACGCGGAGCCCCGTTTGTCACTGTGCCGCTCACGGGGCCTCAGCCAACGTCTCACGCTGGATGGCCGACAGCTGGGTGGTGCCCAGCAAGGCGAGGTCAAGCAGCGCGTTGAGTTCGTCACGGTCGAAGGGGGCGCCTTCAGCCGTGCCCTGGACTTCAACGAACTTCCCGGATCCGGTGACCACGACGTTCATGTCCGTCTCCGCGCGCACGTCCTCCACGTAGGGCAAGTCAAGCATGGGTACCCCATCGATGATGCCCACCGAGACAGCGGCAATGGTGTCCACCAGCGGCTCGGCGTTGCGGGCGATCAGCTTGTTCTCGCGGGCGAAACGGATAGCTTCCGCGAGTGCAACGTAGGCGCCCGTGATCGCGGCGGTCCGGGTGCCGCCGTCGGCCTGCAGGACGTCGCAGTCCAGAACTATCGTGTTCTCGCCCAGCGCCTTGGTGTCGATGATGGAGCGCAGGGAGCGGCCGATCAGACGCGAGATCTCGTGGGTTCGCCCACCGATCTTGCCCTTCACGGACTCCCGGTCCGAACGGGTGTTCGTGGCGCGGGGAAGCATGGCGTACTCGGCAGTGACCCATCCGCGGCCTTCGCCTTTAAGCCACCGCGGCACGCCCTCGGTCAGTGACGCTGTGCACAGGACCCTGGTGTTTCCGAACTCGATCAGCGCCGAACCCTCGGCCTGCTTGGACCAGCCGCGGGTGATGCTGATGGGACGCAGTTGGTCGGGTGTCCGGCCATCGGCTCGGATGACGGGTGTGGCTGTAGCTTCAGAAGTCATGGTTCAAGCTTAGCCAAGCCAGCGCGCCTCCCGACGCCGATCCCCCGCTAGATCGTGTAGTGGACTCCGGCGACGGCTACTGCCACGTCTCCGGCGAAGACCGGTTTCGCCTCGGACAACACTTTGGTCTGTGAGGTCCAAACAGGAATGTGGGTGAGGAGGAGCCGTTTGGCCCCGGCATTGCTTGCGGCTTCGCCTGCCCGCTTGCCTGTGAGGTGGACGTCCTTGATGTCATCGTCCCGGCCTTCCTCGAACGCTGCCTCGCAGAGGAACAGATCAGAGCCCTTGGCCGCGTCTTCGAGTCCCTGGCACGAATCAGTGTCGCCCGAGTACGTCAGGATCTTGGTCACGGGCACCCCGTCTTTACCGGGTTCGGTGGCCGTCACGCGCAAGGCGTAGGCCTCTTCCACCGGGTGGTTGACGGCATAGGGAGTCACAGTGAACGGACCCACGGTGACAGGTTCGAGTTCTGCCCAGTTGGTGAAGTCGAATTCCTCATGCATGCCGGGATCCAGATCAAGCCCGTACGCCGTGGCCATCCGGTCCGCCGTCGCCGCTGGTCCCCATACCGGGAGCCTGTCACGTCCCCATCCCCCGGGCTTCCAGCGGACGGCGACATGGAGCCCGCACAAGTCCATGCAGTGGTCCGGGTGCAGGTGCGTGAGGAATATTGCGTCAATGTCCTCAAGATCGGTGTATCGCTGGATCGCCCCCAGGGCGCCACTGCCCAGGTCCATGACGATCTTCCATTCCCGTTCGCCGTCGTGGGCTGTTACCAGATAGCACGACGCCGGAGACCCGGGACCGGGAAAGGAACCCGTGCAGCCCACGATGGTCAGTTTCACAGCACACGCCCCAGGGTTGTGCCCGCGTCGCCGTCGAGGGCCGGATCGGGCTGCACGAAGTATGAGCGCCGGGACAGTCCCGCTCCTGAGCGAGCCGCTTCCAGCATCTCGGGCGTGATGCGCGCCAGGCTGCCTGTGGGGTACTGCGCGGCCACATGGTCCACGTGCTTCACGGAGAGTACCTCCGGCCCCAGGAAGCGCCGGGCCAGGGTTTCGAACTGGTCGGCATCTCCCGTGGCGATGAATTCGTGGCTCGGCGGAGTGGACTCGGTCCGTTGGATGCCGTGGGTGGCCAGGGCGCGGTAGACGTCCTTGGCGGTTTCCTCGGCGCTGGACACGAGCGTGACGTCCTCTCCCATGACGAAGGAGAGCACCCCTGTCAGCAGCGGGTAGTGCGTGCATCCCAGGACAACGGTGTCGACACCGGCATCCTTGAGCGGCTCCAGGTACTCGTTCGCGGCGGCGAGAAGCTCAGGGCCTGTGGTGATGCCGGCCTCCACGAAGTTCACGAACGCCGGACAGGCCACGGAGGTGATGGTGAGGTCCGGAGCAGCTGCGAAGGTGTCCTCATAGGCCCGCGATCCCACGGTAGCCGAGGTTCCGATGACCCCGATCCTGCCGGAACGCGTAGCCGAGACGGCACGCCGCACTGCCGGCTGGATGACCTCGATGACCGGAATGCCGTAGCGGGCGGTGTAGCGTTCCCGTGCGTCCCGCAGCACAGCGGCGGACGCCGAATTGCAGGCGATGGTCAGCAATTTCACCCCGGAGTCCACCAACTCATCCATCACGCCCAGCGCGTTGGCACGCACTTCGGCGATGGGCAGCGGGCCGTAGGGGCCATTGGCGGTGTCACCGACGTACAGGATTGACTCGTTGGGGAGCTGATCGATGATGGACCGCGCCACGGTCAACCCACCCACTCCGGAGTCGAAAATGCCGATCGGGCGCGTCCCCACGAGTTCGCCCGTGCTGATGGGGGCGTTACTGCCCGCGGCGCCGCCTGGTGAACCCGATGATGAAGTCATAATTATTCGAGAATAAGGCTTCCCATGGTGTGCGGCCATTACCTGTGGTCACCGCCTCGTGTCTGATGCGTCACAAGCAGTGGGAGCCACCGGGCCGTCCGGATCAGGATTTCGCCTGCCTGGCAGCCATCATGGCCTGCACCAGTGACTCCTGCAGCCAGGTGGTGAAGTTGTAGACCAAGGCCAGGTAGCTCTCGACGTCTTCGGCCTGGCTCCAGTCCTGCATGCTGTGGACGTGTTCGGCGTCCGCTTCGTCACGGATGTCCAGGCGTTCGGCCAGAACCAAGCGGACATCGTTCAGTGCCATGGACCACCGGGTGGCATCTTCCGGTGTCAGGACCAGGTCGTTTTTGTCCAGCCCCAAGGCCGCAGCCTTCAGGGCACCGATCTTGGTTTCCCGCACGGAGCGTTCGGTGAGTTGCCGGAACTCCAGCGAGCCGCCGTCGTCGTCCTTCATGACGTTCGGCAACAGCCGCAGCAGGGCGCGATCGCTGGGTTGCTTGACGTCCATGTCCAGGCCGACGAGCGCCGCCAGCGGGTCCTCGTTCTCCCGCACGTCCTGCTCCAGCATGGAGATGACGTCGTCCAGGAGTCCGCGCAGGAGGTCGCGCTCGGCGGGTTCCAGGTATCCGGTGATGCCCTTGAGTCCGTACTTGAATGCCTTAGCCACGCTGGCGGCCGCCCTTTCCGGGTGTTTCGTTGCCGCTTGCAGCCTTCTCCACAGTGGCCCACAGGCCAAAACCGTGCATGGCCACGGCATGCTGCTCCACTTGTTCCTTACTGCCATGGGCCACGATGGACCGGCCCTTCTTATGGACCTCCATCATGAGCTTGTGGGCTTTGGACTCGGAATAGCCGAAGTAACTCTGAAAAACAAAGCTTACGTAGCTCATCAGATTCACGGGATCATTCCAGATCACAAGGTTCCACGGGATATCGGGGGCTGTCAGGACATCGGTGGACGACTGCTCTGCAGCTTTCGTCCGCTCATCGATGTCGGTGCCGTACGCAACGCTAGGGCTCATCTGTCCATTCTAGGGCGGCTCGCACTAGAGTGAATTCGTGAGTAGAGCCACGTCCTGGGACCATCCCGCAACTTCCTTGTACACAGACCATTACGAACTGACGATGCTTCAGGCCGCTTTGCACTCCGGCGCAGCGCATCGTCGTTCGGTGTTCGAAGCTTTCGCCCGGCGGCTGCCGGACGGCCGCCGGTACGGCGTAGTGGGCGGCACCGGACGCCTTCTGGAGGGCATCGCCGACTTCCGGTTCGGCGACGCTGAACTCGCTTTCCTTGAGCAGAACAAGGTGGTCAACCGGGAAACCCTGGACTATCTTGCCGACTACAAGTTCAGCGGTGACATCTGGGGCTATGCCGAAGGCGACGCCTACTTCCCCAACTCCCCCATCCTGATCGTGGAATCGACCTTCGCGGAGGCCTGCATCCTGGAGACCTACATCCTGTCGGTCCTCAACCACGACAGCGCCATTGCATCCGCCGCCTCACGGATGACCTCCGCGGCGGGCACCCGCCCCTGCATCGAGATGGGCTCCCGGCGGACCCAGGAGGAATCGGCGACGGCGGCCGCGCGCGCCGCCGTCATCGCCGGCTTCGCCAGCACATCCAACCTTGAGGCCGGACGACGTTACGGCATCAAGACCGTGGGCACGGCGGCCCACTCCTTCACCCTGCTGCACGACACAGAGCGGGAAGCCTTCGAAGCCCAGATCGCGACTTTTGGCCCCGGCACGTCGCTTTTAGTGGACACCTACGACGTCGAGACCGCCGTCCGCACCGCAGTGGAGCTCGCCGGCGACAAACTCGGCGCGGTCCGCCTGGATTCCGGCGACCTCATTGCCCAGGCTCAATGGGTCCGGCAGTTGCTCGATGACCTCGGCAACGTCAACACCCGGATCGTCGTGACCTCTGACCTCGACGAATTTGCCATCGCTGCCCTCCAGTCCGCCCCGGTGGACTCCTATGGTGTCGGCACGTCCCTGGTGACCGGCTCCGGCGCCCCGACGGCCAGCATGGTCTACAAGCTGGTCAGCCGCACCAACGACGCCGGTGAATTCATCTCGGTGGCCAAAGCCGCCAAGAACAAGACAAGCGTTGGTGGACGCAAGTACGCCCTCCGCAAACTCAATGACCGCGGGCGGGCCACCCAGGAGGTCGTGGGCATCGGCCACCGTCCCGAAGATGATGGGAACGACCGCGCCCTGCTGCACCAATTCGTCAAGAACGGAGAGGTACTTCCCGGCTGGACCGGCCCCGAGGGCGTGATCCGCGCCAAGGAGAGGCACGCCGCCACCATGGCCGAGCTGCCCGCCGTCGTGAACCGCCTCCAGCGCGGCGAAGCCGCCATTCCCACCGTCTACGAGGAGAACTGATGTCACGTGCCCTGATCATCGTTGATGTCCAAAACGACTTCTGCGAGGGCGGCTCACTGGCCGTCGAAGGTGGCGCCGCCATCGCCGGCGCCATCACGGAATACGTGGACGCCAACCAGCAGCACTTCGACCACATCGTGGCCACCCAGGACTGGCACATCGAACCCGGGGACCATTTTTCCGAGGACCCGGACATGGTGGACTCCTGGCCTCCGCACTGCCGTGCACGGACCAAGGGCGCCGAACTGCATGAGGACCTGGACCCCGAGTACATCCAAGCCTATTTCCGCAAGGGGCAATACACGGCGGCCTACTCCGGTTTTGAAGGCGTCCTGGCCCCCGAAGACGACGTTCCCTCGGGAGACCTGAAGGCCGGTGCCACAGTCGCCGAAGTACTGGACGAGGATGCCATAGGACTTGACGACTGGCTGCAAAGCCACGACGTCGAAGAAGTAGTGGTAGTGGGCATCGCCACCGATTACTGCGTCAAGTCAACGGCATTGGATGCTGTCCAGGCCGGTTACACCACCACGGTCATCGCCGGACTTACGGCCGGAATCGCCGAAGACCTCACGGAGGCGCTGGAGGAAATGGAAGCGGCCGGCGTCGACGTCGAACGGGACTGAGTCCGGTACACCACGGAACATGCACAACGAAGGGCGCCGCAACCGCGGCGCCCTTCGTTGTAACGGCTGATGGCTGGTCCTGCTATTTCCTGCCGATGAACCAGTCCTGGAGCTTGCGCAAACGTGCCTGCAACTGCTCCTCGTTGGCCTGCGCCACTGCCGGTCCGCCACACACTTCGCGCAGCTTGGTGTGGACCACTCCGTGCGGGGTGCCGGTGCGGGCCGACCACGCCGCAACGTTCTTTGCCAGCTCATTGCGCAGGTCCATGAGCATCCGGTGGTCAGGCACAGCCGGTGAAGCCGCAGCCGCCAACGGAGACTGGCGTTTCTTGCGCGACTGCTGTTCGTGCTGGCGTTGACGCAGCAGCGTTCCTACCTGCTCGGCGTCCAGGAGGCCGGGAATGCCCAGGAAGTCCAGTTCCTCGTCGGAACCGATGTCAGCTCCCGTGCCGAACTCGCCGCCATCAAAAAGCACGCGGTCGAACGAGGCCTGGGAGTCCAATGCTTCGAACTTGCCCTTGGTGAGTTCGTCCGAGGCCTTGTCCTCGCGGTTGGCTTCCGCCATGAGGTTCTCTTCGGGAGAGAAAAGACCGTCCTCGTCCTTCTCCGGGCGGTCCAGGGCGTGGTCGCGCTCGGCCTCCATGGTGTTGGCGAGAATCATCAGCGGCGGCACGGACGGAAGGAAGACCGACGCCGTCTCTCCCCTTTTTCGGGCACGCACGAAGCGCCCGACAGCCTGGGCAAAGAACAACGGCGTCGAGGTTGAGGTGGCGTAGACGCCCACCGACAGGCGTGGAACGTCAACGCCTTCGGACACCATGCGGACAGCCACCATCCAGCGTTGTTCTCCTGCGGAGAATTCCTCGATCTTGCTCGAGGCCTTGGAGTCATCCGAGAGAATCACCGTGGGCGACTGACCTGTGATTTTCTTGAGTTGGCCCGCGTAGGCGCGTGCGTCGTCGTGGTCCGTGGCGATGACCAGGCCACCGGCGTCCGGCACCGTCCGCCTGACTTCGCTGAGGCGTTTGTCAGCAGCAGCCAGAACCGCGGGGATCCACTCACCGGTAGGGTTCAACGCCGTACGCCATGCCTGCGACGTGATGTCCTTGGTGACGGCTGCTTCACCCAGCGACGCGGCCATTTCGTCCCCGGCACTGGTCCGCCAGCGCATCTGGCCCGAATAAGCCATGAAGAGCACGGGGCGGACCACGTGATCCCGCAGCGCATTGCCATAGCCGTAGGTGTAATCGGCCTTGGATCGCCGGATGCCGTCCCGGTCCTCCGCGTACTCAACGAAAGGAATGGGCGAGGTATCGGAACGGAACGGAGTACCCGTCAGGGACAAGCGCCGTGCAGCGGGATCAAAAGCTTCACGCAGGCCGTCGCCCCAGGAGAGCGCTTCTCCGCCGTGATGGATTTCGTCAAGGATCACCAAGGTGCGCGCCGCTTCAGTCTTGGCGCGATGCAGCATGGGCTTGCTCGCTACCTGCGCGTACGTGACGGCCACGCCGACGAAACCGCGACCGTGCTGGCCATCGGAGTTCTTGAAGTTCGGATCGATGGCGATGCCGACCTTGGCCGCGGCGTCTGCCCACTGCCGCTTCAAGTGGTCGGTCGGCGCAACAATCGTGACCCGGTTGACCACGCCGCTGTCCAGCAGCGTGGTGGCGATGCGCAGTGCGAAGGTCGTCTTACCAGCGCCCGGCGTAGCCACGGCGAGGAAGTCCTTCGGGTTGCGGGTCATGTAAACGTCCAGGGCCTCCTGCTGCCAGGCACGAAGCTTAGGCGCAGTACCCCAGGCGGCCCGTTCGGGATACGCCGGAGGCAGGGACGGGCCACCAAAAAGTGTCTCTGTCATGCTGACTCCCCCGGCCTGATGGCAGCGGCTATGACCTCCAGCCCGGCGGTAACGCCGGGATGGAGGTCAAAACGGTGACGATCAGAAGGGACCTGTGTTCTCTTCCCACCCACTACTTGGAGTTGCCCGGGCCGCCGTTTTTTCCACCGTCGTTGCCGGGGCGGAGGCCTTCATAAATCTCCTTGCACTCCGGGCACACCGGGAACTTCTGAGGGTCCCGCCCCGGCGTCCAGACCTTGCCGCACAAGGCAATGACCGGTTCGCCGGTCAGAGCCGACTCCATGATCTTTTCCTTGCGGACATAGTGGGAAAAACGCTCGCGGTCGCCGGGTTCCACTTCCTGGCGCGTTTCCTCGCGCTCAATGGTGGCAGTGGACGTTCCGGCTCCGGAAAGCTCGCGCATGGGGTCGTTTTCGAATGGATCCGGAGGAAGCGTAGTCATGCCAAACATCTTACCGTCTAGATGCCCTGCCACTCCGGCTTGTTGTCGTACGTGTGGCGATAGTAGTCAGCCAATTTCAGCGATGATGCGGCTGCCTCATCCACCAGAATCGTGGCGTGGGGGTGCATCTGAAGGATTGATGCTGCGCAGATGGCGGCCACGGGTCCTTCCACGAAATCGCGCACTGCCTGCGCCTTTTGGGCACCCGTTGCGACCAGAACCACATGCCGGGCATCCATGATGGTCCCCAGCCCCTGCGTCACCACGTGGTGGGGGACATCATCGATGCTGTCGAAGAAGCGGGCGTTGTCCTTGCGGGTCTGCTCGATCAATGTCTTGATCCGCGTCCGGGAAGCCAGGGAGGATCCTGGCTCGTTGAATCCGATGTGGCCGTCAGTGCCGACGCCAAGGATCTGCAAGTCCACGCCGCCAACAGCCTTAATGGCGTCCTCATAGGCCTGGCAGGCAGCCTCCAGGTCCTTGGCCGCACCGTCCGGACCATGGACGTTTTCCGGCTTGATGTTCACCCGGTTGGTGAATTCACGTCGGATCACCTCACGGTAGGACTCCGGATGTCCCGCTTCGAGGCCAACGTACTCGTCCAAGGCGAAGCCATGTGCCTGGCTGAAGTCCAAACCACCGGCATCGAAGCGCCGGGCCAGCTCGTCATAGACGGGCAGCGGAGACGATCCCGTGGCCAGGCCCAGCACAGCATTCGGCTTGCGGCGCACCAGAGCTTCAATGGCATCGGCCGCAAGCGCGCCGATCTGCTTGGTGCCAGGGAGAATGACAACTTCCATCGTCACGGCCTTTCTTCGTAAGGGGCTTCGAGCTATCTGACACAGACGTTATCCCATGTCCCACCTATGAGCATGGTTGTTACGCAGCTAACGATTAACGCTGAGTTGGGCGAACATTTCCGGACCTCGTGCGTCCAACCATTTTCCACCGAGGCGCACACCTGCAACGAACAGGATGGCACCCAGCAACGGACCAGCCACCAGGTTGATCCAGCCAGCCTCCGGGCCACCCGTGAAAGCCTGGACTGCCACCAATGCAAGTTCCGGCACCAACAGGAGAGCCAGGACGCCCATGCCCACCGCCTGGACGGCCAGCGTCTGGGCGACGTTTCCCGGCGGTTTCTTGAACGGGCTGTCGCCGGGCAGGGGCACTGCGATGTTGTACCGGGCCGAAATGACCGAGGAAAGCCCGAGCCCCGTAAAGAGCGTCCCGAGCGACAATCCCAGGAGGTTGGGCAGCCACTGCCAATCCCCCGTCACGTAGAGCGGCCCGATGGTGAAGATCAACACGATGGGAAGAGAGATTGCCAGGCATGCCAACGCCCGCCCCAGCCTGTCGTCAACGCCGCGGACCCCCGCCGCCAGGTGGAGGGCAAAGGCGGTGTTGTCATAGGAAACATCAGCGCAAATGGACCACGCCATGACGAAGGCCGTCAAAGGCCCCAGGATCATGAGCAGCCCATAACTGCCGCTCTGCGACCCGCTGAAAAAGAAGAGCACAGGGAACAACGGAACAATCACCAAGGACGCTGCGTATCGCGGATCCTTCAACCAGTAAATCAACGCCCTGGCAGCAACAGCCCCTGCCGGCGTCCCGGGAAGCCGGCCGAACAGCCCCAGCTTCCCGCCTTTCCTGGCCGCCCCACCAGAGTACGGGGGCGTCACCAGGGCGCGTTTAAGGAGGAGATGCCAGCATACGAGGAGGACGGCAATAGTGGCCGCGGAGATCAGGAACTTCAATCCCGCTGCCGCAAAATTACCGGATTCGGCGTCACCACCAAGGGACCAGGCCGCACCAAGCGGCGTCCACGACACTGTTCGGGCGAGCGTTGCCAAATAGTCGGCACTATCGCGGACGCCGTCCACCACACCAACCATGATGGGGCCCATCAGCACCAGGGGTATGAAGACAATGATGCTGCTGACGTCCTTGAAGCGCCGTGACGCTGCGAGGCCGGCGGTCGCCGTCGTCACGACTTTGGACAACACAATGCAGGTCAGGGCACCCAGGACGGCGCCCAGGACCGCGCCGGTGACCGCTGGAACGCTGCGCCACCATGTCCCTACCGTGCCCAAAGCAGCAAGCAGCGTGGCCAGGCCTGGAATACCGATGAATCCAGCGAGGGCCAACCCGGTCAGTAGTTGGCGCGAAGGAATCGCGAACGTGGTGAAGCGGGCCGGATCCAGGGTCATATCGACCGCAGAGGCAACCAGCGGGATGATGGCCCATCCAAGAACAGTGGCCGCTCCACCCAATACCACCACGGTGTGGGCGATCTCCGGATCAGCCCACCGCAGCGCTATGAGGCCTCCAATCAGGAGCACCAGCATTCCCAAGGCATAAAGAAGTCCCAGCGCCATGCCAACCAACTGCCATGGGCTGCGCTTGAACCCGTTAAGGAGCAGACGCCACTTCAGGTTTAGAAGGTGCGCAACCATTCCAGCCCCTCCGTCCGGTGTCCGCCGCCCACCAATTGGACGAAGCGTTCTTCCAACGACGAACCATCCCGGACCTCGTCCACGGAGCCCGCCGCCAAAACGCGACCCCCGGCAACCACGGCAACGTGGCTGCACATGCGCTGCACCAGGTCCATGACGTGGCTGGAGACGATGACGGTTCCTCCCGAGGAAACATAGCCCTCCAGGATGCCCCGGATATTGGCGGCCGAAACCGGGTCTACCGACTCAAAAGGCTCGTCGAGGACAAGGAGGCGCGGTGCATGGATCAGTGCAGAGGCCAAGGCGATCTTCTTGGTCATTCCAGCGGAGTAGTCCACCACCAAAGATCCGGCATCGGCCTCCAGGTCAAGGGCAGCCAGCAACTCGTGAACCCGTGATCCGACAACCTCGCGGTCCATGCCACGGAGGAGTCCGGAGTAAGTCACCAGTTGCTCGCCCGTCAACCTGTCGAAAAGGCGTACCCCATCGGGAAGGACGCCCATGAGCTTCTTGGCCTCCAGCGGCCGCGCCCAGACATCGACGCCATGGATCAATGCTGTGCCAAAGTCCGGACGCAGGAGCCCGGTCGCCATGGACAGCGTCGTGGTCTTGCCGGCGCCGTTGGGACCGACCATGCCGTAAAAGGAACCCGCGGGAACCTCCAGGCTCACGCCGTCTACCGCGATCTTGTCCCCGAAGCGCTTGGCCAGGCCCCGGATCGACAGGGCAGACAGCGGCGCATCCGCAGACGAGCCTCCGTGCGGAAATACCGCAGCGTCGGGCTGTGCTGCCGGGGATGCCGGTGCGGGTTCTGCGGGACCTTGTGGTGGCGCGGCAACCGGCGGTGGCGGGGAAATGGGCGTGGGTTCATGGCGTGATTCCGTCATGTGTCCAGCCTAACCTCGCGCACGGAAGGTGGAGCCGGTTCTAGAAGCCGTGGCGGGGAACAGCGCGTTGATACTGCGGAACCCACGGGATGTCGTGGCCGAGCTCGTAGGCTGCCCTGAGCCACCAGTGGGGATCGCGCAAGGCCGCCCGCGCCATGAACACAGCGTCCGCCCGCCCATTGGCAACGATGTCTTCAGCCTGGGCAGCGCTCGTGAGCAGCCCCACCGCGCCGGTGGGAACACCGGCGTCGCGCTTTACTTGCTCGGCAAACCCGGCCTGGTAGCCGGGAACGGCCCTGATCTTCTGGTGGGCCACAGCGCCACCGGACGAGACATCCACCAGGTCCACGCCGCGCTCGGCGGCAGAACGGGCCAGCCGGACTGACGCCTTGACATCCACTCCCCCATCGGCCCAATCCGACGCGGAGATCCGCAACAGGAGCGGCATGGAGTCGGGAATGGCCCCGCGCACGGCGTCCACCACCCCGAGCATGAGTCTGTTCCGCCCCTCCTCGCTTCCACCCCAACTGTCAGTCCGGGTATTGATGAGGGGGCTTTGGAATTGATGCAGCAAATATCCATGGGCTCCGTGGATCTCCACAGTGTCGAAGCCCGCGGCAACGGCACGCGCGGCTGCAGAGGCAAAGTCGGCGATCACACCGCGGATGTCTTCCTCGCTCATGGCTTCCGGTGCTGCGTAGCCATCGAACGGCTGGGTGGTAGGCCCTGCGGTGGGCCAGCCACCGTCCGACGCCGGGACGGACCCGGAGCGATCGGAAAAGGGCCAATACGTCGACGCCTTACGCCCTGCGTGGGCCAGCTGGGCCCCGATCTTGCAGTCGACCGCACCATGCCGGTGGACAAAATCAACAACGCGTTGCCAGCCGGCGGCCTGCTCATCCGTGTACAGGCCCGCGTCCAAGGGGCTGATTCTGCCCGCAGGGTTGACCGCTGCTGCCTCGCTCATGATCAGGGCTGCTCCGCCGGTTGCGAAAGAACCCAGGTGCATCAGGTGCCAGTCGTTGGGGACGCCCTCTCCGGTCCCGGGATGGCAGCTGTACTGGCACATCGGCGAGACCCACCCGCGGTGCGGGATGGTGAGTGAACGCAGCTGCAGTGGGGAGAACAGCGCGGACGGCACTAGAAAAGAACCCTCGCGAGCCCCTGGCGGGCTTTGGCTACCCTCTCGTCCCGGGTGCCCACGACCTCAAAAAGCTCAAGAAGCCTTACGCGCGCAGTCTCGCGCTCCGGGCCGAAGTTCCTGCCAATGAAGGTGATGATGCGGTTGAAGGCGTCCTCGATGTGACCACCGGAAACGTCGAGGTCGGCAACACCCAGCTGGGCCTCGAGATTGTCCGGCTCCTGGGCGGCAAGATCACGGAGGTTTTCCGCATCGGGAGCGGAGAGACTCTCCAGCCTGGCCATCAGCTCCACCTGGGCGAGGCCGGCTTTGGCGTCAGCGTCGGCCGGTTGTTCGAGGAGGGCTTGCTTGTACGACGCCACGGCAGCGGCATAGTCGCCTGCCTCGATGGCGTCAAGGGCCGCTTGGTGGAGCGGCGGGAGGGGTTCAGGTTCGGTTTCCTGGTCCTGGGCGGCGTCACCAATGCTCCCGGTAACCCCGTTGGCGGCGGCCACCTTCAGGAGCTCCTCCACCAGGTCCCTGATCTGGGCATCATCTGCCGGACCCTGGAACAGGGGAACGGGCTGGCCCTTCACCACTGCAACAGCCGTGGGGACAGCCTGGACCTGGAAGGCCTGTGCCAGTTGGGGGAAGGCATCAACATCGGCCGCGGCAAGAACCAGACGGCCTCCGTAGCTTTCCACCACGCGTTCGGCGGCGTCCAGCACTGCCGGCGATTCCGCCGCGTAACGCGACCAAAGGAGGAACAGCACCGGAATCTGCGCAGAAAGCTGCACCAGATCCTGGAAGTTGGTTTCAGTGGCATCCACGCGAAGGGGTGCCCTGCCGGCCTCGCCGGTGGGGGCCCCGCCGGCGGCACCACCGGTGGGCGCACCACCGTCCGCGGAAGCGGGGGGTGCCGGGGGCGTGGCCGGGCGGCGCAGCGACGAGAGGTCTACGGCGCCGCGAAGGTTGAGCTGGCTGGCAGCGGCTGGAGTGGGTCGGTATCCGGGCGAACTCATACCGTCCACTCTAGCCGCTGCCCTGCCACGGCAATGCCTACTTGAAGCTGGCTCCCACCAGCCCGCGGGTAGCTGCCACGAGCTTCATGGGATCAGCAGAACCTGCCGGCGGAATGTAGACGGCAACCGACTCAGCGAAGTTCAGGACCATGCCGGTGGTCGTCTCCTTGCCCCCGGCGAAGACAGCGGAATCGTCCTCGAGCAGGAGCTTGTCGCCAGCAGCCTTGGGCGTACCCTCGAAGGCAAAGTCCAAGCGACCCACTACCAGTGCGCCGCCGTCGGCTGTGCGCAGCACGACGGTCTGGTTGGTGACGGGGGTGTGCGTGAACTTGAAGTTGGCGCTGGTCCCGTTCTTCACGGTGTCCGCCTGGTAGGCCAAGGCGCCTGCGATGTACGGCGACGCCTGGCCGTCGGCCAGCTTGCTCCGGTTCGGGGAATCAGGCGTGGTCAGCATTTCTGCAAGGATGCCCAAAGCCTCGTTTCCGCTGTATGCCAGTCCGGTGTTGTCACCGGCGGGTACAGACTCGGTTCCTTCGCGGGGAACCGGGAAGGACGGGAAGTTGGTACCCGGCTGCAGCGGGGCAGTGCCCCAGAGCTTGTAGTTTTCACGAGGAGACAACTGAACCAGCGTCAGGACCTGCGGCACGACGTTGCCGTCACCCTGCGTCAGGGCGAAGACCGTACGGGGCCACTCGCGCTTGGTGCTGATAACGCTGCTCTGCAGCTTCGTGGCCCGGACGGGCATACGTGCCTCGTAGGCAGATACGGCAGTGCGGATCTTGTAGTTCTGCGTACGGACCTGCAGTTCCATCTTGTCTACGCGGGGAGCCAGTTTGGCGGCATCCTTGGCAGCATCGGCGGCATCCACCGTGCTGGCGACTTGTTCAAGGATCCGCTGCAGCTGCGACTCCAGCAGGACGGGTGTGCCCTCATCTTCGGAAGCTGCCGCGGACGACGAGGAAGCCGTTGGCTCCGGCGTCGTGGTTGCCTGAGCCGACACGGCCGTGCCACCCACCAACACTGCTGCCAGGGCGGCAGCAAGGGCTGTTACGCGGAGCGCCGGACCCTCGGTTTCGGAACTGCGGCTGCGTCCGGCGTCACCTGAAGGCGACTGGACGGGCAGGGTGGTGGTTTCCCCACCATCATGCGGCCCATCGCCCTGGCCGTCCTTGCGGCGGTTGCTGAGCGCTTTCGCGATGAACGGAAGGGCTGCTCCCACCAGGATGATGATGATGCCCAGAACAATCAGCGGCACTGCCCAAGGCGTAGTGGCGTTGTTCGGGAACGTCATGGAAATCGACGACGGCGCCGGCTTGGTTCCGTCGCTGGCTACCAGCAGGGACCACTCGCCATCGGCCGGAGGATTCCAGGTGTAGTCCAGCTCGCCGCTGGCGTCTTCTGTGCTGACCCAAAGATCGGAGCCGGCCGGGGAGGGCGCCGTGGCTTCCCCGTCGACGGATGAAGCTTCAAGGGACTTCTGGTCTGCGGACACGCCGGTCAGCGTAGTGTGGGCAGTTTCACCCACCCAGGCTTCCACGTCATCGGGGCGTCCGGTAGCAACCATGAAGTTGCCCTCACCTTGGATCTTGATCTTCACCGGCCCGTCATGGAGGGCAATCAACTTTTGGTCGATCACGGTCAGCGGGGCAGCTTTGGTATCGCTGGGAACCGAGGCAGTCACGGTCTCGGCGGGGGCCCAGAATGTCAGCTGGCCAATGCCGGCCAGCATCGTCAGCAGGCCCAGCAGCACCAGCAAGGCTGCAGTCTTCAAACGCACAGGATCACCTATCATCAGCGGTCGTTGAACTTCAAGGGTAACCGTTTTGTTATCAGAGAGTCAGATCGAGGTGATCTCCCCGACATCCGGAAAACCCCGCCATCGCGCCGCCCTCGCGCCATTCCGCGCTCCTGATAGTGTGGCGATGATCATGATATCCGGGCCTTTTGGCGCCTGATTCAGCCCTTTACCTCTACCGAAAAGGCAGCAAAACCGCGTGAAAGACCACTTGGAGCCCCGTCCCACCGATGAGCCCGGGTCAAGTGCGGTGGATGCTCCCTCGGATGGCACCGCCGCAACAGTTCCAGTTCGCACTGGACGACTTGCCGCCCTTGGACGCAGGTTGAGGCAGCCCATCCCTGGAGCCCGCAACCGCGTTCGCTTCGAAATGCCTCCCGAAGACGAAACAGATGAGGGGGCAGGCAGCCTCCGGCCCGAGGACGACCATGGCTTCGGCTCCCCGGGGCCCCGAATGTCATCCCAGCACCCGCTGTATGTCGGCTTCATGGGGACCGCGGGCGTCGGCATCGCGCTGGCTGTGTTCTATATCGCCAGCAACACCACCCAGCTCATCCTGTGGATCGTCGCCGCCCTCTTCATTGCCCTCGGGCTTGACCCGGTGGTCCGCTGGCTTGAGTCCCGCAGGGTCCCCCGGCCGGCCGGCATCCTGATCTCCGTTTCAGCCCTGGTCCTGGCGGTCGCCGGCTTCTTCGCCACACTGATTCCGACCATCGTTGAACAGGTATCGGAAATTGTCCGCCAGGCCCCGGAATGGATCCGGGGCTTCCTCGACTCGGACTTCTTCCGCAACGCCGACAGCCAATTCGGTGTCCGCGACCGGATCACCACCGAACTGGATAAGTTCGTCAAGGACCCCGAGGCCATGGGCGGCATCTTCGGCGGTGTCGTGGGTTTCGGATCCACGGTGGCCAACGGCCTGTTCGGCTCCCTGATCGTGCTGGTCCTCAGCCTCTACTTCCTGGCGGCGTTGCCTTCCATGAAGAAATGGGCCTACCGTCTCGCTCCCCGGTCCCGCCGGCCCCGGGTTGAGGCGCTCTCTGAGGCAATCACCGATTCTGTGGGCAACTACGTAATCGGCCAGGCCTGTGTCGCCTTGCTGAACGCGATCTTCGCTTTCATTGTCATGACGATCCTCGGAATCCCCTTCAGCGTCCTGCTTGCCTTTGTCGTGGCCCTGCTCGCCTTCATTCCCCTGGTGGGCGGCATGATCGCCGCCGTCGTGGTCATCCTGGTGGCCCTCACCGCCGGCTGGCAGACCGCCGTCATCTACGCGATCGCCTACTTTGCCTACCTGCAGTTCGAGGCGTACTTCATCTCCCCGCGCATCATGCAGCGCGCGGTGGCAGTCCCCGGAGCGGTGGCCGTGATCTCGGTGATTGCCGGCGGCAGCTTGCTCGGCGTCCTGGGCGCACTGATCGCCATTCCAACGGCGGCGGCCATCATGCTGCTGATCAAGGAAGTCTTCATCGTCCGCCAGGACCGGCACTAACCCCCTTGGCCTTCTGAACAGATCATGCCCCTTAACCACATGGTTGAGGGGCATGATCTTTAGACGAACCGGACCGACCGGGCTAGGCGCTTGCAAGCGGGCTAGGCCCTTGCAACCGGGCTAGGCGCTGCAACCGGGCTAGGCGCTGCAACCGGGCTAGGCGCTTGCAACCGGCCCCGCCCACTCGCGGGGCAGGCCGGCAACGCCCGCACCTGCCGGAGTGACGTCGTCGACGATTTCATTCAGGACCCGCGCAGCGTACTTCTCGCCTACCCAAAGGTGCTTGGCGCCGTCGACGCCGACCAGCCGCGCCTGCGGAACCAGATTGAACCGCTGAACTGCTTCGGCCGGCTGCAGGTAGTCATCGTGTTCGGGCACCAGGACCGTGAGCGGCTTGCCGGACGCGGCCCACTCCTTGAGGTGGACATCCGTGGCGCGGTGCAAGGGCGGGGACAGCAACACAGCACCTTCGATCTCCGAAGCCACGGGCTCCACAGCGCCATACATCAAGGCAAGTTCAGTACCGAAAGACCATCCCACCAGCCAGCGGTTCGGCAGACCGCGTTCCACCGCAAACCGGACGGCCGCCTCCACGTCGTAGCGCTCGCCCAGGCCTTCTTCGAACTGGCCATCGCTGGTCCCGCGCGGGGACTGGGTCCCGCGGGTGTTGAACCTGAGCACCGCCACTCCAGCCAGCGCCGGGAGCCTGTACGAAGCCTTGCGGTAGACATGGGAATCCATGAACCCTCCGTGCGTGGGCAGCGGGTGGAGGGTGATCAGCGTCGCGGTGATTTCTCCCGATTCCGGCAACGCCAACTCCCCCAGCAGCACCTTGCCGTCCTCGGTGGTGAACTCCACATTCTCGCGTCGGGCAGGGAGGACCGTTGAAGCACGGATCTCCGAGGGCGCATCCTGCGGGGCGAACACGAACGAGGCGGGGTCGAAAGTCATGCTTCCAAGCCTAGCGAATCAGCGGTAGCGATACGTCCGGCCAGTCCAGCAGTTGCTGTGCCAGTGCCTGCGTTCGGCCAGCCCAGCGGCCTGTCCGAACAGGTGGCTGTCCGACCACACCACCAGGTGCTCGATGCCCGGCAGGATGGGCGTCGAGCAGCCCGGGCAGATGTACTGCTTTTCCGCCTTCCTGGCGGTCATGGTGCGCACTATCCAGTCCCCATCGGGGGCACTTTCGCGACGGGCAATTCCACCCCTGGCCCTTTCAAGGTCCAGCTCAGGCGCCGGCTCCGCCCATTTGCCACCGGCACTGCCGGAGCGTCTGCTGGGCGCGTTGCGACGAGGGCGGTTGGAGCGGGGCATGCTTCCATTCTGCCCCAGCCACGCTGTTGCAGATGGTGAGACGGTAATGTGGGGCGGGTGCGACTCGTCATAGCCCGTTGTTCTGTTGATTACGTTGGCCGCCTCAAGGCCCACCTCCCCCTCGCCACCCGGCTGCTGCTGGTCAAGGCCGATGGCTCTGTGCTGGTGCACTCCGATGGCGGCTCCTACAAGCCGCTGAACTGGATGAGCCCGCCGGCCACCCTGAGGGTAACCACGCCCGAGGAGACCGAGGTCGAAGAAGGGGTGGTGGAACAGTGGACCGTCCAGTCCGCCAAGACCGATGACCGCCTCATCATCAATATCTACGAGCACCTGCACGACACCTCGCACGAACTCGGCACCGACCCCGGCCTCATCAAGGACGGCGTCGAAGCGGACCTCCAACGACTCCTGGCAGAACAGATCGAGACACTCGGAGCAGGCTACTCCCTCATCCGCCGCGAATACTTCACGGCAATCGGTCCGGTGGACATCCTGGCCAGGGATGCCAACGGCGCGACGGTGGCCGTTGAACTGAAGCGGCGCGGTGACATCGACGGCGTGGAACAGCTCACGCGGTATCTGGAACTGCTTAACCGCGATCCCCTGCTGGCTCCGGTCCGCGGGATTTTCGCGGCCCAGCAGATCAAGCCCCAAGCCAAGGTCCTGGCCAATGACCGTGGAATCGCCTGCGTCACGCTTGATTATGACGCCATGCGGGGCGTGGATGACAGCGAGTCGCGGCTCTTCTAAGCCCTTCCCCGGGCGCGTGTGCTGCAGGCCACTAGAATCAAGAACATGACTGCCGCAGATCGTTTGCCCACATCTTCCGCGCCAAGCCACCAGATCATCAAAGGAACGCTTGTCAGCGACGGCGAGGTGGTGGAGGACGGCCTCGTTGCCATAGAAGGGGACCGGATCGCTTACGCCGGCCCGGCGGACGACTTTGATCCCGCCGCTTTTGAAGGTTTCCAGAGCGCCGTGCGCCTGGGCGTCCCCAGCGGCAGCTACCTGATCCCGGGCTTGGTGGACGTGCACTGCCACGGAGGAAACGGCGGGGACTTCCCTGGCGGGGAAGAGTCCTCGGCGCGTAAAGCCGTCGACTTCCTGCACCGTTCGGGAACAACTACCTTCCTCGCCAGCATGGTGACCGCTCCCCCGGAAGACCTCCTCCGCGGCATCCAGCTGTACGTCAAGCTCGCCGACGAAGGCCTGGTGGCCGGAATACACCTCGAAGGTCCGTTCCTGTCCCATGCCCGCTGCGGAGCCCAGAATCCCGACTACTTGCTGGAGCCGGACCTCGACCTCATGGAAGAGCTCGTCGGAGCCGCCGCCGGCAAGCTGGCCACCATGACCTACGCCCCTGAGCTTCCGGGCGCCGCTGCCTTGGTTGACCTGATGACCTCCCACGGCGTCACTCCCTCGTTGGGCCACACGGATTGCGACGACGCCACGGCCGCGGCCTCGCTGGCCGCCGCCCGCGAGGGGCTGGAATCAGCCGGGTTCGACGGCGTCAGCTCGCTTCCCACCGTGACGCACCTTTTTAATGGGATGCCTCCCCTGCACCACCGCGCGCCGGGACCAGTTGCGGCATGCCTTCGGATGGCGCAGGAAGGAAAGGCCGTGGTGGAACTGATCGCCGATGGCACACACCTGGACCCCAGCACCGTTGCCACCGTCTTCCAGTTGGTTGGCGCCGCCAACATCGTCCTGGTAACGGACTCCATGGCCGCTGCGGGCCTTTCGGATGGCAGCTACATGCTGGGCCCCTCCCCGGTGACCGTCAGCGACGGTGTCGCCACGTTGGACTCCACGGGTTCCATCGCTGGTGGCACCGCCACCCTCCTGGAGGTTGTCCGCAAAACAGTCGCGGCCGGCGTCGGACTTCCTGACGCCATTTGTTCCGCAACTGCGGTGCCCGCGGCTGTCCTGGGACTTTCCGACGAAATAGGCGGACTTCGCCGCGGCCTGCGCGCCGACGTCGTTGTTACTAACGAAGATCTGGAACTCACCGGCGTCATGCGCAACGGCGCGTGGTTGTCATAGCGTGAATTGAAAGCACCTGCGTTACCTTCTTTTTACCGAAAATTTTCCCGAATTGCCCAAAAGACCGTTGACCTCCGGCAGGGCACATGAAAGTGTTGTAGCAGTCTTTGTGTAGGTGGTTTTCATGCTCGCAAGACGAGTTGCGAGCGTGAAGCTCCTGCGAAACCAACCGGGCCCCGGCCCGGCCGGAATCCAAGGTCTTCTCGCGGAGTAACAAAGCCGGTACGAGGTGTATCGGACTGATGTTCCACAATGAGGAGAAATACATGGCACTGGGAACCGTCAAGTGGTTCAACGCTGAAAAGGGCTTCGGCTTCATCACCCCGGATGACTCGGATGGGGACGTTTTCGTTCACTACTCCGAGATCCAGACCGGCGGCTTCAAGACCCTCGACGAGAACCAGCGCGTTCAGTTCGAGATCGGTCAGGGCGCCAAGGGCCCCCAGGCAACCGGCGTTACCGTCGTCTAGCCTTACCTGTTGAATCCTGCTTGTTGCAGATTCAACAAACACGTTGACCCCGGCTTTTATGCCGGGGTCAACGTGTTTAAGGCCGATAATGTCTGATATTTCAACAACGACTGTTACTAACCATGAAGAAACACCAAAACGTCGTTGTGAATGTGCGTTGACTATTCAACCAACGAGGGTACGGAGCAGCCTCGCGGAATGACGTACCGACAATCCCGGAAGATAGGCGCGGCTGAGAGCCCGGCCCATTGCAGGAAGGTGCAGCGGGTCTTGGTAATACATGTACAACGTTCGGTACTCGGGTTGGAACCGCGACTTAAAAGAAGCCAGCGACCTGAATCCATAAACCGGTTCCAATGCTTGCCCCACAACGTCAAGAATTCCGGCCAGCCCTTCCGCTTGCTGTTCGATTTCGCCCTTCTCCCGGGCCAAGGGCGAACCTGACAGGGAGATGACCTCCACAGAGCCACGCAGGTGCAGGATGGCCGAGGCAATCAGGAATTCCATGACCCCCGGGAAGGTGTCCCCGCGCCGCCTCATGAAGTCCAGCGTCCAGCTGACAACCTCGCCTTCCTCGTAAACCGGCAGCCAACTGGTGACCCCATAGACGAATCCTGCGTCATCCACTGCAACGCAGCACAGGACGTCATCGTCCTCCAGCTCGTCCAGACCACCCAAGGTGAAGCCCATTTCAGGAATCTTCTTCTGGGCTGCCCACTCCTCTGAGACCTCAGTAACCTGGGCCCGGACACCGTGGGAAAGCTCGGAGTAGCGGCCCCACTTGGCTGTGATCCCCAGCTTGGCTGCCCGGTTCAAGGACGTCCTGACGTTCTGCCATTCCTTGCCGCGAAATTCCAGGCCCCTGATCCGCAGGCGGGTTTCCTGTGCCACGGCCACGCGGCGGAACCCACGCCCCTGCAGCATCGGCCACAATTCATCGGTGCAGGAGTACAAGCACGGTATCAGCGCCTGCTGTGAGCAGTACTCCAGGAAACCCCGGGCTGTTTCCAGGTGGTGCCCGACTGAACCAAACGGGCCCGCCAACGTCAACGCCACGTGACCATGCAGCTGGTAGGCCACTCCCCCGGTTCCGTCCGCGGTGAACCAGTACTTGTTCGGCTCCCACAGCGCCATCCAGGACAGGGAGTCGCCCCCTGCCTTCACCAGGCTGCGGGCTCTCTCGCGGGCTTGATGGTCGAGTCCTCCGGCGTGGTGTCCACGGACGAGCAAGATCCATACGGCCACCAAGGCCACGAGCCAGAAGACCGTGCCGGAGTAGGAGAAGAGGAAAACCTCCACGACGTCACGCTCGGCGAAGACTTTTCGGTACACGCCCGGAAGGGGGACGGGGAGATACTGCCTGGCAAGTTCGGCAGCCAAGCCCAACAACCCGCCGTCGCGGTCCATGCCTCCAGAGGCCAGCCACACACCGGTGTAGGTGAGGCTGAGCCCGGCCCCCGTCAGGCCGACGAGCCAGAAGATCCTGCGCCGGAGGCGATCCGAGGACATCACCCGAAAGTGCCCACGGTAGGCGAAAAGGAGCACAGCCAATGCCAGCGGCACGAGGACGAGGGGAAGGAGATGAACCACAGCAGAGTTCAACATGGGCACGTGGGGACGTCCCTGGAGTCTGGGCATCCCGGCAAACAGGCCAAGGTAGATGGCCGACAACGCCACTACCACCAGTTGGACTGCGATCGCGATCCCCAACGCCAGCCTGCGTCCGCGCCGCATGCCGTCAGCACAAATCAAAAGCAAGACCACGGGCACCACTGCCAAGGCCAAACCGAACGGGCCTGTGTAGGCCTGCCGGCCCACCTCCAAGCAGGCCACATCAATGGTTCCGCCGCAGGTGCTTTCCAACTGGCTGAGCGTGGGCAGAGGATTCAGAATGACATCCCGCAGCAAGGCAAGGGGCCCTGATGGGCTTTTTGCTGCGGCGGTCACGATAGGACCCACAGCGAAGATGGCCATCGTTAAGGACAGGAGATTGCGTACTTCCCTCCCCGTGGACCGATGGAGATGGAGATGTCCTTGGCTGCTCTGCATCCACCACCCGGCGGCCAAGCCGATCAGCGCGCCCAGGAAACCAACCACGGTCTCCGCGTGCCCGACGTACAGCACCAAGAGCAACGACACCGAAAGTGTCACCGTGCGCAAGCGCCGTTGCCACAGCGTGGTGAGCAGCGCACTGGCAGCCAGGGCAGTAGCCAGCGCCGCACCGTACGGTCCAATGAGGCGGGTGTCTGCCATCCGGGAGAGCCATCCGTCGTCGGAATGCTGTGCCACCTGCGTGACGAGCAGGAATGCAGACACACACGCGAACTGGCTGCCCAGGAAAACCCCTGCTGTTTTGAGGGACCCCAGGCGCCGCTCAGCAAGGCCCAGAAGGAACAGAATCATCAGGATGGCCGTGGCATAAGCCAGTGGATTGGTGGTGAAGAACAGCGATGTCCAGATGGACCACCATTCGCCGGACCGGAGGCCCTCCAATGAGACTCCAGCGAAGGCAAGCCACTGCTCAGGCGGACCAGACAGGAAACTCCCGGACACCAGGGACAACGCCACAAACAAGACCAGCACCAGCAGGGTGAACGGCGTGGCCCGCAAATGCTTGCCTGCCTGCAGCAAGGCAGGCTTGATAACACCCTTGAGGGCCAGGCTCACTGCGGCAACTCCCACCGGTCCGAAAGGAAGCCCAAGGCGCCCGGCATCCCTCTGACCACAGCATCCCAGGAATGCCCTGCGTGCTGGATGGAGTGCTCCTCGGTTTCGAAGCCCGCATTCCTTGCCGCAGCGGCGAGCTCATGCATGTAGTCGGTAAACTCATGGTCGGTTTCGCCGGCGGCGAGATACACGCCGCTTCCCGGGTATTGACGCTCCTGCATCAACACCAAAGGCGTCTTGGACTCGAAAGCCTCGACGTCGCCGTCGAACGAGTCCTGAATGGTCTTGTTTCGATCCTTGGCCAGCGCCGGCTCCCGCTCTGCCGAGAAGGCGAGAATCGACGGGAAAATATCCGGGTGGGACGTACCCATCTGCAGCGCGCATGTGCCCCCGAACGAAAAGCCGCCTACAGCCCACTGCTTGTGGTCATCGGAGACATCAAGTGTGGAGCTGATCCAGGTAGGAACGTCGTGGGAGAGATAGGTGTCCGCCGGGGCAATGTGGCTGTCCATGCACATCGTGTTGGCACTGCTGGACCCGTTCGGATCCACCACAACTGTCACCGGGGCCACGCCGTGGTGGGCTTCAGCAAAGCGGTCGAGCTGCATACGAAGCTGGCCGCCCGTCAGCCAGTCCGCGGGGCCACCGGGTTGGCCGGAGAAAAGTACCAGCACAGGGAGTTTTGGTCGGGATTCCGTCTGATAAGCGGGGGGTAGGTAGATGTACGCTTCCCGCGCAGTGAATCCGGAGGTGGTTCCGGGGATGTCGGCCTTGCGCAGGATCCCGCTGCCGGGCATACCCTCGGGCGCTTTCCACGCGTCAAGGGCTGGATGGGCCTTGCCCTCGGGGCTCCGTTTGAGGCTGGCTTCCAAGGGCTGAATGCGGGCCACTGCAGTACCCAGCAAATCGCCTACCGAGTTGTTCAACCCGAAGTAGAGGTTCACTTGGACCGCACTCAGAAGCACGACACCGAGCATCGCAAGGACGCTGAGCCAACGCCCTCTTGCGGCCGTGCGGGGAAAGCGCGCAACGCAAAGGAGGATGGCGGCAACAGCCGGCACGGACCAAGCCAGCGTTTCAAAGGGCAGGTTCTCCGAAAACGCGGCCATGAGGTCCACCAGGATCCAGTGAACCAGCGTCACGATGCCGGCGGATATCGCGAGCGAGGCCACCACGACGAGTGGCCACGAACGGCGTCGTCGCCACAGGAGGTACGCCCCACCGGCAGCACCGCAGGCGATACTGAACCAGAGGAACGGACCACCAACGAGGCTGACGTCCGAAAGAAAATCCATGGCGCCTAACGCCAGGTGCCGACGCCGATGACCGGCCCGGCCTCCAGCCAGGAGGACAATCCTGCATACGCATCAAAGTTCATGGCCAACATGAACTTCTTGCCTTCGTACTGCAGTTCAACCACCACGACGCCGGGCTGCACTTTGACGAGTTCATCATCCGTGGGTTTGCGCCGCCCCAGAAGTTCGAGCGAGCTGCGCGTAAATCTGTGCTTGGGGATCACGCTCAGGGACATCAAGCGGAACCACTCCAGCTCATTGTCCTGATAACGACAAACCCCCATCTGCCAGCTGTTTCCAGCCGTGCAAATGGAGGCGTCTACCGTGCCCAGGGCACGCCGCAGGTTGAAGCGGCGCACCCCGAACAGGCACAGTGAAATGATCAGCAACGTGAACGCTGTTGCCAAAGCGATGAACGGAATAAGGGAATCGTCCATCAAGGTCGTGCTATCGGATCCCCGCTGTAGCCGCTTCGCCCAATTTGGCGTTGTCAGCAACAATGACCACGCGATCGTTGTCTACGGAGAAAAATCCACCGTCAACAACTACTGCAATGCGATCACCGGAAACCGGCTGGATTGCCAGCTCGCCCTCAGCCATGATGGCCAAAAGGGGCGAGTGGCCCGGCAGGATTCCGATTTCACCATCGCTGGTGCGGGCCTTCACCATCTTGGCCGCACCGGACCACACGAAGTGGTCCGCTGCGACAATCTCAACCTCGAGCTCAGCCATACTACTTGGTCTGTTCCTGGATCTTGGCCCAGTTACGCTCGACGTCATCCAGGCCGCCGACGTTGAAGAACGCCTGCTCTGCGATGTGGTCCAGCTCGCCGTCGCAGATAGCCGTGAAGCCTTCAACCGTGTCCTTGATGGAAACGGTGGAGCCTTCGACGCCGGTGAACTGCTTGGCGGTGTAGGTGTTCTGGGAGAGGAACTGCTGGATACGACGTGCACGCGACACGACGATCTTGTCCTCTTCAGACAGTTCGTCGACACCGAGGATGGCGATGATGTCCTGGAGTTCTTTGTTCTTCTGCAGGATCTGCTTTACACGGACAGCCGTGTTGTAGTGGTCCTTGCCGATGTACTGGGGATCCAGAATACGGGAGGTCGACGTCAGCGGGTCAACGGCCGGGTACAGACCACGGGATGCGATTTCACGGGAAAGTTCCGTGGTCGCGTCGAGGTGTGCGAAGGTCGTTGCCGGAGCCGGGTCGGTGTAGTCATCAGCCGGCACGTAGATGGCCTGCATCGACGTGATGGAGTGACCCTTGGTGGAGGTGATGCGCTCCTGGAGGAGGCCCATCTCGTCAGCAAGGTTCGGCTGGTAACCCACAGCCGACGGCATACGGCCGAGCAGCGTGGAAACTTCCGAACCAGCCTGCGTGAAGCGGAAGATGTTGTCGATGAAGAGGAGCACGTCCTGGTTCTGAACATCGCGGAAGTACTCCGCCATGGTCAGCGCCGACAGGGCCACGCGCAGACGCGTTCCCGGCGGCTCATCCATCTGGCCGAAGACAAGGGCGGTGTCCTTGAGGACGCCGGCTTCTTCCATTTCAACCCAGAGGTCGTTGCCCTCGCGGGTACGCTCGCCGACACCGGCGAAGACGGAAGTACCACCGAAGTTGCGGGCAACACGGGTGATCATTTCCTGGATCAGAACGGTCTTGCCAACGCCGGCGCCGCCGAACAGGCCGATCTTTCCACCCTTGATGTACGGGGTGAGAAGGTCGATGACCTTGATGCCGGTCTCGAGCATCTCCGTGGAGCCCTCGAGGGAAGCGAAGGACGGAGCCTTGCGGTGGATCGGCCAGTAGGCGTCAGCCTTGATCTCGGACTCTTCGACGTCCAGCGGCTTGCCGAGAACGTTGAAGATGTGGCCCTTGACGCCGTCGCCGACGGGCACGGAGATCGGAGCGCCGGAGTCCTGGACAGTGGTGCCGCGGACGAGTCCGTCGGTAGCCTGCAGGGAGATGGCGCGGACGAGGTTGTCACCCAGGTGCTGGGAGGTCTCGAACGTGATGGTTTTGGTCTGGCCGTTGAGAGTGATCTCAGTGGTCAGAGCGTTGTAAATCGAGGGGATTGCGTCAGCCGGGAATTCGACGTCGACAACCGGACCAATAACACGGGCAATGCGGCCGGTGGCACCGGCCGTTGCTACGTGTTCGGTAGCAGTGGCAGTCATCTCTCTCACTTCACTCAGTAGATGGCGTGGGGTTAAGTTTATCTGTTTGTTGCAGGTGCGGCTTCGAGCCGAATCCGGTGCAGGCTAGGACGCGAGGGCGTCGGCGCCGGCAACGATTTCGGAAAGCTCCTGCGTAATCTCGGCCTGGCGGGCCGTGTTGCGAAGGCGCGTGTACTTCTTGATCAAATCCGTAGCGTTGTCACCGGCCGACTTCATGGCACGCTGGCGGGCTGCGAGCTCGGAAGCAGCGGCCTGCAGCATGGCTGCGAAGATGCGGGACTCGATGTAACGCGGAAGCAGTGCGTCAAGCACCTGCTCTGTTTCCGGTTCAAACTCGTACAACGGCAACAGCTCGGATTCCGAGGCTGCTTCCTCTTCGACGACCTCCAGCGGAAGCAAACGGATGACCGTGGGCTCCTGCGTGACCATGGACTTGAAGCGGGTGTAAACAACGTGGATTTCGTCCACGCCACCCTCTTCGAAGTCTGTGGAGAAGTCTTCAAGAAGTGCAGCTCCGACTTCCTGCGCGGTTTCGAATTCCGGTGCGTCCGTGCCACCGGTCCATACGCGGGCGTATGATCGGTTGCGGAAATCGAAGTACGCCTGCGCCTTGCGGCCAACCAGGTACGCCTTGACTTCCTTGCCTTCTGCGTGAAGAAGCTCGGTGAGACCTTCAGCCTGCTTGAGCACGCTCGCGGAGTAGGATCCTGCAAGGCCACGGTCCGATGTAATGATCAGGACAGCGGCGCGGCGGATCTGCTCCGGTTCGGTGGTCAGCGGGTGGTCGATTTCGCTCTGAGTTGCGACAGCAGAAACGGCGCGGGTAATCGCGTTCGCGTAGGGCAGTGAAGCTGCTACGCGGGCGCGGGCCTTACCGATGCGCGAGGTAGCGATCAGTTCCATCGCCTTGAAGATCTTGCGCATCGACGTCGTCGAGCTGATCTTCTGACGGTAGACCCGAATCTGGGCTCCCATACTTATCCTTTCCTAAGTTCCCGATGTGCTGCCCTGCCGGGGTCCTTGAGGACCCCGGCAGAGCAGGTTTTCGGAACTAGCGCTTCTGCTTGACGATCTTTTCCTGGTCGACGTCGCCGCCGGAGATCGCTGCGTGCTCTTCGTGGCCGGCGCCAACCAAGTGGTTGTCACCTTCGCCGAAGAAGCCCTTCTTGAAGGAAACGATTGCTTCCTTCAAGGCTGCAGCGGTGTCGTCATCCAGGACGTTGGTCTGGGCCAGCGTGGTCAGGATGGAGGACTTGTGCGTGAGGTGCTCCAGGAACTCAGACTCGAAGCGGCTGATGTCCTCAACCGGAACGTCGTCCAAGTAGCCGTTGGTGCCGGCCCAGATGGACACGACCTGGTTCTCGACCGGGAACGGCGAGTACTGGCCCTGCTTCAGCAGTTCCATCAGGCGTGCACCACGGGTCAGCTGCTGACGGGAAGCAGCATCCAGGTCAGAGGCGAACATGGCGAATGCCTGCATGTCGCGGTACTGGGCCAGGTCCAGCTTCAAGGTACCGGAGACCTTCTTCATGGACTTGACCTGTGCAGCACCACCAACGCGGGAGACAGACACACCAACGTCAACAGCGGGGCGCTGGTTGGCGTTGAAGAGGTCCGACTGGAGGAAGATCTGGCCATCGGTAATGGAGATCACGTTGGTCGGGATGTAGGCGGAGACGTCGTTTGCCTTGGTCTCGACGATCGGCAGACCGGTCATCGAACCTGCACCGAGCTCGTCGGAGAGCTTGGCACAACGCTCCAGCAGACGGGAGTGCAAGTAGAAGACGTCGCCCGGGTAGGCTTCGCGTCCCGGCGGACGACGAAGCAGCAGGGACACGGCGCGGTAAGCTTCGGCCTGCTTGGACAGGTCATCGAAGATCACCAGAACGTGCTTGCCGCCGTACATCCAGTGCTGGCCGATGGCCGAACCTGCATACGGTGCCAAGTACTTGAAGCCAGCGGGGTCAGATGCCGGAGATGCCACGATGGTGGTGTACTCCAGTGCGCCGTGGTCCTCAAGGGTTTGGCGGACGGCTGCGATGGTGGAAGCCTTCTGGCCGACACCTACGTAGACGCAGCGAACCTGCTTGGTGACATCTCCCGAAGCCCAGTTGGCCTTCTGGTTGATGATGGTGTCAACGGCGATGGCCGTCTTACCGGTCTGGCGGTCACCAATGATCAGCTGACGCTGGCCACGGCCGATCGGGATCATGGCGTCGATAGCCTTGAGGCCGGTCTGCATCGGTTCGTGAACCGACTTGCGCTCGGTAACGCCCGGAGCCTGGAGTTCCAGTGCGCGGGTGCCTTCGGCCTTGATTTCGCCAAGGTCGTCAATCGGCTGGCCCAGCGGGTCGACAACGCGACCCAGGAAGGCGTCGCCAACCGGAACGGACAGGATTTCACCGGTGCGGTGAACTTCCTGGCCTTCTTCAATACCGGTGAAGTCACCGAGGATAATGACACCGATCTCGCGGACGTCAAGGTTCTGGGCCAGGCCCAGCGTGCCATCTTCGAAGCGAAGCAGCTCGTTCGCCATGACCGAGGGAAGACCCTCAACACGGGCGATGCCGTCACTTGCGGTGGTCACACGACCAACCTCTACGCGCTCTGCGTTACCGGGTTCGTAGGACGCCGCGAACTCGTTCAACGCATTACGGACGTCGTCGGCGTTGATGGTCAATTCGGCCATCTGCAGTCCCTGCTCTCCTGTTTTCGTGATCATCGTTGCTCACGATGACCGGGTTTTATATCAGTTAAGTTGTGCTTTGTCTTCGCTAGCCAGCGAGCTGACGGCGGAGTTCGGTCAGGCGGGCGATAACTGAAGCATCGAGTACTTCGTCACCAACCTGAACACGGATCCCGCCGATCAGTGCGGGGTCAACATTGACGTTGACCTTCAATTCGCGGCCATACAGGGCGTCAAGCCCGGCCTGCAGACGACTGGCCTGCGTTTCCGTCAACGGACGGGTAACGCTGACAGTTGCAATCCAGCGCTGCTGACGCTTGGCTGCAAGCTTGGCGAAAGACTCGACGAGCTTGCTCGGCTTGACACCGCGCGGCTGCGTCACTGCCTGGCTGATGAGAACCTTTGCTTCCTCGCTGCTGCCAGGAACAAGCTTCTCGGCCAGTGCAATCTTTGCCGCGGGCGATGCCTGCGGCTCAGACAGAGCACGTTGTACTTCGTGGCTGGAAGCGACGGCCTGGTTGAAGGCAAACAGATCGTTTTCCAGCTCTTCCAGCCCCGTGATACCGGAGGCAGAAACGGCCGACTTGTTTTCAGCTACGGCAATGACAACCGTGGCGGCAAGCGTCTCGAGTGCATCGCCGATATCGCGTGCCGATGCCCAGCGTGAGCTGGCCAGTCCGCCCGCAATTTCAGCAGCATCAGCGGAGACTTTTCCGCCAACCAGCTGCTTGACCAGCGCCGACTTCTCGTCACCGGAACGGGACGGGTCAGTCAGGGCGCGGCGCAAGCCAGCCGAGCTGTCCACCGTTCCCAGGATTCCGAAGAGGTCCTTAGCCAACTGCAGCGAGGCAAAGGGAAGCTTGGCTTCCAACTGCGCCAGCGCTGTGGTCAGCGATTCGCTCGATATACCTGCCATTACTTAGCTGCACCTGCGCTCTGGGTCTCCAGATCTGCCAGGAAGCGGTCCACAACACGTGCGGCGCGCTGATCGTCGGTGAGTGCTTCACCAACAATGCGGCCGGCCAGCGTGGTGGCCAGCGTGCCCACCTCGGAACGAAGCGAGACAACAGCTGCCTGTCGCTCCGATTCGATGGCAGCGTGTGCCTGCTCAGTGATGCGTGCAGACTCTGCCGCAGCCTTTGCCTTCAGATCAGCGAGGATCTGCGCGCCTTCGGCGCGTGCTTCCTCACGAATGCGGTTGGCTTCGGCACGGGCATCGGTGAGCTGCTGCTTGTACTCTTCAAGAGCTGCAGAAGCTTCCGCTTGGGCCGCTTCGGCCTTTGCAATGCCACCTTCGATCGCTTCGGCACGCTCTGCGAAGGTCTTCTCGAACATCGGGACAACAAACTTGACCACGATGTACATGAGGACCGCAAAGCCGACGAGGACAACGCCCATTTCCCAGACATTGGGAATAAGCGGATTGCCCTTGGCCTCGCCTTCAGTGGCGGCTGAGATGATCAGCTGATTCATATTTCACCCGTCCTATCTACTCGTGCTTGGATTCGCTTGGTTCTTAGGACTAGGAAAGAACGAAGGCGAAGACCAGGCCGAGGATGGCAAGAGCTTCAGTCAGTGCCAGGCCGAGGAACGCGATCGGCTGCAGCACGCGCTGAGCTTCCGGCTGACGTGCAACACCGTTGATGTACGCGGCGAACACGAGACCCACACCGATACCACCGCCGATGGCCGAGAGACCGTAGCCGATGAGGTTGAGGGAGCCGTTGATGGTGCCTTCCATTTTTTCTTCCTTTCAAGATGCCGCCCGTGCGGCAGGTTGTTTGGGTTGCTTCATCCCCGCGAGGGGAAGTGTTGGGAGCCTTAGTGGCTGTCGGCGTGCAGGGCGCCTTCGATGTAGATCGCGGTCAACAGGGTGAACACGTAGGCCTGCAGCGCCATGATCAATGCCTCAAGCATGTACATGGCGATGGCGCCGACAAGCACCAGAACCGACGCGCCCTTGAGCAGCACGTTCTCCTGCATGACCAGGAACTCGATGCCGGAGCCGGCGAGCATCACGATCAAGTGGCCGGCCAGCATGGTCGCGAACAGACGGAGGCTGTGCGTGACAGGGCGGACCAGGAAGTTGGAGATGATTTCGATCGGAACAACGATCGGGAGGATGTACCACGGCACGCCGGACGGAACCGTAGCGAGCTTGAAGTACTTGATTCCGTTTTTCTTCAGACCGATCGCGATCCAGGTGACATAAACGATGGCGGCCATGACGTAGGCGCCGCCGACGTGCGAGAAGCTCGGCAGCTGGATCACAGGGATGGCGCCGTAGATGTTGTTCACCAGAATGAAGAAGAACAAGCTGAACAGCAGCGGGACGTACTTGATGAAGTCCTTGCCGCCGATGATGTCCTTGGCGATGCTGTTGCGGACGAAGCCGTAGGCCATCTCGCCTGCGAACTGCAGCTTGCCGGGAACCAGCTGCTGCTTACGTGCAGCGAGGATGAAGAATGTAGCGATAATGACGACCGAAAGGATCACCAGCAGCATCTGCTTGGAGAATCCGTCGTGCGCACCCCAAGGCAGGATTGCCGGCAGGTGCATTTCGTCGATTCCGGGTGGGGTGAATGACCCCGAATCCTGGGCGGGGAGCGCAAGCGCGATCAACGCGTTTCCTCTCTGCTGTGTCCATCATTGGGCATTGGTTGGAATCCGGACGCGTTGGACGCATCCACAATCCATGTGAAATTATTTGGCATTACTGTCCCCGTCCGTGGACGGACCGCTGTCTGCGTTGCTCTCGCCAGAAGAGGAGCTTTGCCTGGTGAGGCCATGCATATGGGAAAGATAGAACCCTCCTGCGGCTCCCAGCAGAGCGCCAAGGAGCACAATCCAGCGGGTCCCCCACAGATTATCCAGACCCCAGCCTATCAAACTCCAGACAATGATCCCGCCAATGATGTAGCTGAAGACGGCTATGCCGGCGTTGTATCCGCCGTCGTTTCCGGCTTCAGCGGATTCATTGGCTTTTCCAGATTGCCGGGCAGCTGCAGCCGGGCGTGAGTAACGCTTACGCGGAGACATCCGGGCTACCCTTCTGCTCAGCAGGATCGTTGTAGATCTGGAGGCGGGCCTTGCTGAAACCGTAGATTTCGGCAGCTTGCCAGAAGACAACGGCAACCACGGCTCCAATCAGGAACCAGCGGTGGTGAAGCCAGTCCGGTGCGCCGAGCACAAACAGCACGACAGCGAACCCGATCACTTTGATGAAGTACGTGGCAACAAAGAGTCCAACAGCGCCGGAAGGGTTGTTTCGACCAACGAAATGGCCGATCAAGAGGCTGATGCCAAAGAAAAGCATGACCAGCGCGGCGCCGAACGCGGCTGAAAGCGCGCCCTGCCCGCCGTTCATGATGGCTGCGATCACGCACGTGACGGCAGTAGCCGTTACGGCTGCTGCCGCGCTTAGAAAAAGCAGCCGAAGCCACAAGGAGGATGGCTGGCCCATTGATCCAACACCACGTTTACCGGACGGGCGTCCGGTTTCGGCGTTGGATGTCATGGGGATACCAATCCTCGTGGCACAGGTGCCATATTCTCAAAGTGGGGTTACGGGCGAGTGACTGTCCGCAGAAAGAATTCTACATGAGATAGAACTGTGACCATAACCGACCGTCACAACTACTCCCCCGGTCGCGTCGAGTTCCGCGTGAAGTAGGGCCAGGCCGTCACTGCAGCCATGATCAGCGCTGCAGCGATGATCACGATGAGCACAATTTGCCATGGGAAGACGGCAAAGGCGACACCACCGAAGGCCAGGATGCACGTCCAGACGTACAGCATGACGACGGCGGTGCGGTGCGAGTACCCGAGGTCCACCAGCTTGTGGTGGAGGTGCCCGCGGTCGGCCGACCACGGCGACTGCCCCCTGGCCGTCCTCCGGACAACGGCCATCCCCAAATCCAGAAGGGGAAGGGACAGGACGGCGAAAGGAAGCAGAATCGGAACAATGGTGGGGATACCGTTGGCGCGGTCGTAGAGACCGGACCCAATCTGCCCCGTGGCTACTACGCCGGCGGAGGCCATGAGCAGGCCGATCAGCATGGCCCCGGAATCGCCCATGAAGATCTTCGCGGGGAACCAGTTGTGCGGCAGGAACCCGATGCAACTGCCTACGAGGATCGCCATCAGCAGCGTCGCAAGGTCCGAGTTGTCCGTGGAGGGGTTGTTCCGGTGAACCCAGTAGGCGGTAAGGAAGAAGGCTCCGCCACCAATGATGGCGACTCCTGCTGCCAGACCATCCAGGCCGTCGATGAAGTTGACGGCGTTCATGGTGGTGACGATCAGTCCAGCTGTAAGGACAATCTGAAGGATTTCAGACTCAAGGAATATCGGCTCCGGGATGAAGGGCACCACCGACATCCGGACGCCCCAGATGGCCACGATGAAGGCAGCGGCACCCTGCCCCAGCAGTTTGATCCACCATCGGATGTCGAGGATGTCGTCCGCCACTCCCACGGCGACAATCACCACGGCACCGGCCAGGATCCCCCACGGCGCGTCGTTGTGCCTGAAGATGTCCTTCACGAAGAAAGAGTTGCTGGCCACCACCAAGGCAGCGAAGAATCCGGCGAAGATGCCCAGTCCCCCGAGTTTGGAAATCAGGGCGGAATGCATATCGCGGCTGCGGATGGGTCGATACAGGCGCAGTTTGTTTCCGGCCACGCGGGCACCCCACGTTCCCGCGTATGACACCACGGCAGCCGTGAGTGCCATCAGCAGATACATGATCATGACGCGGCTCCCGGGAGCAGCCCGCCCACTGTTCCGGAGGTGGTCACCAGCGGACGCAGCCGGTGCGTCGCGTGAAAGCCGGTGGTTTCCGGGCACCTTGAGGTGTGGAATTCTGTCTGTGGATAAATGGAACTACTCCGTCGCCATGCCTGCACCGGCTGTGCCGAATGTTGCGGGATTTCTGTGGACTCTAGTCACGATACTAATGCCAACGGCCGTGACCACCCTGTGACGCAGCCGCAACTACCCCGCCTGTTTTGGCTGGTGTTGGGCTGCGTTGCTGTCAGCTCGCCGGCTCCTGCACGTTCCGCAACGCGTAGATTCCCTCAAGCACCTGTGCGTTGGAGCGTGGGGCTTTGAGGCTATGGCGCAAGCCCTTCAAGAGCCCGCCCAGCAGCACTTTGCGGTTGGGCGAAGCAGCGATGGTACGGGTCCAGTTACGCAACGAGGCACCGGTAAAGAGAATTTTTTCCCACGGTGCCAGCGCGCTGGAACGGGTGTACACCCACAGCTTGTTGCGCACTTCGTAGTAGAAGCGAGGGCCCGGGTCCGCGCCTGCATCGCCAAAAACCTTGGTGTGATGATTGGCCACCGATGCGTTGGTGGTTAACGCAGTCCCCCGGCGCGAGACCCTGGCGGTGTACTCAAGGTCGTCATTCCAAATGAAGTAGTCCGCGATGGGGAGGCCGTATTTCCGGATCTCTTCGGCACGGATCAGGACTGACACGAAGGAAGCACTGCGGATCTGCGTGGCACCGACCCGCGCAGCAGCGTTGCGTGCTTCTTCGCTGGCACCCATCCGGGGCCGCATCCGATTCATGGGGTGGTCGCGGCCATCGGTCCAGACGACCCGGCTGGCGATGAAGGCGGGCTCATCTCCTGTTTCCTGCAGATAGGCGTTGGAAACGTCCAACGCTTCGGCAAGCGTGCCGGGTTGGGGCTCGGTGTCGTCGTCCATGATCCAGACGTGGTCCGCTCGGTGATCCAGCAGTGCGCGTTCCATGCCGACCACGAACCCACCGGCACCGCCCACGTTGGCGTTGAGCGTCACCACATCAGTGGCCAGCGGCCCGTCATAGCCCCGCAGGTACTCTGCAGTTCCGTCAGTGGAGGCGTTGTCCACCACGACGACGGCGTCGGGAACCCGGCTGCCTGCGGCGATGCCCGCCAACGTCGTCTGGAGGAGTTCGCGCCGGTTATAAGTCACCACGACAGCAACCACAACAGATTGGGACGTCATTTACTTGCCTTTGGTCTGGGGTGGTTGAAAACGGCGGCGAACCAACAGGCCGGCCAATTTCCAAGGTTCAACAAAAACTCTGTAAGCAACCCGTCCTGGATGCAGGATCAGCCGCCAGGCCCATTCCAGACCCAGACGCCCCAGCCAACGCGGCGCCAGTTTCTGGATGCCGGCAACCTGCTCGATAGCGCCTCCAACTGCGCAATAGGTCGCCGGCGGCAATTCCTTCAGCCTGCGGTGCAGAACATGCTCCTGAAGTGGCATCCCCAAACCCAACAGCACCAGTTGAGGCCGGAACGTGGCCAGCCAGCCCACCACGGCGTCTTCAAGGGCATCATTCCAGTCTTCTCCGGGCATGCCATCCACCGTGGCCCCGGGGATGATGTCCCGCAGTCGGGCTACCGCTTCGGTATTGGCCGCCCTGCCTGCGCCAACCACAGCAACCCGCTGCAGCCCGTGAACCTTGCCAAGTTCGGGGATCCAGTCCATCGAACCAAGACGGTAGGCCATGGCTCCTTCGCTCAAGGGCGACAGCGGACGCTTGCGGGACACTCCCCACAACAGTGTCGCCGGGGCACCGTCCAGAAGGACTATCGAGCTTTCCTCATAGAGTGCACGGACATCGGGGCATGAATGAAACAGCGTGATGCTGTGCAGGTTATGTCCGAGGACAGTGCTGGTGGTCCCGGCAGCAATCAGTTCACCCAGGGCGTCAAGAAGTTCATTGACGCGCAACGGAGTAGCGTCGACGTCAAGGACGGGGACGCGCTGGCGCTCCGGAATCATTCGGGCTTGGCTTCTCGCGGGGGCTGCGGATCCACATAGTCGTCGGAGACCACATCCTCGTGGGGCGATGCGTCAGCCACACCGGCTTCGGTCACTTCAGTGGGCGCATCGTCAGCTGTAGGCACATCATCCACCGCCGTCGTCTCCGCGACAGCGTCAGTTGCGGTCTCGTCTGCCGGCACCTCAATGTCGGCGGGAACGGTCTCGCCGAAACCGAGGATCGACGGAACGATCGCGCGCAGGTTTTCCAGGGAGATGGCTCCCTGGCGGACTACACGGAACGGGGTGGCGGTGGCGTCAACAATCGTTGAAGGCAGTGCCGCGGTACCCTGCACGGGACGGAAGCCGCCCTCAAGGTAGACCTCCACGGATTCGGCGAGTTGCATGCGCGCTTCCGAAGCAGTCTGGGCTGCTTCCTGCCCCGTGCGGTTGGCCGACGATACAGCCAGCGGCCCCGTGAGCCCCAGGAGCTCCAATGCAATTTCGTCGTCGGGCATACGGAGTGCGACGGTGCCCTTGGTGTCGCCCAGATCCCAATCCAAGGACGGCTGTGCATGAAGGATCAGGGTCAGCCCGCCTGGCCAAAATGCCTGCGCCAGCGCTCGGGCATCGGCCGGCACGTCGGTGGCCAGGCCGTCCAAGGCATTGATCCTGGGAATGAGGACGGGAGGAGGCATCTGCCGGCTGCGTCCTTTGGAGGCCAGCAACATGGTCACCGCCAAGGGCGAAAAGGCGTCAGCGGCAATACCGTACACAGTGTCCGTCGGCAGCACGATGCACTTCTTTTCGCTGATGGCACGCTGTGCGTGCTGAAGTCCTTCAGCCCGCTGGTCATCGGAAGTGCAATTGTAGGTTGTGGTCACAGCGCTATTCTTTCACTCATCAGGGGCGGTGCTTGCCAGCACCGCGCTGGTTGCACGTTCCTTGCCGTTCAAGTCGAAGTGTGTGGTGACTTCGGTCCAACGTCCGGTGCGTTGCAGCATCCCGGCGATCCAGCCTGCCTGGACTTCTGCGTGTTCCATCACGAAGTAGCCGCCGGGCTTCAGGAGCCGGGCCGCTGAGGCCGCCGCCGCCGTCGGGAGTTCCATGCCGTCCGCTCCCCCACCGTACAGGGCCTCAGGAGGATCGTGCAGCGCAACTTCCGGTTCTGTGGGTATCGCCTCTGCCGGTATGTAGGGCGGGTTGGAGACGACGACGTCGAAGGTTCCGTTGTGCCCGGGCAGCGCATCCCTGAGGTCGCCCTGTATGAGCGTGACGCCCAGCGGCTTGAGGTTTTTCGCAGCCCAAGCATGCGCAAAAGTACTGTATTCCACAGCGTGGACTTCAGCGCCGGGCACCTCGTGGGCGATCGAACCTGCGATGGCTCCGGAACCCGTGCCAAGGTCCACGACTTTGGGGTTGGACATTCCTGCGACGTGGTCTATAACCAGTTGCACCACCGATTCCGTTTCCGGACGGGGTATGAAGACGCCCGGACCGACGCGCAGCTCCAGATACCGGAAATATGCGACGCCGGTGATGTGCTGCAGGGGGACGCGGCCGGCCCGCTCCTGCACGAGCTCTTCGTAACCGTCAGGCGCGGGAGCATCACCCAGCAACATCGCCCGCAAGCGTCCCAGTCCTACGCCCAGCAGGTGTTCGGCGAGCAATTCCGCGTCCACGCGCGGTGTGGGGACACCGGCGTCGGTGAGAACGGCGGTAGCCTCGCGAACGGCGTCCGCGAGGCTCTGGCCTTGGTAAAACGTCATGGATCTACTCTGCTCTTGCTATGAGGCAGGGTGCTATTCGCCGATGGCGTCCAGGCGTGCCTGTTCGTCCGCCTCGATGGCCGACTGGATCACGGGCTCAAGGTCACCGTTCATGACGGCGTCAAGGTTGTAGGCCTTGTACCCGGTGCGGTGGTCCGCAATGCGGTTTTCCGGGAAGTTGTACGTACGGATGCGCTCCGAACGGTCCATGGTGCGGATCTGGGACTTGCGCTGCTCCGAGTTGGCGGCGTCGATCTGCTCCTGCTGATGGGCAAGGAGGCGGGCACGGAGGACGCGCATGCCGGCTTCGCGGTTCTGCAGCTGGGACTTCTCGTTTTGCATGGCCACCACGATGCCCGTCGGCAAGTGGGTGATGCGCACTGCGGAGTCGGTGGTGTTCACGGACTGGCCGCCTGGACCTGACGAACGGTAAACGTCGATCTTGAGGTCGTTCTGGTTGATCTCCAGTTCCTCGGGCTCATCGACTTCCGGGAGAACCAACACGCCGGCAGCCGAGGTGTGGATGCGTCCCTGGGATTCCGTCACGGGTACGCGCTGCACACGGTGCACGCCACCTTCGAACTTCAAGCGCGCGAAGACGCCCTGCGCGGGGTCGTTCGAGTTGCCCTTGATGGCGACTGCAACGTCCTTGTAGCCACCAAGATCGGACTCGGTGGCGGAAATCATTTCGGTCTTCCAGCCACGCGATTCGGCATATCGCATGTACATGCGGAGAAGGTCGCCGGCGAACAAAGCAGCTTCGTCGCCGCCTTCACCGCCCTTGACCTCGAGGATGACGTTGCGGGCATCGTCCGGGTCACGCGGGATCAGCAGACGGCGCAACCGCTCCTGGGCCGCGGGGATCTGCTCTTCCAACTGAACAACTTCGGCCGCAAATTCGGGATCCTCGTCAGCCATTTCCTTGGCAGCTTCCAGATCATCATTGAGCCCGCGCCACTTGTTGTACGCCTCCACAATGCCCTGAAGCTGAGCAGACCGCCGCCCCAACTTCCTGGCAGCAGATTGATCGGCATAAACAGCAGGATCGCTCAACTGCGCCTGAATAGCAGCATGCTCATCAAGCAATCCCTGTACGGACTCAAACATTTTCAAACCTCTTTCGACTCGCAGACAAGTCTAGTTGCGACGATTGGTGTATTAACGACCAACCGCTCAAATAAGCCGGCCAGCGAAGGTGACGGCAACGCCCAAGGTGACCTGACCGCCGTCGAGTAATTTTTCCGGCCCGGGAGTGGCATCGGGCCTGTCGTAGCGTTGCTGCCGACGTACGCAGTACGTCAGCAGCAACGCGAAGGGGCGGGGCCGGCAAAATTACTTGACGGCCCCACCCCACTTAACGCTATTTGTCGTTGTCCGACTTCGCTCCGAGCGTCGTCTTCTGTACCTGCATGAGGAACTCGACGTTGCTCTGCGTCTCCCGGATCTTGTTGGTCAGCAGCTCAAGGCTCTGCTGCTGCTCCAGGCCGGAAAGGACGCGGCGCAGCTTCCACATGATCTTGACTTCTTCAGGCGAGAGCAGGTTCTCTTCGCGGCGCGTACCGGACGCGTTGACGTCCACAGCCGGGAAGATGCGCTTGTCTGCCAGCTGGCGGGACAGGCGGAGCTCCATGTTGCCGGTGCCCTTGAACTCTTCGAAGATGACTTCGTCCATCTTGGAGCCTGTCTCGACGAGGGCCGTTGCCAGGATGGTGAGCGAGCCACCGTTTTCGATGTTGCGTGCTGCACCGAAGAAGCGCTTGGGCGGGTACAGGGCTGCGGAGTCCACACCACCGGACAGGATACGGCCGGAGGCCGGTGCTGCCAGGTTGTAGGCACGGCCCAGACGGGTCATGGAGTCCAGAAGGACCACGACGTCCATGCCCATTTCCACGAGGCGCTTGGCGCGTTCGATGGAAAGTTCGGCAACCGTGGTGTGGTCGTCAGCGGGACGATCAAAGGTGGAGGCAATAACCTCGCCCTTGACGGTGCGCTGCATGTCCGTGACTTCTTCGGGACGTTCGTCAACCAGCACCATCATGAGGTGGACCTCAGGGTTGTTGGTGGTGATTGCGTTCGCGATGGACTGCAGGATGAGCGTCTTACCGGCCTTCGGCGGGGAGACGATCAGGCCGCGCTGGCCCTTGCCGATCGGGGCCACGAGGTCGATGACACGCGGACCGATCTTCTTGGGATCCGTCTCGAGGCGCAAGCGCTCTGACGGGTACAGCGGTACGAGCTTGGCGAACTCGACGCGGTCCTTGAGCTCTTCCGGCGTCTTGCCGTTGACGGAAGTAACGCGAACCAGCGCGTTGAACTTCTGGCGGGCGGACTGCTGGCTGCGGTCTTCGCCGTCACGCGGCGCACGGATGGCACCGACGACGGCGTCGCCCTTGCGGAGGTTGTACTTCTTGACCTGTGCCAGGGAAACGTAGACGTCGTTTGCCCCGGGGAGGTAACCGGACGTACGGATGAACGCGTAGTTCTCCAAAACGTCAAGAATGCCTGCTACGGGCAGCAGCACGTCGTCTTCAGTTACCTCGACGTCGTCGACGTCCGGTCCCTGAGCACGGCCACGGCGACGCTCGTTGCGGTCGCGGAAGCGGTCGCTGCGGGTGTTTCCGTCACGGCTGTCCTGACCCCCGCGACGGTCGCTGCGGTCGTTCTGGTCATTGCGGTCGCGACGGTTGCGACGGTTGCGGCGGTTGCCGGTGTCATCGCCGTCGTTGTTGTCATCACGGCGACCGCGGGTGTTATCCCGGCGTTCACGCTGCTGGTCGCCGGACTCGGACTGTTCGCGCTGCTCGGTGCGGTCAGCACGCTGCTCAGCGCGGTCAGCACGCTGCTCAGTGCGGTCGGCACGCTGCTCACGCTGTTCAGCGCGGTCAGCACGCTGCTCACGCTGTTCAGCGCGGTCAGCACGCTGCTCAGTGCGGTCAGTGCGCTGCTCGGTTGCCGGAGCCTCTGCAGCTTCGGCCGGGGCCGCAGCCGCTTCGCCACGGCGGCGGTTGCGGGTGCGGGGCTGGCGACGCTCGGTGCCGGACTCGCCGGCTTCGGCTGCTGCCGGAGCCTCAGCTACAGGGGCAGCTGCGGTTTCGGCGGGTGCCGTTGCGGTTTCAGCAGCGGCTACAACGCCATCGCTGGTGGCGCGGCGGCTACGGCCACGACCACGGCCGCGGGGAGCTTCCTGGGCCGGAGCCTCGGAGGTTGCCTCGGCAACGGCGCCGTTATCGGCGGCTTTGGCCTTGGGCTCCACGGCAGGCTTCGTCTCCACTGCCGGGGCTTCCTTGGCCACCGTAGTGGCACTCTTGGCCGAGGCGCTGGCCTTGGCAGGTGCCTTGGTAGTCGAGGTGCCGGCACGGTGGGCGGAAATGGCTGTCACCAAATCCCCCTTGCGCATCCGCGATCCCCCGGAGATGCCCAGCTGGCTCGCAAGAGCCTGAAGCTGCGCGAGCTTAAGGCCTGCAAGGCCGCTGCTCTTGGTGGTTGCTGCTGTTGACGACTCAGCAGCAGAAGATGTTGTGTCCACAGCTGAAGCCAGCTCAGTGGTTTCTGTCACGAAGGATCCTTCCCCCTCGACGGCGTCCAGAGCGAGAGCTGGACGCGATGATTTGTTCTGGGCTGCAGTTCAGATCTGCAGCCGGTGATTTCGGCCGTGCCTGATGGATTGTGGCCAACAGGGCCGGATACTGATCGCCATCACTGGATCCGGTGACCCGGACAGCCGGCTGAATATTCAGGGAACAGAGAGAGATCTCGGCACCTGAGACAGGCCGGAAAGAGACGACACCACCAACGTTGGCACAGTTGACGAAAGGTACGGCGAAACCACCGAGATCCAAAATCAGGGAACTGCCCGCGGCTTTACCGGCGGTGCACTTCCACTCTAGCACCTTGAACGTCCACAGCCAGCGTCATCACACGCCAGCCAATGCCGGGTGTGTTGGCCGCGGTGTAGGAAACGATGAAATCGGCCACTGCGGCGGCTTCGGCTTCCCCGTTGGCCAGCACCATCACAGTAGGCCCTGCACCGGAAACAACGGCTGCATGGCCCGCCGACCGCAGCGCCCCAATGAGGTCGGCACTGGGGCGCATGGCTTGGGCGCGGTAGCTCTGGTGGAGATAGTCCTCGGTAGCCGGGAGCAGGAACGCCGGCTGCGCCGTCAGGGCGTGGATCAGCAGGGCTGCGCGTCCGGAATTCATGGCTGCCGCATGATGGCCAACTGACGCGGGGAGCAACCCGCGTGCGGTCTCCGTGGACAACTCAAAGTCCGGGACCGCTACGACCGGGATGACCGACGGCACGACGTCGGCGTGCGTGCTGCTGTACTGCTCGCTGTCCTGCCAGGACAGCGCCAGTCCGCCGAATATCGCCGGTGCGACGTTGTCAGGATGGCCTTCCATCTCGCTTGTCAGCTGCAGGATCCAATCGCGGTCCTTCCTCGATTCCTCCGGCACCAACGCGTTGGCAGCTGTCACAGCAGCGACCACGGCAGAGGCCGACGACCCGAGGCCACGCCCGTGCGGATTGACGTTGTCCGCGGTAATTTTCAGTCCCGAGCGCTGGAAGCCCAGGCGGTCCAGTGCCAGGTCAATGGCACGAACCACCAAGTGGCTGGCGTCGCGCGGGAGGGTGTCAGCCCCCTCACCGGAGAGCTCGAACTCGAGCTCTCCGGTGCTGAGGGTTTCCACTGTCAAGGTGTCGTAAATGGACAGGGCCAAGCCGAGGCTGTCGTAACCGGGGCCCAGGTTGGCACTCGTACCGGGGACCCTGACTGTCAGCCGCTGGCCTGCCGCGACGAGTGCACGATCTGTCGCGGTGGGCTGCGTTGATTCCACTTTTACTTTTCTTCCAGTCCCAGTTCCGCGGCAACGGTGACGACGTCGTTGGGCACCTTGACGGGCTGGACATCGCTGCCGTCTTCGGTGCGGAGGGCCCACTGGGGGTCCTTGAGGCCATGGCCGGTAACGGTGATGACGATGGTCTTCCCGGAGGGAACCTCGCCTGCGGCGTGCTTCTTGATGAGGCCTGCGACGCCGGCGGCCGAGCCTGGCTCCACGAAGACGCCTTCCTTGGCGGACAACCAACGGTGGGCTGCAAGGATTTCATCGTCCGTGACGGCTTCGATCAGACCACCGGATTCGTCGCGGGCTGCCACAGCGGTGTCCCAGGACGCCGGGTTGCCGATGCGGATGGCGGTTGCAATCGTGTCCGGCTCAGTGATCGGGTGGCCGGCAACGAAAGGCGCAGCACCGGCAGCCTGGAAGCCCCACATGATGGGTGTCTTGGTGGCAACAGCCGGGAGCGTTCCGTTGGCTGTCTCAAACGGCGCAGAGTACTCCTTGTAGCCCTTCCAGTAGGCGCTGATGTTGCCGGCATTGCCGACAGGCAGCACGTGGATGTCCGGAGCATCGCCGAGAGAATCGACGATCTCGAACGCGCCGGTCTTTTGGCCCTGGATACGGGCAGGGTTGACTGAGTTCACCAGGAACACCGGGTAGGACTCGCCAAGCTTGCGCGCGATGTCCAGGCAGTTATCGAAGTTGCCGTCTACCTGGAGCAAGGTGGCACCATGCGCGATGGCCTGGCTCAGCTTGCCCATGGAGATCTTGCCTTCGGGAACGAGCACTGCGCACTTGAGCCCTGCGGCGGTTGCGTAGGCCGCTGCCGAGGCAGAGGTGTTGCCGGTTGAGGCACAGACAACGGCCTTGGCACCGGCCTCCACGGCCGCAGTCATGGCCATGGTCATGCCACGGTCCTTGAAAGAACCCGTGGGGTTCATGCCTTCAACCTTGAGGTAAACCTCCGAGCCAGTGAGCTCGGAGAGCTTCTGCGCGTGGACGAGCGGAGTACCGCCCTCGCCCAGGGTAATGACCTTGGTGGCTTCCGTTACGGGCAAACGATCAGCGTATTCGCGGATTACTCCGCGCCATTGGTGAGCCACTTAGACCCCTTCTACCCGCAGTACGGATGTCACAGAATTGATGACGTCCAGGCCCTTGACGGCCTCGACGGTTGCTGCGAGTGCAGCTTCGGATGCCCGGTGCGTCACGATCTTCAGCTCAGCCGATTCAACATTCGACTCCGAGTCGCGGTGGATCGTCTGACGCATGATCTCGATGGAGACACCGTTTTCCGCAAAGATGTGTGCGATCCGAGCCAGAACGCCGGCCTGGTCAGCTACGTCCAAGCCGATGTAGTAACTGGTGTTGGAGGCGTCGATGGACAGCGCGGGGACATGCCCCGTGGTGGTTTCCGTGCGGCCGGGGCCGCCCAGCACCAGGCGCCGGGCTGCGGACACGAGGTCGCCCAGAACAGCAGAAGCCGTCGGGGTGCCGCCTGCACCCTGGCCGTAGAACATCAATTCGCCGGCGTTCTCCGCCTCGATGAAGACGGCGTTGAAAGCGCCGCGGACGGCTGCCAGCGGGTGCTCGCGCGGCAGGAGCGTGGGGTGGACGCGCACCGAAATGCCACTCCCGTTCCCGGAGGCTTCGATCTTTTCGGCAATGGCAAGCAGCTTGATGACGAACCCGGCTTCCTTGGCCGAAGCGATGTCTGCGGCGCTGACCTTGGTGATGCCTTCGCAGTAGACATCGTCCAGGGAGAAACGGGTGTGGAAGGACAACGATGCGAGGATGGCTGCCTTCGCTGCAGCGTCATGGCCCTCGACGTCGGCGGTCGGGTCCGCTTCGGCGTATCCAAGACGCTGGGCTTCAGCCAACGCGTCGGCGAACTGCGCGCCGGTGGAATCCATCTGGTCAAGGATGAAGTTGGTGGTGCCGTTGACGATGCCCAGGACACGCGTGATGCGGTCTCCCGACAGGCTGTCGCGGATGGGCCGGAGGATCGGGATGGCACCGGCCACTGCGGCCTCGTAGGACAACTGGACGCCGGCCTTGTCAGCTTCTTCGTACAAGGTGGGGCCGTCCTGCGCGAGCAGGGCCTTGTTGCCGGTGACGACGCATGCGCCGTTCTGGATGGCCGTCAGGATCAGCGAACGGGCAGGCTCAATGCCACCCATGAGTTCGATGACCAGGTCTGCGTCCTTGACGAGCGTGTCGGCATCCGTGGTGAAAAGTTCACGGGGCAGTTCGACGTCCCGCGGGGCGTCGATGGTGCGCACGGCGATGCCGGAAAGTTCCAGGCGGGCGCCGCTGCGGGCAGCAAGGGCCTCGGCGTCGTCAATCAGAATCCGCGCGACCTGGGCCCCCACGTTGCCACAGCCCAGCAGGGCCACCTTCAAGGTTCGCACTTCAGACATTCGCCACTCCCATGTCGCGGTTCAAGAGATCTTCTTCGGTTTCCCCGCGGACAATCAGCCGGGCGGCTCCGTCGCGTACAGCGACAACGCCGGGCCGGGCCAGGTAGTTGTAGTTGCTGGAGAGGGCCCAGCAGTAGGCGCCGGTACCCGGTACTGCGAGCAAATCACCGGCTGCCACATCCGCGGGCAGATATACATCTCTAACAACTATGTCGCCGCTCTCGCAATGTTTGCCCACTACGCGGGACAGCTGCGGAGCCGCTGAGGAGCCCCGGGAAGCCAAAATCGCCGAATAATCCGCGTCGTACAGCACCGGACGGGCGTTGTCGCTCATCCCGCCGTCCACTGACACATAGCGGCGCGGATACGTAACGTTCTTTTGCCCTTCATCACCCTCGGGGGCGTCGACCCGAACGGTTTTGAGCGTGCCGACTTCGTAGAGAGTAAACGTCGTGCTGCCCACGATCGCGCGTCCGGGTTCGATGGAGATGCGCGGCGGCGTGATATCCAGCTCGGCACACGTGGAACGAACGACGGCGGCCATCGCCTGCGCGATCTCGGCCGGCGGGCGCGGAGTGTCCACCGGGGTGTAGGCGATCCCGTAGCCGCCTCCAAGGTCCAGTTCCGGCAGCACGATGGAGTACTTGGCCTGCATGGCGGCCAGGAAGCCCAGGAGCTTTTCCGCCGCAACGGCGAAACCGTCCGGTTCAAAAATCTGTGAACCGATGTGGCAGTGCAGGCCGAGCAGCTCAACGCTTTGATAGGAGGTGGCAGCAGCCACAGCTTCCTCCGCTGCCGAAAGACCTGCTTCTTCGGTGGAGTCTTCTGCCATGGAGAGGCCAAACTTCTGGTCCTCGTGTGCGGTGGCGATGAACTCATGGGTATGCGCGTGCACACCGGGGGTCAGGCGCAGCATGACCTTGGCAACTTCGCCGCGGCTGGATGCTGTCTTGGCAACCCGCTCGAGTTCATCGAGGCTGTCCACCACGATCCTGCCAAGCTTCATGTCCAGCGCGCGGTTGATCTCGGAGTCGGATTTGTTGTTGCCGTGGAGCCCAAGGTGGGGTCCCTCGATGCCGGCGCGTGCGGCGACAGCGAGTTCACCTCCGGAACACGTATCCAGTCGCAGGCCCTCCTCTGCCACCCAACTGGCTACAGCGGTGCACAGGAAGGACTTCCCTGCGTAGTAGACGTCCACTCCCCCGCAAATGTCCGCGAAGGCGGCATCGAAGGCGTCCTTGAACGCCCTGGCCCGGGAGCGGAAGTCCGATTCGCTCATGACAAACAGCGGAGTTCCGAACTGTTTCTTGAGCTCACTGACGGAGATGCCGTCTATGGTGACTTCACCGGCGTCGTTCCTCTCAACCCCGGCAGCCCACATGGGTTCCTGCAATGCGTTGAGGTCTCCGGGAACCGCCAACCATTCAGGGGCGAGCGGAGAAGCGTGATCAGCTGCTGTGTTCATTGCCCTACATCCGTTCCGGCGCCGAAACGCCCAGCAGTTCGAGTCCGTTGGCAAGCACCTGGCTGGTGGCGTCATTGAGCCAAAGGCGCGTGCGGTTCACATCAAGGACGGGATCGTCACCCTGCGGCGACACACGGCAGGCGTCATACCAGCGGTGGTAGGCGCCGGCAATGACTTCAAGGTGGCGCGCCACACGGTGCGGCTCCCGCAGTTCAGCAGCCTTGGCCACGATGGACGGGTAGCTGCCGAGGTAGGAAAGGAGCTCGTTTTCGGTAGCGTGGTCAAGAAGCGAGGCGTCAAAGGCGTCCACTCCATTGACCTGGCGCTCCACGCCGGCCTCGGCAGCGTTGCGGGCCGTGCCACGGGAGCGGGCATGGGCGTACTGCACGTAGAACACGGGGTTTTCGTTGCTGTGCTTCTTCAGCAACTCCGGATCCAGCGTCAGAGGCGAGTCTGCCGGGAACCGGGCCAGGGAGTAGCGCACGGCGTCCTTGCCCAGCCAGGAGATGAGGTCCTTGAGCTCAATGATGTTGCCGGCACGCTTGGACAGCTTGGCGCCGTTGACGGACACGAGCTGGCCGATGAGGACTTCGATGTTGACCTCGGGATCATCGCCCGCGCAGGCCGCAATGGCCTTCAGGCGGTTGATGTATCCGTGATGGTCGGCACCGAGCAGGTAGATCTTCTCAGTGAAGCCGCGGTCTTTCTTGGAAAGGTAGTAGGCAGCATCCGCGGCGAAATATGTCGGTTCGCCATTGGCGCGGATCATCACGCGGTCTTTGTCGTCGCCGAAGTCGGTGGTGCGCAGCCACACGGCACCGCCGTCGTCGAAGACGTGCCCCTGCTCGCGAAGGCGGGCAACGGCGGATTCGATCGCACCGGCGTCGTGCAGTTCCTTCTCCGAGAAGAAGACGTCAAACTCCACGCCGAACTCAGCCAAGGTGGTTTTGATATCCGCCATCTGGGCCTCGTAGGCCGCAGCACGAATCACCGGCAGGGCGGCCTCGTCCGTCAGTTCACGAATGTCGGGGTGGGCCTTCAGGACTTCGTCGCCGAGCTCGCGGATGTACTCGCCGGGGTAGCCACCCTCCGGAACGCCGCGGCCGTGCAGGCGGGAAAGGACGGAGTTCGCGAAGACATTCATCTGCGATCCGGCGTCGTTGATGTAGTACTCAGCGGTGACGTCGGCCCCTGAGGCGCGCAGTACCCTGGCGATCGCATCGCCCAGGGCCGCCCAGCGGGTATGGCCGATATGAAGAGGACCTGTGGGGTTCGCGGACACGAATTCCATATTGACCACGCGTCCCGCGAGCGCCTTGTTGGTGCCGTAGCTGGGTCCGGCCTCAACGATGGCCTTGGCCAGGGCACCGGCTGTGGCAGCGTCCACTGTGATGTTCAGGAAGCCGGGACCGGCAATTTCCACCCCTGTGACACCGGGGATGCCCTGAAGGTGATTGCTGAGTATGCCGGCAAATTCGCGCGGATTCATCCCGGCCTGCTTGGAGAGTTGCAGGGCGATGTTGGTGGCCCAGTCTCCATGATCCCGGTTCTTTGGTCGCTCCACTCGCACAGCGTCGGGCACGGCAGATTCCGTCAAGGCGATTTCGCCCGTAGAGACGGCGTCCTTAAGGCAGGCGGATATGGCAGCAGAGAGTTCTTCGGGAGTCACGCATCTAGCCTACCGGGGGCCCGCAAAGTCGCGGAATTGAGGGTCGCTTATGTGGACAATGTGGACACAGCCAACGCACAGGAACGCATATCGGGCGCCACAGACTGAACCATTACGCTGACTTCAACGTTGTGAAGACGTAGGAGGTGGCATCGTCCGTCATCCCGCGAGTACCAATCCCTTGACCATTTCTTGTCCAGTTGAAACGAGCAGAACCATGACTACGCCACTCCGCAAGAGCCTCTACGCCGGATTTGCCGGCCTTTCACTGATTGGCGCCGTGGCCGGGTGCGCCCCCTCAGCGCAGGCGCCATCCACGGCGTCCACGCCCGCAGCCGAGAACGGCGGCCAGGCAAGCACCACCAGCCCCACGTCTTCTTCCAGTGCGTCCGGATCCACCTCCACGACGTACAAGGACGGCACGTACAGCGCCGATGGCACCTACGCCTCCCCCAACGGCCAGGAGACCGTGGGCGTGGAACTTACGCTGGCCGGCGGCACGGTGTCAGCGGTCAACATCACCACACACCCCTCCAACCCGAACACCAAAAAGTTCCAAGGCGAGTTTGCCAGCGGCATCTCGGCGCAAATCGTTGGCAAGAACATCGATGAGCTCAACGTCTCCAAGGTGGCTGGTTCATCCCTGACCTCCGGCGGGTTCAACGAGGCCGTGGAACAGATCAAGTCCCAGGCCAAGTAACACCATGCCGGATCCGGAGTGGAGCGCCTTCAGTTTCGATGGCATCGGGACGCGCTGGGAGGTTTCGACGCCGGAGGCGCTGGCACCCGCGGTGCGGCACCAATTGCTGGAAACAGTGCGTGACTACGACCGGACATATTCGCGGTTCAGGCCGGACTCTTTGGTGGCCCGCCTGTCCCGCGAACCGGGCAGTATTACGTTGCCCGGACACGCCATAGCCCTCCATCACATCTACGCCGTCCTGTATCGGCTCAGCGGCGGTGCCATGACGCCCCTGATCGGCAGCAGCCTCGAACGGCTCGGCTACGATCCTGCCTACACCTTGGCCCCGTCCGGCGCTCCCCAGGCCCCGCCGCGCTGGGAGGACGTCCTTCGGTGGTCAGGCACAGCGTTGACTTCCTCGGAGCCCGTGATCCTGGATATTGGAGCCGCCGGAAAGGGACAGCTGGTGGACCTGCTGGGCGGTGTCCTGCGCTCGAACGGCCATCCTGAGTTCCTGGTCGATGGGAGCGGTGACATGCTGCACGCGGGACCCCACCCTGTGACGGTCGCCTTGGAGCATCCCTATAACCCCGCCCAGGCCATCGGCACCGTTGAACTGAGTAATTCGGCCCTCTGCGCCTCAGCGTCCAATCGCCGAGCCTGGGGCGATGGCCTGCACCACGTCCTGGACGGGACCACCGGGAGGCCCGTCCACACGACGGTGGCTACGTGGACCATGGCTGCGAGCGCCTTGGAGGCGGATGCCCTGGCAACCGCACTGTTCATGCTGGAACCGGCCACATTGGAGGATGAGTTCGACTTCTCCTGGCTCAGGGTGTCATCCAGTGGTGCCGCCGCGTTTTCGAACCGCTTCGAGGGGAGACTGTTCACATGATTGCCGCTAAGTCCCGCGTGGACACCTGGTTGGGCCGCTTCACCATGTACCGCTTGATTCTATGGGTGCTGGGCGTGCTGGTGGCCTACAGCATGGTCCTCGATGCCTTGGGATGGTTGACGTTCGGCATTCCGGAGATGGTGGTGCACCTGGCACTCTGCCTGGCGGTGACCTATGCGTCCAGCCGGTTGCTGGCCCTGGTCTTCCGTGTGAAGCCACACACGGAGTCTTCACTGATCACGGGGCTGCTGCTGTACTTCCTGTTCTGGCCTTCCTTCGCGGTCACTGACATGGCGGGCGTGGCATTGGCCTGCGTGGTGGCAAGCGTTTCCAAATATGCGCTGGCATTCCGTGGGCGGCACATCTTCAATCCAGCAGCGGCCGGCGCGTTCATCACGGGCCTGACAGGTTTGAACATCGCCACGTGGTGGGCCGCCACTCCGGCGATGCTATGGCTCCTGGTCCCCGGCGTGCTGGTTGTCCTGTACCGCACCCGAAAATTGATGATGGCGACGGTGTTCCTGGTGGCGGCAACCAGCATCATCACAGTGGAACTCATGGGCCGGAGCATGACTTTCGGGCAGGCGTTGTGGCAGTCCTTGGCACAGAGGCCGCTGCTGTTCTTCGTGGGCTTCATGCTGTCGGAGCCGCTCACCCTCCCTCCGCGCCGCTGGCAGCAGCTGACGCTTGCCGGCGTCGTCGGCGTTGTTTTTGCGGTTCCTTACAACTTCGGTTTCGTTGCCAACTCTCCTGAGCTTGCGTTGTTGCTGGGCAACCTCCTGGCCTTCTTCCTGGGCCAGCGGGGAGGGGTTGAACTGACCTTCAAAGGTTCGCGGGCCCTCACTCCGGGCACTACGGAGTTCAGGTTCGAGCCCCAACGCCCGGTGCGGTTTGCAGCCGGCCAGTTCATGGAGCTGAACCTGCCACACCCGCGTTCCGACGGCAAAGGACGGCGGCGTGTCTTCAGCATCACCAGCGCGCCCGGCGCCCCGGAGGTGACCTTCGGCGTTGGCACCGCCGAGCCTCTGTCCACGGCCAAGAAGGCCCTCCTGGCCCTGAAACCCGGCGACAAGCTCTCCGCCACGGCCGTAGGTGGAGACTTCCTCCTGCCGCACGAGCCCGGTAAGCCGGTCCTGCTGATCGCTGCTGGAATCGGCATCACGCCTTTCCTCTCGCAGCTGGCGTCCGACACCCCAACGCGGGACACCGTAGTGGTGTACCTGGCGAAGGGCCGCGAGGAGTTGGCCGGCGTGGAGCAGTTGGAAGCCTCCGGCGCGAAGGTGATCGCCCGGTTGGCGGACGGCTCCGCTCCCCCGGAGTTCATGATCGACGCCGGTGCCTCCAGGATCGATGCCGTGCGCCTGAAGGAGCTGGTTCCGGACATTGCGGACCGGGAAGTCTTTGTCTCAGGATCCCCCGCGAGCGTCGATTCCCTGCGGGCTGCGGCCCGCTCGGCGGGAGCGCGCCGGGTCCATGTGGATTCGTTCGCCGGCTACTGATCCGCGAGAGCGATCCAGGTCGTCCCGGAGAGGGATCGCCGCCGTGGCGCCGCGTTTTCATTTGCGGTGCAGTGGCTGCTAAGCTCTAGGACGTCCCACCGGCAACGGGGGGAAACCCTGGATGCCCTCGTAGCTCAGGGGATAGAGCGTCTGCCTCCGGAGCAGAAGGCCGTAGGTTCGAATCCTATCGAGGGCACAACGAATACCCCGCCAGCCGTGCTGGCGGGGTATTTTTGTCTGCCGGCAGCCACACAAGTGCCCAACCCGGCGCCCAACTATCAGTTCGGGGCTTGCCGGGCACACACCGCAATATTGTCTGCAGCTGCTTTTAGGCTGAATCCAGTTGGTCTTCCGACAGCCAAAAGGGGTTTGCCATGATGTGCTCGATCGTTCCGCCGTACATGCTTCGCAAGATAGCTGCCCAGAATGAGCCACGGTTCAGGGCCGTCGCCAGGGCCGCCAAAGAGTCGCTGCTGCATATCAAGGACCTGCAGGCCATCCGCACAGCCCCGATCCCGGCGGCGCCGCCGAGTGCCCGCCAAGCCAAGCCCGGCCCTCCCAAGCGGACCATTTTTGACGCCGGGTCCACGGAAGCACTACCGGGCAGTGTTGTCCGTAAGGAAGGGGCCCCGCCCGTTGGCGACGTGGCAGCCGATGAGGCTTACGAAGGCCTTGGGAGCACCCACCGCCTGTACGGCGAGGTGTTCGGCAGGGACTCCATCGATGATGCCGGGCTCGCCCTGGATGCAACCGTCCACTACGGCAAGCTCTATGACAATGCTTTTTGGGATGGCAGCCAAATGGTCTTCGGCGATGGTGACGGCCAAATTTTCCAGCGTTTCACCAAGTCCGTCAGCGTCATTGGCCACGAGTTGGCCCACGGCGTCACCCAGTACACGGCCAATCTGGCCTACCGGAACCAGGCAGGGGCACTTAATGAGTCCATGTCTGACGTCTTCGGTGTCCTCGTGGAGCAGTACCTGAAGCAGGAGTCCACGGGGCAGGCCAGTTGGCTGATCGGCGAGGGCCTCTTCACGGATCAGGTCCAGGGCGCCGCCCTGCGGTCCATGAAAGCACCGGGGACCGCCTACGACGACGATGTGCTGGGTAAGGATCCCCAGCCGGACTCCATGGACACGTACGTGCGGACCAGCGCGGACAACGGCGGAGTGCACATCAACTCGGGTATTCCCAACAAGGCTTTCTACGTGGTTGCCTCGGAACTGGGTGGCAATGCCTGGGAGGCACCCGGCCAGATTTGGTACGGCACGCTGACCAGTGGGGCCCTGCCTGCGACATGCACGTTTGGGAAGTTCGCCAAGACCACGGTGTCCACCGCTGAGGAACTCTTCGGTTCAGGCTCAGCGGAGCATGACGCCGTCCTGAAGGCGTGGGAGACTGTGAAGGTCAAGGTTTAGTCGGATGGCGGGACCGGGCTGATTGCTGTGGTCCCGCCGGCTGGCTGACGATGGAACGTCGAACGAAAAGCAGCCGGTCATGAAGATCACCGTCCAACGCAGTGGGGGAATCGCCGCGATGACACGCGTCTGGAGCGTGGACGCCGTCTCCCCTGATGACAAGGAGCGATGGGTTCCGATCGTTGAGGCCTGCCCGTGGGACGAAGCCAAGAGCCAACAGCGGGCGGCCAATGAACCTGACCGGTTCATGTACTCCATCAGGGCCGGCCAACGGCGCGCCACCCTTCCTGACCGCGCCGTCACCGGTCCCTGGCAGGAACTGGTGGAGTGCGCCAAAGCTGAAGGTTCGGAATCCCTCGGACGCCTCAGGACCCGTCGCTGAGAGGCCGGGACCGCCGTTAGATGGCCTCGGCCAACTGCCCTCGGAAGGCTCGCCGGTAGCTTTGGGGGCTGGTGTCCAACACCTTGGTGAAATGGTGGCGCAGCAGCACCGAATGCCCAAACCCTGCTTCCCGGGCGATTTCGTCGATGTTCAACTCGGTGGTCTCCAAGAGTTCCTGGGCCCTGAGCACCCGCTGCGAATTCAGCCACGCAGCAGGAGTGGTTCCTGTTTCTGCCCTGAAGCGGCGGGCGAAGGTCCTCGGTGACATATGAAGCCGGCCCGCTAATTCGTTAACGCTGTGTTCCTCGTCGAGGTGCTCGACCATCCACCGCAAAAGTGCTTCCATGGGCGCCGACCCACACGTGGGCATTGGCCTGTCAATGAACTGGGCCTGGCCTCCGTCGCGGTGCGGCGGAACCACCATGTCCCGCGCAATTGCGGCGGCGACGTTTGCTCCCAGCTCAACACGGACAAGGTGGAGGCAGGCATCGATGCCTGCTGCGGTGCCTGCACTGGTGATGATGGTTCCGTCCTGGACGTAGAGGACGTTCTCATCGACGATGATCCGCGGATAGCGGCTGGCCAGGTCCTGGGAATAGTGCCAGTGGGTGGTGCAGCGCCGCCCGTCCAGCAAGCCGGCGCGGGCCAGCGCGTAAGCCCCGGAGCAGATGGACATCACCCACGCACCCCTGTCATGGGCTGCACGCAAGGCGTCCATCACCGGTTCGGGGATCTCCTGGTCCCGGCCGAAGGGCGCCATGATGACCAGGTCGGCATCGGCCGCTGCTTCGAGGCCGAGGTTTACGTGCAGGGACAGGCCGGACTTCATGCGAACGTCGCCAGGCTCAGGCGTCACCACACGGAAGTCGAAGGCTGGAACTCCGGCGTTGCGGTCCGATCGGTCGATACCGAAGACCTCGAACGCCGTACCAAACTCGAAGACCGAGAAGTTGGGAACAACGATCACTGCCACTGATTTCAACATAGTTCCAGTGTGGCAGAAAATTATCTAAATGGGGCATTTCTGCCACTGTTTCTTGATCTCTCACAAGAGCAGGCTTGAGACATGGAAATCTTCGGAATCATCCTCTTCATCGTCCTCCTCATCGCCGTCGCAGCCACCATCTCAGCCCTGTTGAAGGATGGCCGCGGACACAACCCGCCCATCCACTCGAAGGAACCCTGGAGCGCCTTCGACGCTCCGAGCAGCCCGTACTGGAACCCCCGTATCTACTAGGGGCATGACAGGCCACTGCCAGGACCACCACGCCATATCCAACCGACGCCCGCCCGTTCAAGGAATCCTGCAGGATTTCCGGAACGGCGGGCGTCCCTATGCCTGGCGCTCCTGTTTGGCGCAACGCCGACAAGGCCACGAGGCCTGGTGCATGGACTAGATTCACTTCCATGATCCAAACCTCTGCCCGCCTCCTCCAGCTGTTGTCACTGTTGCAGGTGCGAAGGGAATGGACCGGCCCTGCCCTGGCCCACCGCATGGGCGTGACCGAGCGGACCGTACGGCGCGACATCGATAAGCTGCGCAACCTGGGGTATCCCATCCATGCGTCCCCGGGCATCGCGGGCGGTTATCAACTGGGGGCAGGCGCCCAGCTGCCACCGTTGCTGCTGGACGACAATGAAGCCCTGGCTGTCGCCTTGGGCCTGAACTCAGTTGCTGCCGGTCCTGTTGCCGGCATCGGTGAGGCTTCCGTCCGGGCCCTCGCCAAGCTGGAACAGGTCCTGCCTTCGCGCCTGCGCCCCAGGTTCGCCATGCTCAAAGCCGCCGTCACCACGCTGCCCAGCAATGCGGCCACGGTGGATCCTCAACAGCTGACCGTCGTTTCAGCCGCGATATCGGACCGCCGCCAAATCTCCTTTGAGTACGTCAAATCCGACGGCGAGTCGGCCCGCCGCCTCGTGGAGCCCTACAGGCTGGTCGATACCGGGCGCCGGTGGTACCTGGTGGCGTGGGATGTGGAGCGGGAGGATTGGCGGACGTTCCGCGCCGATCGCTTCGTTTCCCTGCCGTCCGAACGCAGGAAATACCTTCCCCGGCCCCTGCCTGCTGAAGACCTTGCGGCGTACGTGCAGCAGTCCATCACCCGTTCCCCCTACAGGTTCGACGTCGTGGTGCGGCTCCGCGCGCCGCTCCCGGAGGTAGCCGCCGTCGTCAGTTCCCAGTACGCGACGCTGACAGCTGACGGTCCGGCAGCAACAATCCTGCGTTCCGGATGGGACAACCTGGCTGCACCGGCCGCCTATCTCGCCGCGCTGGACATGGACTTCGAAATCCTGGAACCGGAAGAGTTCAGGTCCTTCGCCCGGCATCTCTCCCACCGGCTCAATGCTGCAGCGGGGACTGTGACGGGGCCAACGGACGTGGAACCGCAGCCACAGTAGACTGGCAGCAGCCATGACACTTCATATTTCCTACCCCGCTGAGCTGCCCGTCTCCGAGCGCCGCGAGGATCTGATGGCGGCCATCGCCGCAAACCAGGTGACCATCATTGCCGGCGAGACCGGTTCAGGTAAGACCACGCAGATCCCCAAGATGTGCCTCGAACTTGGCCTTGGAGACAAGGGCTTGATCGGGCACACCCAGCCCCGCCGGCTGGCAGCCCGTACTGTCGCAGAACGCATCGCCTCGGAACTGGACGTGGAGATCGGCCAGGAGGTGGGTTTCCAGGTCCGATTCACCGGTGAGGTCAGCGCGTCCACCAAGATCAAGCTGATGACCGACGGCATCCTCCTCGCGGAGATCCAACGGGACAAGCTGCTGCGGAAGTACAGCACCATCATCATTGATGAGGCCCACGAGCGCAGCCTCAACATCGACTTCATCCTGGGCTACCTCAAGCGCATCCTCCCCCAGCGCCCGGACCTCAAGATCATCATTACTTCGGCCACCATCGACCCCCAACGCTTCGCCAAGCACTTTGGCAGCGAGGAAGATCCGGCGCCGATCATCGAAGTATCCGGGCGGACTTACCCGGTTGAGATCCGTTACCGTCCGCTGTCCCAGCCCGCCGGCGCGGACGACGACAGCTCGGACGACGAACTGGAAGAAGACCGCGACCCCCTGGATGCTGTCTGCGATGCCGTGGACGAGCTCGCCAAGGAAGCTCCGGGCGATATCCTCATCTTCTTCTCCGGTGAACGCGAAATCCGTGATGCTGCGGAGGCCATCAACGGCCGCATCCAAACGAACCGCCGCTTGGCCGGGACGGAAGTACTGCCGCTCTTTGCCCGGTTGAGCCTGCAAGAGCAGCACAGGGTCTTCAATCCCGGCGGCAAGCGGCGCATCATCCTGGCTACCAACGTCGCCGAGACCTCGCTGACGGTCCCGGGCATCAAATATGTGATCGATACCGGCACCGCGCGAATCTCCCGATACTCCCACCGGACCAAGGTCCAGCGCCTGCCCATCGAACGAGTCTCCCAGGCTTCGGCCAACCAGCGTTCGGGCCGCTGTGGGCGAGTGTCCGAGGGCATCGCGATCCGCCTCTACTCCGAGGAGGACTACGAGTCGCGTCCACAGTTCACGGACCCGGAAATTCTCCGGACCAACCTCGCAGCGGTCATCCTCCAGATGACCGCCATGGGCGTTGCCCGCAGCCCCAAGGACGTCGAGAACTTCCCCTTCGTGGAGCCGCCGGATTCCAGGGCCATCAACGACGGCGTCACGCTCCTGCGCGAACTCGGTGCCTTGAGTTCGCCCAAGTCCGGTGACGCGGGCGGCGGCGGCCGGAGCGGCAGCGGCCTCACCGCCGTCGGGCAGAAGCTTGCCCAGCTTCCGGTCGACCCGCGGCTTGGCCGCATGATCGTAGAGGCTGGTAAACGTGGCTGTGTCCGCGAAGTCATGATCCTCGCGGCCGCCCTGACCATCCAGGACCCCCGCGAACGGCCCACGGACAAGCAACAGCTGGCCGCGGAAAAGCACGCCCGGTTCCGCGACGAGATCTCGGATTTCACTGGCTTCCTCAACCTGTGGAACTACATCCAGGAAAAGCAACGCGAGCTGTCCTCTACGCAATTCCGTAAGTTGTGCCGCAACGAGTTCATCAATTACTTGCGCGTCCGGGAGTGGCAGGACCTCTTCACCCAGCTCCGGCAACTGGCCAAGCCGTTGGGCATCGCCCTGGACAACAAACGCGAAGCCGATCCTGTGGGCAACTACGAGGGCATCCACATCAGCTTGCTCTCGGGTCTGCTCAGCCATATCGGGCTGCTGGATGAGCGCAAGCGTGAATATGCCGGTGCCCGTGGCAGCCGCTTCGCCATCTTCCCGGGCTCGGCCCTGTTCAAGAAGTCTCCGGCGTTTGTCATGGCAGCCGAACTGGTGGAAACCAGCCGGCTGTGGGCCAGGGTTGCTGCCAAATTCGATCCCCTGTGGGCTGAGCAGGTAGCTCCCGACCTGGTCAAGCGGTCCTACAGCGAACCTCACTGGTCCTCGCGGCAGGGCGCCGTCATGGCCCATGAGAAAGTCACACTCTACGGCGTCCCCATCATTCCCAACCGCCGGGTCAACTACGGACGGGTCGATCCGGAACTCTCCCGTGAGCTGTTCATCCGCCATGCGCTGGTGGAGGGCGAGTGGAGGACCCATCACAAATTCTTCCACCGCAACCGTGCCCTCCTCCAGGAAATCGAGGAACTCGAGACACGCATGCGGCGCCGTGACATCCTGGTGGACGATCAGACGCTCTTCGAGTTCTACGACGCCCGTGTCGGCAAGGACGTGGTCTCCGAGAGGCACTTTGACAAGTGGTGGAAGGATGCCCGCCAAGCGGATCCCACGCTGCTGGATTTCGACCAGTCCCTCCTGATGAGCGAAGACGCCGACGCCTTGGACGACTCCGCTTATCCCAAGACGTGGCTGCATAAGGGCTTCGAGCTCCCCCTGAGCTATGAGTTCCATCCCGTGGCACCGGGGTCTGCCCCCAATCCATCGGACGGCGTCACCGCTGAGGTTCCCGTGCTGTTCCTCAACCAGTTGGACGACGCCCCCTTCCGCTGGCAGATCCCGGGCCAGCGGGTGGAGCTTGTGACAGCGCTCATCAAGTCGCTGCCCAAGCAGGTGCGGAAGAACTTCGTTCCGGCCCCCGATGTCGCACGGCAGGCAACCGCCGCTTTGGAAGCGGACTTCGACCCCGCATCGGATGAGCTGGAGCCGTCCTTGGAACTGGTGCTGCGCCGCCTCCGGGGGCACATCATTCCGCCAGGTTCCTGGAACTGGGACGCAGTACCGTCGCACCTGCGCGTGAGTTTCAAGGTGGTGGACAGCAAGGGCAAAGTCCTGGATGAGGGCAAGGACCTTGCCGAACTCCAGGAAAGACTTGCTCCGGCCACGCGCCGTGCCATCGCCGAATCACTGGGCGCGACCCCGGCCACGACCCAGCGCGCCAAGCTGGGCAAGGGGGCCGGCTCCACGGACAGCAAACCGTCGACGGCGGCACACCACGCCGCCTCGACCGCCGGCAGCGCCGATGGAGTGGTGGCTGAACGCAGCGGAATCACCCAGTGGGACTTCGGCACCGTGGAGCGCCAGGTCACCCGGACGGTCAAGGGGCATGCCGTCACCGGGTTCCCGGCAATAGTGGACGAAGGAAAATCCGTGGCTCTTCGGGTGTTCCAAACGCGTCAAGAGCAGGAAGCCGCCATGCGTGGTGGCGTGATCAGGCTCCTGGCCTTGCGGATCCCGCCTCCGGACCGCTACGTCCTGGAACACCTGAGCAACACGGAAAAACTGACCTTCAGCCAGAACCCCCACGGATCCGTCAGTGCCCTGATTGCCGACTGCGCCCTGGCAGCCATCGACAAACTGGTACCGCAGGATCTGCCGTGGGACAGGCAATCCTTCGATGCGTTGTATGAAGTCGTCCGTGCAGAACTGATCGATACCGTGTTTACGGTCACTGCCGTCGTCGAACGGATTCTGGCGAGTACCCGACGCATTCAGAAGGAGCTGAAGTCCAACGCCAGTCTGCCGCTGATCAGCGCCCTCAACGACATGAAGAGCCAACTGGAGCAGCTGGTCTTCCCTGGCTTTGTGGCACAGACGGGCTACGCGCAGCTCAGTCAACTGCCTCGCTACTTGCAGGCGATCGAGAAGCGCCTGGAGAAGCTTCCCGGCAACGTGCAGCGCGACAGCCTGAATATGGCCATCGTGCAGGCGCTGGAGGACGACTACGACGACGCCGTGTCCGCGCTGCTGCCGGGACGACGCGCAGGTGCGGAGTTAACCCGGGTGCGCTGGATGATCGAGGAACTGCGGGTGAGCCTCTTCGCCGTGGAACTCGGCACCGCATATTCCGTCTCGGAGAAGCGTATCCGTACGGCACTGAACCAAGCCCTCGCCCCGGCCTAACGCCGGGAAAAGAAAACCCGGCGGTGCTGTTTGGCACCGCCGGGTTAACTGGTCGCAGACCTCAATCCCGGGGAACGGCGTCCCCATGCCCGGCCGACCGGAGCGCGGCACGGAGCTTCACAGCGGTGGCATCCATGACGGCGGGATCCGGGTTATGGTCCACGTTGTGGATCTCGAAATCCGCGGTGGAGTATGCCGGCCAGACGTGGACATGCAGGTGGTCCACCTCGAAGCCTTCCATCAGGACTCCTACCCGTTTGGCGTCAAACAGGTCTTCCTGGACCTTCCCGATGCTTTGGGCGACATTCATGACTTTCGCCAGCAGTTCCGTGCCTGCATGGGTCCAGGAATCCACCTCCTCGCGGGGCACCACCAGGGTATGACCTTGGGTAAGCGGCGCAATGGTCAGGAACGCCACCACGTCCTCGTCCTTCCAGACAAAGCGGCCCGGAATCTCCCCGTTGATGATCTTGGTAAACAGCGTGCTCATGCGTCGGCCCTTTCCGATGGTTCCTGGAGTGTCGAAGTGTCCAGCACGAAACGGTACTTCACATCGCCGGCTACCATGCGGTCATATGCCTCATTCAGCTGTTCGGCTCCCACAATTTCAATGTCACTGGCAACTCCGTGTTCCGCACAGAAGTCCAGCATCTCCTGTGTTTCCTCAACGCCGCCGATCAACGAACCCGCGTATGCGAGCCTGCGGCGGATCAGCAGCCCGGGGCTGACCGGAGGCATGTCGTCGGCAGGCAAGCCCAGTTGGAAGAGGGCTCCGTCCAAGCGAAGGGTCCGGAAGTAGGGGTTGAGGTCGTGCGGCGCTGCCACAGTGTCGATAATGACGTCAATGCTCCGGTTGGCGGCCTCCATGGCGTCTGCATCCTTGGACAGGACCACGTGGTCCGCGCCAAGCTCCCGGGCAGCGCCAAACTTTGATTCGGAGGTGGTGAAGACGGTGACCTCCGCCCCCATGGCCTTGGCGATCTTCACGGCCATATGTCCCAGTCCGCCCAATCCCACGACACCTACGGCGTCGCCTTCTTCCACATCGAAATATCGCAGCGGAGAATACGTCGTAATCCCGGCGCACAGCAAAGGCGCCGCCGCTGCCGGGTCCAGGGATTCGGGGACACGCACAACAAACCGCCGGTCCACTACCACCGACGTCGAGTACCCGCCTTGGGTGATGGCGTCCCCATGACGTGGGTCCGGGGCACCGTACGTGCCGATGTTCCCCCGCTCGCAGTACTGCTCAAGGCCTTCAAGGCAGCTTTCGCATTCGCGGCAGGAGTCCACCATGCAGCCAACGCCTACGTGGTCGCCGGCGGCGAAGTCCGTTACCGCGGAGCCGACACGGGTTACCCGGCCAACAATTTCATGGCCGGGAACCAGCGGGTAGGGCGGAGTGCGCCATTCCCCCCGGGTCGCATGGACGTCGGAGTGGCACAGCCCGCAGAATTCAATGGCGATCTCTACGTCATCCTCGGTGGGTGCGCGGCGGGAAACGGTGAGGGGAACCAATCCACTGTCGGGGGACGTCGCGCCGTACGCTGCCGCCAAGGTGGCGGTTCCGGTTTCGCTGGTGTCCAGGGTGATGGGTTTGGCAAGGGGCGGGGGTACTGGGCGTCCGGGAGTCATGATCCGACGCTACTCCCGGCGGCTGTGCTTGTGCCACTTGGTCCGCCGGCATCCTCAGTGCTGTGGTCGAACGGTTCAGCGCCCATCGCCACCGGATTGTCAGGATTGTTGGACCATTGCGAGAAGGAGCCAGGGAAAAGGGCCGCCTGGTACCCCGCGATCTCCAGTGCCGCAATTTCGTGGCTCGCCGTAACTCCAGACCCGCAATAGACCGCAATGGTGGACGACTCTTCAACTCCCAGCGCTTCAAAGCGGCGACGAAGTTCCTCCGCCGGCAGGAATGTTCCGTCGGCTGCAAGGTTCCCTGTGGTTGGGGCACTCACTGCCCCCGGAATGTGCCCTGCCCGCGGATCAATCGGCTCGACTTCGCCCCGGTAGCGCTCTCCGGCCCGCGCATCGAGCAGAACTCCCCTGTCATGCCACTGCGCGGCTTCCTGCTCATCGATGGTGCTCATGCCTCCCGCCCCCAATGTCACCTTGCCGGCAGCGGGGTTTACCTCCCCCGCCTCCACGGGGTAACCGCTCGAGCGCCAGGCGGCCAGGCCGCCGTCGAGCAGGAACACGGAGTCAACACCGGCGTTGCGCAGCATCCACCAGACACGGGCCGCGGCCATGCTGCCGCTGTTGTCGTACGCAACGATCGTGTCGCCGTCGTCGATTCCCCACCGTCGGGCTGACTCCTGAAACAGTTCCGGAGACGGCAACGGGTGCCGTCCACGCCGAGGCTGCGCGTGGTCGGCGAGCTCACCGGGAAGGTCCACGAACACTGCCCCGGGAAGATGCCCAGCCAAGTATTCACTGTGTCCGTCAGTCCGGCCGAGCACCCAGCGGACGTCCAGGAGCACCGTCCGTCTCCCGGCTTCGAGGCGCCCGCGCAGTTCCGAGGCACTGATCAGCGTGGCCATATCTTCTCCTTCTTTCCCGCGGCATGGGCTCCCGGTGCTGCCGGCGCCCGCTTTCCAGCCTAGGCTTATCCGGTGAGCAATTCGTGCATTCAGGACAGGGCATGGGCCAGCGAGGCCATCCGCACCATCGAGGCCGAGAACAACCGGTCGGCGGACACGCACCTTTACGCGGTACCCCTCCCTGAGCAGTGGGGCGTCCAGCTGTACCTCAAGGACGAGTCGACCCACCGTTCAGGCAGCCTCAAGCATCGTCTGGCGCGTTCGTTGTTCCTCTACGGACTGGTAAACGGCTGGATCACTGAAGGCACCACCATCGTTGAAGCCTCCAGCGGCAGCACGGCAGTGTCCGAGGCCTATTTCGCCCGGCTCATTGGACTGCCCTTCATCGCGGTCATGACCAAGACCACGAGTCCGGAAAAGATTGCCCTGATCGAGGAATTCGGCGGCGCCTGCTTGCTGGTGGACCATGCTTCCGAGGTCTACGCCGTGGCCGAAGAAACCGCAAAAACCTCCGGCGGCTACTACATGGACCAGTTCACGTACGCGGAACGCGCCACTGACTGGCGCGGCAACAACAACATCGCGGAATCGATCTTCGACCAACTGGCCCTCGAAGAACACCCGGTCCCGGAATGGATCGTCGTCGGAGCGGGCACCGGCGGCACCAGCGCAACAATAGGCCGATATCTGCGATACAACCGCTACCCCACCCGCCTTGCCGTGGTGGACCCGGAAAACTCCGCATTCTTCCCTGCTTGGCGGGACGGCGACACAGCGGCAGCTACAGGGCTGCCTTCACGGATCGAAGGCATCGGCCGTCCCCGGTCCGAACCGAGCTTCGTGCCGGCGGTCATCGACCACATGATCCAGGTTCCTGACGCCGCCTCCGTGGCCGCCATGCGCCACCTCCGCAAACTCACCGGCCTGCACGCAGGACCTTCCACCGGCACCAACCTGTGGGGCGTCTGGCAGTTGGTGGCCAGGATGGTCGCCGAAGGTCGCCGGGGCAGCATCGTGTCGCTGATGTGCGACGGCGGCGACCGCTATGCGGGCAGTTACAACGACGCTGCCTGGCTGGCGGCGAAGGGGCTGGACCCCTTGCCGCACGAGGCCGTCCTGGATCGGTTCCACGAAACAGGGGTCTGGACCGGCTAGACCTCCACTGAGTCCCCGGGAGCAAGACGCTCGTACGTGGTCCCGTAGCGGGCGCCGATCCGGGTGACGTGGCCTTCCACGATGCCTCGGCCCAGCTCGTTGAGCAGTGCATCGTGAACCGGGAACGCCTTGGGGGCCCGGACCGAAATGACGTAGTCCACCACCTCCCCCACCTTGGACCACGGGGCATGGATGGGCACCAGGAGTGTCTTGACATCAATCCCATCCGGGACCACGAAGGAGTCCCCGGGATGGAAGACGTTCTCATCCACCAGGTAGCCGATGTTGGCCACCACCGGGAGCTGCGCGTGGATCACTGCATGCTGGCCGCCGAACGTCCGAACGTTGAAACCTGCGGCTTCGAAGCTTGAACCTGGCTCTGAGATGTGAACCCGGTCTGCGATGTCTGCCTCTTCCCGCAGCGTGCCTGCGACACCGGCAGGCGCATGGACCTCAAGCGCAGAATTGCTCCGAAGCGCAGAGAGTACCGCGGTCCGGTCAATGTGGTCAGTGTGCTCATGCGTGACCAGGACGGCATCAGCTCCGGTCAACGCTTCTCCCGATTCCGAGAACGTCCCGGGATCGATCACCAGAACCTTCCCGTCTTTTTCCAACCGGACACAGGCGTGGGTGTATTTGGTCAGCAACATGACCAAAGCCTAGGACCACCGGCTGACAGTTTCCAAGCCTGCCCTGCTGGTAAAATTGGGGTTTGCCAGCATCCCCAGGGAAGTGAGTCCTTCAATGCCCCACGGCACCCATTCCGCCACGACCGGCCCCTCGGCGCCGGCCACCAGCGGCGTTAAGGAGCAGCGCGTTACCAAGCAGCGTTTGGCCGTCAGCGCAGCCCTTGACGAATTGGATGACTTCGTCAGCACGCAGGAACTGTACCGGCTGCTGCAGAACAAGGGCACTTCCGTGTCTCTGGCCACCGCTTACCGCATCCTTCAATCGTTGGCCGAGGACGGACTCATCGATGTCCTCCGCAACGGTGAGGGTGAGGCGGTCTACCGTCGTTGCACCGTCACCGGGCACCACCATCACCTGCTGTGCCGGAACTGCGGCAAGGCAGTTGAAGTTGAGGCACCCGCCGTCGAAACCTGGGCCGCGCGGACCGCCGCGGAGCACGGCTTCACGGAGGTGGCCCACACAGTGGAGATCTTCGGGCTGTGCCCGGAATGCACCGCGAAGAAAGCAGCCGGGACGCTTTAGAGAGCTCCCGCGGGCTGGTCCCGGGACACCCTGCCGTTGAGGCCCCTGGTGGCCCGGACACGTCCGATCACCCTGCACACCACGTAGATCAGGAATGACAAGGTAGTGACGTACGGGCTGATCGGGATCCGGCTGCCGAGGGCCAGGAGGATTCCGCCCACGGTAGCTGTCATCGCGAAGACCACGCTCAGCAGCACGACCAGGCGGGGCGACGTCGTCACCCGCAACGCCGCGGCTGCGGGCGTAATGAGCAACGCAAGGACCAGCAGGGCACCGACGATCTGGATGGACAGCGCCACGCTCACACCCAGCAGCACCATGAACCCAATCGCCAGCCCACGGACCGGGACTCCCCTGGCCTCGGCCATTTCGGGGTCCACGCTGGCGAAGCTCAGTGGACGCCAGATGGCCGCCAAAGCGATCATCACCACCACAGCCGTGCCCGCAAGCACCTGCAGTTGCACGGTGTCCACTGACACAATCTGGCCGGTCAACAAGCCGAACTTATTGGCTGCCCGGCCCTCGTAGAGTGCCAGGAACAGTATCCCCAGGCCCAGGCCGAAAGGCATGATGACGCCGATAATCGAGTTCTTGTCCCGCGCCCGTACGCCCATGAAGCCCAGGAGGACGGCCGCAGCAACCGAGCCGATCAACGAACCGAAAATGATGTCGGCACCGATCAGCAACGCGAACGCAGCACCGGCAAAGGACAGCTCGGAGATGCCGTGTACGGCGAAGGCAAGGTCCCGTTTCATCACGAAGGTGCCCACCAGTCCGCCCAGCAGCCCCAGCACGGCACCTGCCCAGATGGAGTTCTGAACCAGGACCAGCAGCTCACCATAATTCTCGAAGTTGAAAATGGTCTGCAGGATGGTGTCGAGGTCCATCTAGAACTCCTCGTTGGCGGTTGCGTGGGCATCGTCATGGAAGTGCGTGGTTGCGTCGGGAAGACCGACGACGACGATCCGCCCGTTGGTATGGATGACCTCCACATGGCTGTCGTACAGCTCCGAGAGGACTTCCGTGGTCATGACTTCCTGGGGCGTGCCTACACGGAATTGGCCGCCGGCCAAATAGAGGACACGGTCAACGTAATCCATCACAGGGTTGATCTCGTGGGTCACAAAGACAACGGCGCTGTTCCGCTCATGGCATTGCTCGTTGATCAGCGAGCTCACGCCCTGCTGGTGATGCAGGTCCAGGGACAGGAGCGGTTCGTCGCACAGCAGGACCTGTGGCTCCGTTGCCAATGCCTGCGCCACCCTGAGCCGTTGCTGCTCTCCACCGGACAGTTGCCCTACGGGCACCTTTGCGTAGTCGGAAGCGCCCACCAGCTCCAGTAATTCGTCGATGCGCTGGTTGACTTTCCCCGAGGAAAGCCGCATGCCCCACCGGTGGCCGTCAATGCCCAGGCCCACCAGGTCGCGGGCACGCAAGGGGGTATCCGGAGCAAAGGACTTTTGCTGCGGTATGTACCCGATCCGCTTGCTGCCCCGCTCCACCGGATGACCGCCCAGGGAAACTGTTCCCGAGTGCAGTTCCTGCAGCCCAAGGAGAACCTTCAGGAAGCTGGTCTTACCGCTGCCGTTGGGCCCCAGGACTGCGAAGAACTCGCCCGGGTTGATGTCCAGATCGAGGTCCCGCCAGAGCGTTCTTTTGCCGAACTGAAGGCTGGCTCCACGCAGGCTCACTACCGGTGTCAAAAGTTGTCCTCGATCCACGCGCTCTTCGGAACGCAGTTGTGTGCCGCTGGTGTCGGCCGCTGTGCTGGTGGCAGGCGAAAGGCCCCGCAGCCATCCTGAATATCTTAGGACGCCGGCAGGGTCCTCCACCGCATAGCCGGTGTCGGGGAAGGCTACTTCTTCAGTGCGGAGGACACGGACTCCACGTTGTCAGCCATCCACTGCAGGTAGTCCTTACCGTCGGGCAGCGTCTCCGTGAAGTTCACCACCGGCACGTCTGCGGCCTCCGCGGCACGCTTGACGGCTTCCGTCTGGGGTCCTTCTGTCTGCTGGTTGTAGGCCAGGAACCGCACGGATTTGGCACTGACCAGGTCAGTGGTTTCCTTCAGCACGGCGGCCGGGACATCAGTTTCTTCTTCAATGGCTGCGCTGTACGCCTCTGGAGTCTTGTTCTCCAGTCCGGCCGCTTCCAGGAGATACAGGGGCACGGGCTCCGTGACGGCTACCGGCGCGTGCTCGTTGGCGGCTTTGATGGCATCGAGCTTGCCCGTGAGGTCGGCGAGCTTGGCCTTGAAGGCTTCGGCATTGGCTGTGAACGTTGCGGCCGATCCCGCATCCAGGCTGCCGAGCTTGCCGGCCACCGCGTCTGCGAGCTTGCCCATGGTCTCCAGGCTGTACCAGACGTGTTCGTTGAATTCGCCGTGGTCGTGGGTGTGGCCTTCTTCGCCGTGGGCTTCGTCGCTATGGGCTTCTTCTTCCGGGGCGAGGCCCGAGATTTCGACCGCGCTGATCATGTTCTCATGGCCGACCTTGGTCTCGTCAGCAATCTTGTGAAGGAACCCGTCGTAGCCCCCGCCGTTCTCCACGACAAGCTTGGCCTTGGAGATCACCAGCTTGTCCTGGGCATTTGCCTCGTACGAGTGCGGGTCCTGGCTCGTCTTGGTGATGATGGCGTTCACGTTGACCTTGTCCCCGCCGATTGCCTTCACCACGTCTCCGTAGACGTTCGTTGACGTGACCACTTCAATGGCCCCGGACGACGAGGAGTTGTTTGCTCCTGCGGTACCCGCGCAGGAGGAAAGCAGCAGGGCGGCAATACCTGCGGAAGCGGCCATGGACAGGCGGGCGGCGGAACGGCGCACGGGAACCTCGATCTACTCACAATGAGAATCAGACACAATAACTGGCTCACACCAGTGTAGCCCTAAATGGGAATCATTCCTATTTAGAGCAGACTGGCGCCGATCGGATTCGATCGGCGCCAGTCTGTTCTCTACTGATTTATTTAGTTAGCTTGCTGGTCTCCGTAGCGACGGATGCCCGTCGCCTGCGTGGCGTCGCGGATCTCACCAACCAACTGCTCGATGACATCCTCGAGGAACAGCACGCCCTGGGTTTCTCCGCCGGTGCCGATAACACGGGCGAGGTGCGATCCCGTCCGCTGCATCACGGACATGGCCTGCTCGATTTCGTCATCCGGCGCAAGGTTGGCAAACGAGCGGATCCGCCCTTCGGCAATGGGATGCCTGCGACCCTCATCCGGGATGGACAGGATGTCCTTCACATGCAGATAGCCAGCGAGTTCGCCGTCGTCGTCAACCATCGGGAAACGGGAGAATCCCGTGCGGCTGACCGCCTTTTCCAGGTCCACCGGAGTTGAAGCCGTCTTCAGAACAACCAGCTTGTCCAACGGGACCATGATGTGGGAAGCGGTGTGTTCCGAGAACTCCAAGGCACCGCTCAACAAGCCTGCGTCGTCGTCCACCAGCCCATGGCGCGTGGACTCCTGCACGATCGATTGGACTTCCTCCAACGTGAACGAGGAGGACACCTCATCCTTGGGCTCGATCTTCATGAGCCTCAGGATGTGGTTCGCCAGCCAGTTGAGTGTCCAGATGATGGGGTTCACCAGGCGGGCAATGAACATCAATGGCGGCGCCAACAGCAGGGCAGCTTTGTCCGCCACCGAAACCGAAATGTTCTTCGGAACCATCTCACCGAAGGTGACATGCAGGAACGTGACGAACAACAAGGCAATCGCAAACGCGATGATGTCCGCCAGCTCAACAGGAACGCCCACGAGTTCAAGGGGTTCGGCCAGCAAATGATGGATGGCCGGTTCGGCCACCTGGAGGATCAACAGTGAACAAACCGTGATACCCAGCTGCGCACACGCGAGCATGAGAGAAACATTTTCCATGGCGCGCAGCGTTGTCTGTGCGCGCTTGGAGCCGGCCTCGGCCAAAGGCTCAATCTGGCTGCGCCGGGCCGACATGACGGCAAACTCGGCACCCACGAAGAAGGCGTTGCCAATCAGGAGGACGACGAGCCATACGATACCTACCCAGTCGCTCATACAGCACCCGCTTCATGACGCGGGTTTTCCGCATCCTCCGGAGAGGACTCGTCCGTCTTCACATGATGGAAACAGATCCTGTCAATCCTTCGGCCATCCATCCTGGTCACCGTGAGCGTCCCGCCCACCGTGTCCACGACGTCGCCTGTCCTGGCAATGCGCCCCAGCTGGCTCATCACGTAGCCACCCACAGTTTCATAGGCGGATTCATCAGGAACCGTCAGGTTGGGAATTTGTTCCGAGACTTCGTCCGGCCGCAGGAGCCCAGGGAAGTACCAGTCGCCGGAGGCGCTCTGCAGCACTCCCGGGCGGACCTTGTCATGCTCGTCAGCGACTTCGCCAACGATCTCTTCCACCAGGTCTTCGAGGGTGGCAATGCCGGCTGTTCCGCCGTACTCGTCCAGTACGACGGCCAACTGCAGGTTCCCTTCGCGCAGTTCCGAAAGGAGCGCATCCAGGTGGATGGTTTCAGGAACCTGGAGGACGTCGGTCATGATCGCTCCCGCCTGCAGCTTGGCCCGCCGCTCGGCAGGCACGGCCACGGCCTTCTTGATGTGCACGACTCCGCGGATGTCGTCTGTGGAATCGCCAATGACGGGGAACCGGGAATATCCGGTGCGCCGCGCAGCGTCGAGGATGTCGGCCACCGGTTGGTCGGCGTCGATCGTTTCCATGCGGATGCGTGGCGTCATCACATCAGCGGCCGTGCGCCCTGAAAAGTTCAGGGTGCGGGCAACAAAGTTGGCGGTACCGGCGTCCAAGGTCCCAAGTTCAGCAGAACGCCGCACCAGGGAGGCGAGTTCAGCGGGTGTCCTCGCCCCGGAGATCTCTTCCTTGGCTTCCAGACCAAACAGGTTCAGCACTTTGTTGGAGAACCCGTTCAAAACCACGATGGCCGGCTTGAAAACGGCCGTAAACATCAGCTGCGGGCGGGCAAGGCGCTTGCCCAGCGGGAACGCGAGGGCGATGGCCATGTTCTTCGGGACCAATTCGCCGATCAGCATCGACAGCAGCGTGGCAAAAGCCATCGCCACGATCAGCGCGACCGAATGGGCCACCTCAGGGGCAAGGCCCAGCAGGCCCAACGGGCCACGGAGCAACTGGCCCACGGAGGGCTCCATCACGAAGCCTGTCAACAATGTGGTCAGGGTGATGCCCAGCTGGCAACTGGAAAGCTGCGTCGAGAGTGACTTGAGACATCTCAGCAGCGGGGCGGCAGCGTGGTCGCCGTTGTCAACCGCGCGCTGAACGCTCGCTTGGTCCAGCGCCACCAGGGAAAACTCAACTGCTACAAAGAAACCGGTGCCCAGAATCAAGGCAAAGCCGGCGAGAAGAAGAATCCATTCCACTTAGCGCATCACTCCACGAGTGGGCACGTGCAAGGGAAAGAATGCCTCTGGCGCGGGGTCTGGACCCGGCGGAGGCTGGTCGGGCCCCGCGGACACGTGGTCCGTGGAACCACCGGCTGTAAGCGCCGGCGCGTGATGGGCATGTGAACGGGTATTGCCGGCTCGACGGGCACGCTGTGCGGAGTTGCCAGTTTGGCTCCCCCGACAGTTCCCAGGCCGGCACCTAGATTTACTGTCCATAAGGGTTACAGTCTACAGTCCAGCCCCTGAGGCCCTCCAACGGCAGGCTTAACTCCGCGACAAAAACGCAGGGCCACCCCACTAAGTCAGCCGCAACATGATTTAGGTCACCACTATTGGCAGTTAACCAACGATCCTAACTAGACTGTCAGGGGTCTGAGTTCGCGGGACCCGGACCCTGTCCCATCGTTGCGGAAAAGCAACTTTGGCCAGCGGGAAAACAACACTCATGGAAGAGGCGTATTTCAAGTGCCAGAGCAGCCCAGCCACCGTCTACCAGAGGAATTTGGCGGAAACGAGTGGCTCGTTGACGAACTGTACGAGCGGTACCAACAGGACAAGAATTCGGTCGACACCAAGTGGTGGCCGCTCTTTGAATCCTTTGCTTCTGCTGACGGCACTTCTTCCAACGGAACCTCCGCAGCTCCATCAGCTGCCAATCCCCCTACCCAAGTACTTCCCGTGGTAGCCCCGGCTGCAGCGGCGACGGCACCGGCGCCGACCGCTCCTGCAGCTGCGCCTGCCGCGGAACCGGCCGCTCCGGCCGCACCCGCCCCGGCGAAGAAGGCACCGGCCACTGTTGCCCGGGACGGAGCAAAGAAGCCCGCCGCCGGCACTGCGGCACAGCCCATTCCGGCCCAGCTGCCCAAGAGCACCAAGGCACCGACGGCACCAGAGGAAGATGTCGTCTCCGTTCTCCGGGGTCCGGCCAAGGCCATTGCCACCAACATGGTGACCAGCCTTGAAGTACCCACGGCAACGAGTGTCCGCGCCATTCCCGCCAAGCTGCTCATCGACAACCGGGTGGTCATTAACTCCAACCTCGCCCGTGCCCGCGGTGGCAAGGTCTCCTTCACCCACCTCATCGGCTACGCCGTTGTCCGGGCTTTGTCCCAGTTCCCGTCGATGAACGTCTACTACGACGAAATCGATGGCAAGCCCAGCGCTGTGCAACCCGCACACGTCAACTTCGGCATCGCCATTGACATGCCCAAGCCCGATGGCACCCGCCTCCTGATGGTTCCCAACATCAAGAAGGCCGAGACCATGGACTTCGCCGAGTTCTGGCACACCTACGAGGACCTGATCAAGCGTGCCCGCAACGGCAAGCTGACGGCGGACGACCACGCCGGCACCACGGTCTCCCTGACCAACCCCGGCGGCATCGGCACCGTGCACTCGGTACCGCGTCTTTCCAAGGGCCAGGCCGCCATCATCGGCGTCGGCGCCCTTGACTACCCGGCGGAGTTCCAGGGCGCGAGCGAGAAGATCATCGCCCAGAACGCGATCAGCAAGATCCTCACCCTGACCTCCACCTACGACCACCGGGTCATCCAGGGTGCCGGAAGTGGAGAGTTCCTCAAGCTGGTCCACCAGCTCCTGCTCGGTGCGCAGAACTTCTACGACGAGATCTTCGAAGCCCTGCGCATCCCGTACGAGCCCGTCCGCTGGAGCCCGGACCTCCAGGTGGATCCTGCCGATGAAATCAACAAGGTTGCCCGCATCCAGCAGTTGATCCACTCCTACCGCGTGCGCGGCCACCTGATGGCCGACACCGATCCCTTGGAATACGTCCAGCGCAAGCACCCGGACCTCGATGTCCTGACCTACGGCCTGACCCTGTGGGATCTGGACCGCGAATGGCCTACCGGCGGATTCGGCGGCAAGCCGCAGCTGAAGTTCCGCGACATCCTTGGTGTCCTGCGTGATGCTTACTGCCGCACCACGGGCATCGAGTACATGCACATCCAGGAGCCCGCTGAGCGCAAATGGTTCCAGGACCAGTTGGAGCACCCGTACTCCAAGCCGAGCCGCGAAGAGCAGCTGCGCATCGTCTCCAAGCTGAACGCCGCAGAGGCTTTCGAAACGTTCCTGCAGACCAAGTTCGTTGGCCAGAAGCGATTCTCCCTGGAGGGTGGCGAGTCCCTGATTCCGCTGCTCGACGCAGTCATCTCGGACGCAGCTGACGACGGACTGGACGAGGTCGCCATCGGCATGGCCCACCGCGGCCGCCTCAACGTCCTCACCAACATCGCCGGAAAGACCTATGCACAGGTGTTCCGCGAATTCGAAGGTACCCAGGACCCGCGCTCGGTCCAGGGTTCCGGTGACGTCAAGTACCACCTCGGTACCGAAGGCACCTTCACCTCGGACAACGGCAAGCAGACCAAGGTCTACCTCGCTGCCAACCCGTCCCACCTCGAAGCCGTCGATTCCGTACTCGAGGGCATCGTCCGCGCCAAGCAGGACCGCTTGGACCAGGGTGAGTCGTTCCCTGTCCTGCCGATCATGGTCCACGGTGACGCCGCGTTCGCCGGCCAGGGTGTTGTGGCTGAGACCCTCAACCTCTCCCAGCTGCGTGGCTACCGCACCGGCGGTACCATCCACGTGATCGTCAACAACCAGGTTGGCTTCACTACGGCGCCGTCGTCATCGCGTTCGTCCACGTACTCCACGGACGTTGCCAAGATGATCCAGGCACCGGTGTTCCACGTGAACGGCGACGACCCCGAGGCAGTGGTTCGTGTCGCGCAACTCGCTTACGAGTTCCGCCAGCGTTTCCACAAGGACGTTGTCATCGACATGGTCTGCTACCGCCGTCGTGGCCACAATGAGGGCGACGACCCCTCGATGACCCAGCCGCTCATGTACAACCTGATCGAAGCCAAGCGCTCCGTCCGCAAGTTGTACACCGAGTCGCTAATCGGCCGTGGCGACATCACCGAGGAAGAAGCGGAGCAGCTGCTCCGCGACTACCAGGAGCGCCTGGAGCGTGTCTTCGCTGAGACACACGCAGCGCAGACCTCGCCGATTCCGATCATCACCGCGGATTCCGCAGCCGTCTCCGACATAGAGCGTCCCATCGCCCAGCAGGCCGACTTCGGGACCAACTCCCCGGCGTCCACCGCCATTTCCGCCGAGACCCTTGCCCGCATCGGTAAGGCCCACCTGGAAATTCCGGACGGCTTCACCGTGCACTCCAAGCTCAAGCAGCTCCTGGAGAAGCGTGAGCAGATGTCCCGCGAAGGCGGAATCGACTGGGGCTTCGGTGAAATCGCAGCTTTCGGCTCGCTGATCATGGAGGGCGTGCCCGTTCGTCTGGCCGGCCAGGACTCCCGGCGCGGCACATTCGTGCAGCGTCACGCCGTGTTCCACGACCGCGCCAACGGCAACGAATGGCTGCCCCTGGGCAACCTTTCGGATGACCAGGCCAAGCTGTGGATCTACGACTCTCTGTTGTCCGAATATGCAGCCATGGGCTTCGAATACGGCTACTCGGTGGAACGCCCGGACGCCCTGGTCCTGTGGGAAGCCCAGTTCGGCGACTTCGTCAACGGTGCCCAGACCATCATCGACGAGTTCATCTCCTCGGCGGAGCAGAAGTGGGGCCAGCGCTCCTCGCTGGTGCTCATGCTCCCGCACGGTTACGAAGGCCAGGGGCCGGACCACTCCTCTGCACGCATCGAGCGTTTCCTGCAGATGTGCGCCGAGGACAACATGATCGTGGCCAACCCCACGACGGCCGCCTCACACTTCCACCTGTTGCGTCGCCAGGCCTACAGCCGTCCGCGCAAGCCGTTGATCATCTTCACGCCGAAGCAGCTGCTCCGCCTCAAGGGCGCCGCATCCGCCGTCGAAGACTTCACCACGGGCGGCTTCCGGCCGGTCATTGGCGATCCGGAAGTTCAGCCGGCCAACGTGGACCGGGTCATCCTGGTCTCGGGCCGCCTGTACTACGACCTCCTGTCCAACCGGCAGAAGTCCGGCGACACCTCGACGGCAATCATCCGCGTGGAGCAGTTGTACCCGCTGCCCAAGGCTGAGATCGACGCCGAGCTGGCCAAGTACCCGAACGCCGACATCGTGTGGGCGCAGGACGAGCCCGCCAACCAGGGTCCGTGGCCGTTCATGGGCCTGAACCTGGCGCCGGAACTTGACCGCAAGCTCCGGTTGGTCTCGCGTCCGGCGTCGGCCTCCACGGCTGCCGGTTCCATGAAGCGCCACGCCGCTGAGCAGGACGCCCTGATCAAGCAGGCGTTCGAACGCAAGTAGGCAAAACTGCCCGGCCTGAGGAGCGAATGCGCCCCTTAGGCCGGGCAGTTCTGTTTAATGGGACAGGTATCAGGTTCCAGAACCGGCCGATGATCCGGCAAACTGTGCAAGGACCGTAACGAGTGTGAAGAGGTAACCGTGGAAGACAGGAAGCTGCGCATCGCAGCTGTTGGAGATGAACTACTCGCGGGCCTGGGGGATCCCCGCGCTTTGGGTTGGCTCGGACGAGTGCTGGCCCGTACGCCCCAGGATGCCGTCGTAGTGGAGAGTTTCCCACTCCCCTGCCCCATGGAAGGCACTGAAGGCCTGGCCGCACGGTGGCAGGATGAAGCCGGAAGGCGCTTCAGCGACACCCACGAGAACCGCCTGGTGATCGGACTATCGGGCCGCGACCTCGAGTTTGGCCTGTCCACGGCGCGCAGTCGATTGAACTTGGCCAACATCCTGGATGGAGCCTCGCACAGCAGCGTGGAGGTCTTCGTGGTGGGGCCGCCCCCGACGCTGGACCCTGCACGGAACAAGCGCCTCGCAGAACTCAACACGGCTTTTGCTGACGTCACTACCAGGCGGAACCACCACTACGTTGACACGTTCTCCCCCCTGCTCAACCACGAGCAGTGGAGGACAGACCTCGCCGCCAATGGCGGAACGCCGGGCCAGGCAGGCTACGGATTGATCGCCTGGCTCGTCCTGCACCGCGGCTGGTTCCAGTGGCTTAACATCGCCCAGCCGGAGTAGCCGGCTCCGAGGACACCATTGCCTTCCGGACATACGCGATATATCGTGAGTTCATTGACGCGATATATCGCAATCTGGAGGGATCATGTCTGAGGAACTATGGACTGTGACAAGTCCGCAAACCATCGAAGTGGACAACGTCCGCTCTCTCAAACTGGGAATCGTCAAGGGCCGCTTTGACGTCATGACCCACGATGAACCTTTTGTCCGTATCGAAATCACCGAGATCACGGGCGATCCCTTGACAGTAACGCTCGTCGACGGCCGCCTGGAAGTACGCCATCAATTGCAGGGCCCGCAAGGCTGGTTCCGCAACTTGATGGGAACCGTCAACAACACCAGCACCAACTCCGTGGTGGTCGGGATCGCCCTGCCGTCCGGCGTCGATGTGGAAGCTGGAACTGTCAGCGGCGACGGCATGGTCTCCGGGACCAGCCAACGGACCCGCCTGAACACCGTCTCGGGCTCCGTCATGGCGGATGGAACCAGCGGCGAACTGCACGTCAACACCGTCAGCGGCGAGGTCATCGCCAGGAACCACGACGGCGTCCTGACCGCCAAGAGCGTCTCAGGCGAGGTCACTGCTTCGGGCACGTTCAAGAACGTCCGAGCCAGCACCGTCAGTGGCGACCTCAGCTTCGATCTGCAGGACTATACAAACGATCTTGGAGCCAACTCCGTCTCCGGGGACTTGACCATCAGGCTGCCGCATGACGTCGGCCTGGACATCGTGGCGAAGTCGGCCAGCGGAACCGTGGTGATTGACGACCAGATGTACGCCCAGCCCGGCAGCAACGTGCACACGATCGTGGGTCCGGACGAAAGACTCATGCTGGTGCGCACCAACACGGTGTCCGGCAAAACCTACATCATGCATGGGTCTGCGCCGGAGACGGACAGCAACCACCAGGTTCCCGGCGAGGCGGGCCTCTGATGCCTCCCGTGTTCGCCCACGGCGCCCTGCGCCTTTACTTGCTGGCGTTGCTTGAAGCAGGGCCCAAACACGGATACGAAGTGATCAAGGCCCTGGGTGACCGGTTCGGTGGTACGTACTCCCCCAGCGCGGGAACCATCTATCCACGCTTGGGCAAGTTGGAAGAAGAAGGACTCGTGGCCACGGAGAGCGAAGGCCGCCGTACCAAGTACTTCATCACGGAGGCCGGCCGTGCCGAACTTGATGGCCGCCGTGAGGAGTTGGCGGACGTCGAAAATTCCATTTCGGCCTCAGTCAGACGGTTGGCCGACAACTTGCGCGAAGACATCCGGACCAACATGCGCGGCTTGCGGGCAGACCTGGCGGCAACAGCAGAGGCGGCGCGCACCAGCGCAGCCACCGCGACTGCCAGAAGCAGGACCGCCGGCCACACTCCGGAGGGCCAGCGCTTGCTGAAGGAAGCAGAATTGATGGTCCAGTCATTCAGGGACGATATCCGGGTGGAGTTGCGGCTGCATGGCGCTTCGCAGCCTTTGACGCCCGTGGCACTGGAAACCGTGCGTACGGTGCTGGACCAAGCACGCATCTCGATCAGGAATTCGCTGAGGAGTTAACGCAGTGGTGGGTTCAGCCGGCCGCACACCGTTCCCGGTTCGCGACGCGGCACCTTGATGTGCGAAACTGGAGGGCAGCTCTATTGAGTATCAATCATTGAAGGAGGCCAGCTATGAGCAAGCGTGCACGTAAGCGTCGTGACCGTAAGCGCGGCGGCGCGAACCACGGCAAGCGTCCCAACACCTAAGCCAGCGGCTTAGTGTCACAGGCTTAAGAGCGAGGGCCCCGGAAACCATGCGGTTTCCGGGGCCCTTGGCGTTGGTGCCAGAAGCTGGTCAGGCCTCTACTGGCTTGATCGAGTGGATCCTGTCCAGAATGGAATTCTTGAGGTTTTCCGGTGCCGACTCGGTGCAGGACCGCTTAACCATGGTTCGAATGAGGCACTCGAGGTCGTACTGTTCAGCGCATTCCTCGCAGGTGTCCAAGTGCTGCTTGATTTCGCTGAGGTCCTCCCGGGTCAATGCGCCGTCGAGGTATTCATAGATCCGCTGCATTCGCGTATCGTCGCAATCGCCCAATCCCTGGCAGTCGCTCATTTCTCTTTCTCCTGATTGTTGCTTCCGGCCGCGGCCTGATCTTCGGTTTGGGCCCTGAAGCCCCGTTCGGTGGCGTAGTCCGCCAGCATGTCCCGCAGCATCTTCCTGCCGCGGTGCAACCGTGACATGACCGTGCCGATGGGAGTATTCATGATTTCCGAGATTTGCTTGTAGGCGTATCCCTCAACGTCTGCGAAGTAGACAGCCAGCCGGAATTCTTCCGGGATCGACTGCAACGCATTCTTGACGTCGGAATCGGGCAGGTGGTCCAGCGCCTCGGTTTCCGCTGACCTCAGCCCTGCGGACGTGTGCGACTCTGCCTTGGCCAACTGCCAATCCTCGATGGTGTCCGAGTTGGACTGCAGGGGCTCACGCTGCCGCTTGCGATAGAGGTTGATGTAGGTGTTGGTCAAAATGCGGTACAGCCATGCTTTGAGGTTGGTTCCCGGCTTGTACTGGTGGAAGGCCGAAAATGCCTTGGTGTAGGCCTCCTGAACCAGGTCCTCTGCATCTGAAGGGTTCCGTGCCATCCTCATGGCGGCCGAATACAACTGGTCCACATACTGCATGGCGTCGCGCTCAAAGCGCACCCGCCGCTGCTCGGGAGTCTCCGTAGCGACATCGACGTCGGGTGCGGCCGCGGCGTCGTCCGCGCCGGCCGCCTGGTACATGGCCGCTGCGGCCGGTTCCGTGGTGCTCATCGTTGCCAAGTCTACTGTCAGCTGCGGGGAATCCGGCTGCATGCCGTACCCGAGCTCCGGCAGAACCGCACGGTCCTTAACCAAAGTCAAAAAACCAACTCCGTTCACCAAGGCGGCAACACCGTGCCGCAGTCCGGTCTCCACCGCACCACTAGTTCACAACGGCGGCTGCTGGGTAAATATTCCGCAAAGGTGCAAGACTAGAGCAGACTGCACCCCGTGAACACAACACTCATTGACATAGTGTGGCAAGCCATCCAGGAGGCAAGACATGTCTGTTATCCGTTTTCTCGCGCGGCCCATGCTCGCATCCAGCTTCGTCGTCGCAGGTCTGGACAAGCTCAGGAACGCTGACGACACCGCCAAGCAGCTCTCGCCCGTCCTTCGACGGGCATCGGAATCCCTGCCCTTCAAGACCGACGAGAAAACCCTCGCGCGTCTTATTGGTGGCGCCCAGCTGGGGGCCGGAGCCTTGCTCGGCCTCGGCAAGCTCTCCCGTTTTGCCGCGACCGTTCTGACTGTGACGTCAGCGTTGAACTCCTACGTGGAATGGCGTTCAGCTGACATCAGCACCAAGGAGGGACGGAGCGCACGTAAGGCCCAGCTTCTGAAGAACATCTCACTGACGGGCGGAGTCCTCCTCGCCTCGGTGGATACCGCCGGACGTCCGAGCATCGCCTGGCGTGCCGAGCACTTGGCCGCCGATGCCAAGAAGGTGACGGGCAAGCAGATCAAACGGGCAGACAAAGCTGTACGCAAGGCCGTAGACAACGCAGTTGGAGCATAAGGAAGCATGACAGGTACCACCGCCGCAAACACCGGATCACCCACAACGGCTGCCTCGCTGCCCCTGTGGCCGGCCCCCTACGCCAAGGGGCCGGTCAACGCCACAGTGACAGTGCCTGGTTCGAAGTCGTTGACCAACCGGTTCCTCGTGCTGGCTGCTTTGGCGGATGGTACCTCCCGGTTGCGGGCGCCGCTTCATTCCCGTGATTCCGCCCTCATGATCCAGGCCCTGCGTCACTTGGGTGCCACGGTCAACGAGGTCCCGGGCGACGGCGACTATGGGCCGGACCTGGAGATCACCCCCATGGACCCCGCCGCCGCGGGCGCCGGAGCAACGGTTGATTGTGGCCTCGCAGGAACTGTCATGCGGTTCGTTCCCCCGCTGGCGGCGTTGCGCAGGGGTTCCACCGTCTTCGACGGTGATCCGCATGCCCGCAACAGGCCCATGGGTACCATCATCGAGGCGTTGATGGCCCTCGGCGTCCCTGTCGCAGACGAAGGCGGCAGGACGCCGTCGGCCCTTCCTTTCACCGTGGAGGGCACCGGCGAGGTCCGGGGCGGTCACTTGGTGATCGATGCCAGCGCTTCATCGCAATTCGTGTCCGCCTTGCTGTTGGTGGGCGCCCGCTTCACCGAGGGACTCCACTTGGAGCACGTCGGAAAGCCGGTACCCAGCCTTGACCACATCACCATGACTGTGGAGGTCCTCCGCAGCGTGGGGGTCACCGTGGATGACTCCGTGCCCAACCACTGGCGGGTCTCCCCCGGACCCATCAGGGCCTTCGACCAGAGGATCGAGCAGGATCTATCCAACGCGGGGCCCTTCCTTGCTGCAGCACTGGCGACGCAAGGAACTGTCCGCATCACCAACTGGCCGTCCGGAACCACCCAGGTCGGGGACATGTGGAGGACGATCCTCGCCACCATGGGAGCAACCGTCACGCTCGAAGACGGGACCCTGACAGTGACCGGCGGCCCGTCGATCAAAGGCGCCGACTTCGACGAAACCAGCGAACTCGCCCCCACCGTCGCCGCTTTGTGCGCACTTGCTGCCGGCCCCTCGCGGCTGACCGGCATTGCCCACCTCCGTGGTCACGAGACGGATCGGCTGGCGGCACTTGTCACCGAAATCAACGCCCTGGGCGGCGACGCCGAAGAGACCGCAGACGGCTTGGTCATCCGCCCCGCTGCCCTGCACGCCGGAGTGGTCCACAGCTACGCCGACCACCGCATGGCCACTGCGGGCGCCATCCTGGGCCTCGCCGTCGAAGGCGTCCAGGTGGAAGACATCGCCACGACGTCAAAGACCATGCCGGAGTTCCCGGAGATGTGGGCTCGAATGCTTGAGACGATCCCCGGTACGGATGGGGCCAGCAACTGACCATGGGCCGCGATGCACGTTCCTGGGATGAGTCCGACGTCCGGATACGACCCAACAAAAAAGGTTCAAGGCCCCGTACCAAGGACCGGCCCAGCCATGATGATGCCGTCATTGGCCGGATCATCACCGTGGACCGCGGGCGCTACAGGGCCATTGTGGACGAAGATTCCGCGGATGAACGCGTCATTATCGCCGCCCGCGCCCGTGAACTGCGGCGAAACCCCGTAGTGCCCGGCGACTTCGTCGCTTTGGTGGGGGACGTTTCCGGCGCCCCGGATACCCTTGCAAGGCTGGTCCGGGTGGAGGAGCGCCGGACGCTCCTGCGGCGCAGCGCGGACGACACCGACCCCATCGAACGCGTGGTGGTGGCCAACGCCGATCAACTGGTCATCGTCGTGGCCGCCGCCAACCCTGAGCCGCGCACCGGATTCATCGACCGCGCCCTGGTCGCTGCCTACGACGCCGGCATCGAGCCGTTGCTGCTCATCACCAAGGCCGACGTCAAGGATCCGGCGGAATTGCTGGCCAACTATCTCAGCCTGGATTTCCCGGTGATCATCAGCCGCACGGCGGACTCCGGGGCAGGCGGCATTGATGCCCGCTCCGATGACGGGTTGTCGGCACGTTTGGACAGGGACGCCGTAGCCCAGCTGCGCTCCCATCTTGGCGGAAAAGTAACCGTCATGCTTGGCCACTCGGGCGTAGGAAAGTCCACCATGGTCAATGCCCTCACAGGTGCGGAGAGGGCCACCGGCGGCGTCAATGCCGTGACGGGCCGTGGTCGGCATACTTCCTCTTCCGCTTTGGCCCTGAAACTTGCCGACGCTCCGGCCGGCAGCTGGATCATCGATACTCCCGGCATCCGGTCCTTTGGCCTCGCCCACGTTGACCCGGACCGGATCCTGCATTCCTTCCCGGACCTTGAGCCCGGCACGGAGGCCTGCGAACGTGGGTGCAAGCACGATGCAACCGCCGTTAACTGCGGTCTGGATCCCTGGGTGCGCGAAGGCCATGCAGGACCCTCGGGAGAAGCCAGACTGGCGTCGCTGCGCCGGTTGCTGGGTGCGGACCCACGGTTGGAAGCGAAAGAGACCAAGGAACTGGGCACCGTCAACTGATCGTTGCGGCTTCACGTCCCCACTGCAGCGAACGTTTCAGGATAGTTTGGTGGCATGACCCATCCCGTTTCCACCTACAACGATGACCTGCGCCTTGCCCACGTCCTCGCTGATTCAGTCGATGCCCAGACCATGGATCGCTTCAAGGCTCTGGACCTGAAGATCGAAACCAAGCCAGACCTCACGCCTGTCACTGACGCGGACAAAGCCGCGGAGGAAGCAATCCGTGGACAGCTCTCGCGCTCCCGCCCGCGCGATGCCGTCCTCGGCGAGGAGTTTGGCAGCAGCGGGCACGGTTCACGCCGTTGGGTCATCGATCCCATCGACGGGACCAAGAACTTCGTCCGCGGCGTTCCGGTATGGGCCACGTTGATCGCACTGGTGGATGAAGGCGAACCCGTTGTGGGCGTCGTCAGTGCCCCCGCCTTGTGCAAACGGTGGTGGGCCGCCAAGGACATGGGCGCCTACACGGGCCGGTCCCTGGCTTCTGCTACCCGCCTGAAGGTCTCCAACGTTTCCAATCTGGCCGACGCGTCCATGTCTTACTCGAGCCTGACCGGCTGGAAGGAACGGGGAAACTTCGACGAGTTCCTGGGTCTCACCGATGACGTCTGGCGTACGCGTGCCTACGGGGACTTTTGGTCGTACTGCCTGGTGGCGGAAGGTGCGGTGGACATTGCGTGCGAGCCTGAGTTGAATCTGTACGACATGGCAGCCCTCGTCCCCATCGTGACGGAAGCCGGCGGCCGTTTTACCTCCTTGGAAGGCGAGGACGGACCGTTCGGGGGCAATGCCCTGGCCACCAACTCGATCCTGCACTCAGAGGTCCTGAAGCGACTCAACCCGGGCCTCGACGACCTCCTTTAGCGTTACCTGCCGAACTGACGGTAGATGGCAGTTCAGCGAATATTCGACGGCGGATGCCACCTTAATGTGGCATCCGCCGTTTTTTCTTCGGCTGATCGGCCAAATTCCACCCGGCGTAACAAAGTGCTTAATAATCCGACGTGGCTTTGGAAGGCCTGCCGGAGGTGCCCTAACCTTTTTACAGGTCACGAGTGCCAGCGCTAAACCCCGGTTTGCTGGCCGGCAACCCTCCATTCGCGGTGGGGTGCCCCGGGTGACGACCCGGCCGGTCCGGAACGGATGCGGCAAGCGCGGATCCCCCTATGGGGGTCCCTCTTGAGTGAGGTCCCATGAGCACTGTCACGTTCAACTCAAACATCATTCCGTCTTTTGCCGATGACATCCCGTCCACGTCAGCTGCCGCAACGCGCCCGCTCGCTGCGGTTACGGGAGCCGAGTTGCAGGCTCCGCTGATCCAGGGCGGACACGTCCGCTACGCCAACCTCGACTACGGCGCATCGGCACCGGCCCTGACCGTCGTCTCCGCGTACCTCAACGAAGTCCTGCCCTATTACGCCAGCGTTCACCGCGGTGCGGGATATGCCTCCCAGATCAGCACGTCCGTCTATGAAAATTCCCGGAACATTGTCCGTGAGTTCGTCGGCGGGCGCCCCGACGACTCCGTGATTTTCACCCGTAACACCACGGACTCACTGAACCTTCTGGCCGGTTGCCTTCCCCAGATCGATGGACGGCCAGCCGGGGAAGTTCTTTACCTGGACATCGAACACCATGCCAATCTGCTTCCTTGGCAGGGCGTCCCCCACCGCAGTGTGGTCGCGGCCGCAACGCTGACGGCCACCGTGGACAAACTCCGCGCGGAATTGTCGCAAGGAGGGGTCAGCCTGCTCGCCGTGACAGGTGCCTCGAACGTCACGGGTGAAATCCTGCCCATCGCCGAACTTGCTTCGCTGGCCCACGAATACGGTGCCCGGATCGTGGTGGATGCCGCCCAACTGGCCCCCCACCGCCGGATCAACATCACCGAGGCCGACGTCGACTACGTCGTGTTCTCCGGTCACAAGCTTTACGCGCCTTTCGGTGCAGGTGTCGTGGTTGGCCGTCCGGACTGGCTCGACGCCGGGACGCCCCACCTGGCCGGTGGCGGCGCCGTACGTGAGGCACGCCTGGACTCGGTCAGCTGGGCCAGTGGTCCTGCGCGCCACGAGGGCGGCTCACCCAACGTCCTCGGAGCCGCAACCCTCGCCCGGGCCACGCAGGTCCTTGCCGCCCTGGACCAAGAGGCCTGGCACGCCCACGAATCGGCCATCCGTTCGTACTTGGTGTCCGGTCTTGAAACCATCGACGGCGTGACCGTTCACCGGATCTTCACCGACTCCGTGGACACCATCGGCGTCGTCAACTTCTCCGTGGAAGGTTTCGACGCCGGACTGGTCGCCGCTTATCTGGCTGCTGAGCACGGCGTCGGGCTCCGTGACGGCCGCTTCTGCGCCCACCCCCTGCTCAAGCGACTCGGGCTGCCGTCCGGCTCCTTGCGTGCCAGCTTCGGCGTCGGCTCCCGGTTGGAGGACGCCACAAGGCTGCTCGCAGGCATCGAAGGCCTCAAGCGCAACGGACTGGGCTGGGACTACGTGGTGGACGAGGGCCGTTGGGTCCCCGCCAACGATCACCGGAGCTACCCGGAGTGGGCTCCCAACACTCCCGGCACAGCAGGCGCAGCTCCCTGCACTGTCGACTAAAAGGCGCGGCGCGCTGGACTGCGCGGTTGGCTGTACGGCACGCTCGACTGGAAGGCTCGGCCACGGCGGACTCGGCCAAGCACGATGAGTTCCCCTGGACCGGCCGTCCGGCAGCTGCGGTAAATTCGTAGGGTATCTTTCGCGACCCTCTGAAGGAGTCTTGGCGTGGCATTGCGTTCTCCGGCCGCCTCGAGCGGACAGCCCGGCATCCCGGGGCCCGCCGGACCACGTGGTCCCAAGCTGCATGCTGCCCGCCGCAACGAATTTGGCCAGAGCTTCCAAGACGGCGGAGAGCACTACGACCGCGTGCGGCCCGGATATCCGCTGGACTCCGTGGACTGGCTGGTTCCCGAAGGGGCAAAGGCAGCTGCGGACGTCGGCGCGGGGACAGGCAAGTTCACGGCGCTCCTCGCCGCGCGGGGGCTGGAGGTCGCCGCCGTCGATCCTTCCGCCGACATGCTGGAGCAATTGCGGAAGGCGCATCAACAGGTCACTGCCCTGGAAGGGACGGCCGAGGCAACTGGACTGGCGGACTCAGCATTCGACGTCGTCAGTGTTGCCCAGGCCTGGCATTGGTGCGATCCACTCCTGGCGAGCACCGAAATTGCCCGGATTCTTCGGCCACAAGGAACCTTGGGACTGATCTGGAACCAACTGGATACTGAGGTTCCCTGGGTTCACCGGCTCTCGCGCATCATGCACGCCGGAGACGTCCACAAGCCCGGCTTCCGGCCAGTCATCGGCCCGGAGTTCGCAGGCTTGGAAAGCCACTTCACCAAGTGGGAAGACGCATCGTCGCCCGAAGACATCATGGAGCTGACCAAGTCACGGAGCTACTACCTCCGCGCCAACGACGCTACCAGGGCCAAGGTCATGGGCAACCTGGAGTGGTACCTCTACGACCACCTCGGGCACAAGCCTGGCGAAACCATCCACTTGCCCTACGTGACGCAGACCTGGCGGGCGTTCAAGATCCACAGTGCCGGGCCGCGGTAGGCTGGGAGGGTGAAGACCAGTACGCCCTCCTCCTCGATCGAGGACTACGTCAAGGTCATCTACTCCTTCACGGAGTGGCAAGACAAACCCATTACGTCCTCCCAGCTTGCCCAGCGCCTGGGTGTGGCCAATTCATCGGTTTCAGAGATGGTCCGCAAGCTCAAGGACCAGGGCTTGGTGGACCACCAGCCCTACAGCGCCATCCGCTTGACTCCTGCGGGCATGCGCCTGGCCCTGGCCATGGTGCGCCGCCACCGATTGATTGAGACCTACTTGGTGGAAGAACTCGGCTATAGCTGGGACGAGGTCCACGATGAGGCCGAGATGCTGGAACATGCGGTGTCGGATACGTTCATCGAGCGAATGTCCGCCAAACTTGGCCATCCCGCCAGGGACCCGCACGGCGATCCGATCCCTTCGGCCGATGGTTCCGTTGACCTGCCGCACGCCTACCGCATGATTGAGCTGGACCAGGGCCACTCGGGCCGCATCACCAGGATCAGCGACGAGAACCCGGATCTCCTCAGGTACCTGGCAGCGGAAGAGATTGCCCTGGACGCACCGGTCGAAGTCGTCGGACGCAAGCCCTTCGGCGGGGCACTGGTGGTTCGGATTGGAAGCGGTTCCCAAGGCCGCGAGTTCGATCTTGCGGACGAAGTAACATCCGCGCTCTGGGTTCAGAGCGCTGGGGTCCACGAAGGCTGCATCCTCCCCGCCCGCTGACCCGGGCCCGGCGAAAGGTCACGTACGCTGCCCGGCCGCGCCGTCGTCGTCGGACGCTGCATCCGGTTCGCCGTCAGCAGCAGCGGACGCCCCCTTGGCAGGGTTTCTCATCCCGACGGCGGAGGCCAAGGCCCCGATCAGGAACAGTCCCGCCGTAACCAGCAGGGCGTTGTACAAGCCTTGCCGGGCAAAAACCGGCCCCACGATCAGTCCTGCAAAGGCAATGGTGATCAACCCGGCAATGCGGGCCACCGCGTTGTTCACTGCTGAACCGATCCCGGCTTCCTCGGGCGGCACGGCGCCCAGAATGGCGGCCGTCAAGGGCGCAACAAGTGTGGCGAGACCGAGGCCGAAGACGATCTGCCCCGGCAACACCTGGGTCCAATAGTTCAGTGGCTCCTGGACCGACAACGACATCAGGAATCCCACCGCGCACAGCAGCGGCCCCACCGTCATGAACCACCGCGGCCCATACTTGCCCGCCAGGCCACCGAAATACGAGGCACCCAGCATGAGGATGACCGTACCCGGCAGCAGCGCAATACCAGCCAGCGTGGCTGCCATACCGCCAACCTGCTGCAGATAGATCCCCAACACAAAGAATCCGAGGGATATCGCGCCGTAAATGGCAAGGGTTGCGAGATTACCCCAGGCAAAATTGCCGATGCCAAAGAGCCTCAAGGGCAACATGGGCTCAGCAGCCCTTGCCTCATGGACCAGGAACAGCGCCATGGCAGCAATACCGACCACCAGGGGCACCCACACCTGCGGGCTACCCCAGCCCATGCGCCCTTGCTCGATGAAGGCATAGACAGGACCCCCGAGGCCCACCATGGCCAGCAAGGCTCCCACATAGTCGATGCGTTTACTCTTATCCCTCGCTGCATCGGAAGCGCGGAGGCCTGCGAGCATAGGCCAGATGGCAATTGCCGGGATGACATTGATGAAGAAGATGACACGCCAGGAGAGAAGGTCTACCGCCATGCCGCCAATGAGCGGACCCACGATCGCGGCAGCACTGGTCCAGCCGGACCACTGGCCGATGGCTTTGGATTGGGCGGGCCCGGAGAACGAGGTGATGATCATGGCCAGGGAGCTCGGTACCAGAAGGGCGCCGGCAATTCCCTGGAGCGCCCGCGACACCACCAGGACTTCGCCCGACCACGCCAGTCCACACAACACCGACGTTGCCGCAAAACCCGCCAAGCCCCATTCAAGAATCCTTGCCCTGCCGAAATGGTCGGACAGGGAGCCAGCCACCAGAATCAAGGCACCCAACGTCAGCAGGTAGGCGTCCACCACCCACTGCTGGATTACCAGGCCGCCACCGAGCTCCCTCCCGATGGCCGGTAGTGCGAGATTGACCACAAATCCATCCAGGATCGCGATGAACGACGCCACGATCGCGACCACCAGCACACGTTTCTGAAGAGGAGTACTCGGCGGTAGGGTCACTGCGTCAGTCATGAGCACAGCCTACGCCCGCCACGTCCCGTATCGTTGAGTGGTGATCAGCAGACGTGATGCCGCATTGGCCCTTGATATTTCGATGGAAATGGCACAGCGCCACGGTATTCCGTCCCGGCTTTCCGAAGCAGAACTCCGCGAGATCCAGGACAATCCACCGGCCTGGCTGGTGCAGTCCCGCGCCAACCGGACCGGCAAGCGACCCGTCTGGGTTCACCTCACCTGCGCTGTATGCGGCTACTCCGAAGCGATCCGTCCCAAAAAATGGTGGCCGGACTTTTCCTTCGTCTACTGTGGCACCCACAGGAACAGTGACCTTCCCAAGCTCTTCCTGGGCGAGGTCCGCAGCGAATACGAAGGTGTAGGCAGTCGCTTCGTGGGCGTCGTCGATGTGCCGGAGACCAAGGCCTAACTTCAGTTCCCGCTGGCTTGTTTCACGGCTGCTGGCTCATTTCCGACGGAACAGCCACCACCTGAAGCGTCTTTCCTTCCCTGAGCACAGTCAGCGGGAAAGGTTGCCCAATGGCTTCCTCGAACAGCAGCTTCTGGAGGCTCTCGGCACTGGACACTGCCCTCCCCTGTGCCCGCAGCACCACGTCCCCCGGTTGAAGTCCGGACAGCTCCGCCGGCGATTGGGAAATCACCTCCACGACGCGCAGTCCCTCCTTCTGCCCTGTCCGCACTACAGCACTGGCATCCAATGGGATCGGCGTACTCACCAGCCCCAAGTACGCGCGGTGCACGCGCCCGTCCCTCAACAGGGACGCGATAATTCGTTGGGTCGTCGTGTTGATCGGTACCGCCAACCCGAGGCCCAATCCGGCCACCGCGGTGTTGATGCCCACGATGCGACCCCGCGTATCTGCCAGCGCACCTCCGGAATTACCGGGATTCAGCGCGGCATCCGTTTGGATGACATCTTCAATGACCCTCCTGTGTTCGCCGGCCCGGACAGGAATGGACCTGCCCAAGCCACTGACCACACCCGCAGTCACCGATCCGGCCAGGCCCAAGGGGTTGCCCACGGCGATTACCAGCTGGCCCACCCTCAAGGTGTCGGCATTGCCCAGCGTTGCCGGCGGTGGTGTGGACTTCACGCCACGGACCACGGCAAGGTCCGACAAAGGATCCGCCCCCACCAACTCCACATCCGTGTGCCTGCCATCAGCAAACACGGCCCGGCCCGAGCGGATGCCGGCCACGACGTGGGCGTTGGTCAGCATAAACCCGTCACCGGTGAAGACGACGGCCGACCCACTGCCCATGCGGGTCTGGCCCCGGCGTCCGGTACTGGTCATCTCGATGGCTGCAACATGGGGCGTGACTGATTCCGCCACGCGAACCACAATCGTGGAATACGCGTCCAGGGCCTGTTCGTCTTCAGGGTCCTGGAGTTCGAACTCCGGCTCAGTGCTCATCACATGCCTCCCGCCACCGCTCCGCCATGTTCGGCGCTTACCCAGTTCAACGGCCAACCGGCTGCTGGTAGTCCTCCATCCGGTACGCCGTGGGTGAACGCGGCCGTGTCAGGGCATGAAAAAGCCCCCGGATCACGAGGATCCGAGGGCTTTCCGAGGTGGAGATGGGGGGAATTGAACCCCCGTCCGATGTCGTTTTGTCAGGGCTTCTCCGGGCGCAGTTCGCGTCGGATTTTCTCGGCCCCAGCCATCCTGCGAACAGGTGGCTGATCCGGGCCCAGTCATCTAAAAGTCCCGTTTACCTCAATGACGAAGGCAAACAGCAGTGGCTACCTAAATGACGCCAGGAACCGGGGCGATAGCAACCCCGGGCTGACGGACTGTCTTACTGCTTAGGCAGCGAGAGCGAAGTCAGTGCGCTTAGATTCGGCACTTATTGGTTTGCAGACAGCGTTTACGAGATAATTCTGCATCCTCGGCCCGCTTCACCTGTCGCGACTAACATCGTCGAAACCGATCATCCCCGTATTTTGTTACCAAACCCGACCGGAGCATCGATGTCATCGAATTCCCGTCGGACTACCCATCATAACGCATTCATCCAGTGGAACATTCCCCGGATGCGGTGGGCGTGGCGCCTACCGGCGGTTGCGTTCCCGCAGCTCACGCAGTGATTCCCGCTTGTCCTGCTGCTCACGAAGCGTTTGGCGCTTGTCGTAGTCCTTCTTACCGCGGGCGATGGCGATTTCCACCTTGGCCCTGCCGTCCAGGAAATAGAGCTGAAGCGGTACCACGGTGAAACCGGACTCGCGGATCTTCTGCGAAATTTTGTCCAGTTCGTCGCGATGAAGCAACAGCTTACGACGGCGGCGCGCGGCATGGTTGGTCCAGCTCCCCTGGTGGTACTCGGGGATGTGGATACCTTCCATCCACAACTCGTCGTTGTAGAAGGTGCAGAAGCCGTCCACCATGGAGGCATGGCCCTCACGGAGGGACTTTACTTCTGTTCCCATGAGGGCAATGCCGGCCTCATAGGTGTCCAGGACATGGTAGTTGTGCCGGGCCTTCCGATTGGTGGCCACTACCTTACGGCCACTTTCCTTGGGCACGGTAGAACTCCTTGTTAGATGCGGATTTCAACTAGTGTACGCCAGCGTCGGGGGCGTGCCGTGCACTCCCCCACGTTCTAGAGAAGGTTCATGGGATCTACTGCGGAGCCGTTCAGCCACGTTTCGAAGTGCGCGTGGCAGCCCGTTGAGTTACCAGTACTCCCGGAATAGGCAATGAGCTGGCCTGCCGAGACCCGCTGACCATTGGCCACCACGATGCTGCTGTTGTGGTAGTAGATGGTGGTCAGCGAATTACCCTGCACCACGCCATGGGACAACTTCACGCGCCAGCCACCGCCATCGGCGGAATTCCATCCGGAGTTGAAGACCTCGCCTGCCGCTGCCGCATAAACAGGGGTGCCGCAGGCTGCACCGAAGTCGATGCCGGTGTGCATATAGCCGCCGGTACCGTAGAAATCAATGGTGCCGGGTGGGGTTGCACGCCATCCGAATCCGGACGTGATGGGCACGTAGCTTGCGAAGGGGTGCCGCAAACCGAAGGCAGACGGGGAACCCGCTGCAGGCGGAACATACGGCTGTTCCGGAGGTGCCGGCCGTCCCTGCGACGCTGCGGCGGCTGCTGCTGCGGCTGCGGCTTCTTCCGCAAGACGGCGCTGCTCTGCTTCCCAGGCTTCCCTGAGTTTCCGGTCGCGCTCAACGATTTCAGCGGCCACGGTGTCCTGCTCAGACTTCACCCGGGCCAGGTTGGCTTCGATTCCGGGCTTGGCAGCCTGGAGTTGTCCGTTGAGGCGGGTGGTGTCTTCGATCAGCTTATCGACTTCAGCCTTCTTGTTTGCTGCCTCGTCCCGGGCAGATTTCTCCCGGTCAAGGGCAGCATCCGCTTTCGCCTTCAGGTCCTGGATTTCTTCTTCGACAGCTACAAGCCGTGCCTGGGAATTGACGTTCGTGGCGTTCTGCTGGGTCAGCTTGGTCATGGCGGCGTTCTGGCTGCGCATGGCTTGGTCAGCCAGATCCATGGACTCGGTGAGGTTGCCGGACTCACTGGAACCAAACAGCAGCGCAACGTTGGTGGGGACGCCACCGGACTTGTAGGCCTGGGAAGCAATCTGGCCGATCAGCTTCTTGGTATCAGTGATCTTCTGCTTGTCACTTTCCAACTGCTCGGTGATCTTGGCTTTGTTCTGCTGGGCCAATTCAACCCTGGCCGCCAACGCCTCAACTTCCTTGACCGCGCTCGCTACCCGCCCCTGGGCTTCCAGCAAAGCCTGCTGCGCACCGGGAAGGCGGCCCTGGTAGATCACCAGGTCACCGGCGGCCTTGGCGATGTTCGCATCAACAAATTCGAGGGATGCCTGGACCCGTGCAGCTTCAGCTTCCAGTGCGGCTTGCTGGTCTTCAAGATTGTCGGCCTGGGCCGCGGGGGCGCCTGACAGGAGACTGACAGCCAGACCCACAGCCAGAACGGCACCCAGAATCCGAGCATTGCCCGACGCGAAGCGCCGACGCATGGAGTTCGGGTCCAACGTGGTCATCAGGAGTCCTTTTCGATTGTCAGCATGATTGTTCGGCCGGTCCGGGGATTCATCGCTAGACCTTCAGGTAACGCCGGAGGGTCAACAGTGAGGATATCCCGGCAAGACCTGCGCCCAGGGCAATGAGCACGGGCGCGATCACCAGCACCTGGGTAGATGAAATAAAGGGGGTATTGAGGAACTGCGTCGACAGCTCGCCATTCAACCAGAAGTGAGCCATGAGCCAGAGCGTGACGGACGCCAGCACCGCCCCCACGACGGCAGCGATGACTCCTTCCAGGATGAAGGGCAGTTGGATGACCGTCTTGGAGGCGCCGACGAGCCGCATGATCCCTGTTTCCCGCCGTCGGCTGAAGGCAGAAAGCCGGATGGTGGTGGTGATCAGCAGGACCGCACAGAAGATCATGACTGCGGCCACGCCCATCGCCGCAACCGACGCCCCGTTCATCCAGGAGAAGATACGTTCCAGCACCTGTCTCTGGTCACTGACCGTCTCCACTCCGGGCTGGGAGGAGAACGTCTCGCTGATGATCTGGTACTTCTCCGGATTCTTCATGTTGATCCGGAACGAGGCCGGCAACTGGTCCTCAGACACCGAGTCCACGATTGGGGAATTGGAGAACTGTTCTTTGAAGTGTGTGTACGCCTCAGCTTGTGATTCGAATTGGAAATCGTTGATGTACTGCTTGACGGCCGGGGACTCCAGCATGGCTTGAAGGTTGGCCTGCTGCTCCTTGGTGGCCGGCCCTGAAGCGCAACCGACCGCCGTCGAGCCGTCGTTGCAGAGGAAGACAGCGACCTGGACTTTGTCGTACCAGTAGCCCTTCATCTGGTTGATCTGCATCTGCAACATTCCAGCCGCACCCACGAAGGTGAGGGACACGAAGGTCACCAGCACCACGGAAATGACCATCGAGAGGTTCCGGCGCAGGCCACTGCCGATTTCCCCCAGGATAAACAGAAGCCTCACAGCTGTGCCCCCTGTGCACGGTTAAGTTCTTCGCCGCTGGCATCCCGCAGCCGGCGCGATTCGCCAACCACCGGAATCATCGACGTATAAAGTGCCTTGGCTTCGTCACGAATGACCTTGCCGTTCTTGAGCTCCACCACGCGGCGGCGCATCTCGTTGACGATGTCGTCGTCGTGGGTTGCCATGACTACCGTGGTGCCGTTCTGGTTGATCTTGTCCAGGACCCCCATGATCCCCATCGACGTGATGGGGTCCAGGTTTCCGGTTGGCTCGTCCGCCAGCAGGATGCCGGGACGGTTCACGACGGCACGGGCGATCGCCACGCGCTGCTGCTCGCCACCGGACAGCTCGTGGGGCATGCGGCGCTCCTTGCCCTCCAGGCCGACAGTCTTCAGGACTTCAGGAACTGTTTCGCGGATGATCGAGCGGCTCTTGCCGATGACCTGCATCGCGAACGCAACGTTGGCGAAGACGTTCTTCTGCGGGAGCAGGCGGAAGTCCTGGAAGACGACGCCGATACCGCGGCGGAGCTTGGGTACCCGCCAGCTGGAAATGTTGGCAACATTCTGGCCGGCGACATACACGGATCCGGAGGAGGCTTTGTCTTCCTTCAGGATCAATCGGAGAAAAGTTGACTTGCCTGAACCGGACGCGCCCACCAGGAAGGTGAATTCGCCGCGGTTGATCTCAAGGCTGACAGAGTCGAGCGCCGGTCGGGCATTCTGCTCGTATACCTTGGTGACATTCTCGAAACTGATCATGGCCCTTTTGTACCCCGCCGGACATGACATAGTTGCCCAGTCCAACAGCCGGAGCGCGGGCTTTCGATGGGGGAAGTGAGAGCACCGGCCACTCGACTATACGCACGGGCAGGCCGGTATTACGGGGCTTTGGAGGGCGTGTCGCGTAATCCGGAGTGTCAGTTCCCGGGTTTCAGCCTTGAGTTGGCAGCGGCGTTAGTTGGCGGCGGCGTTGCGGTTGCCTGTGCGCCAACGAATCCCGGCGTCGATGAAATCATCAATGTCGCCATCCAGCACTGCCGAGGTGTTTCCCACTTCATGTTCCGTTCGCAGGTCCTTGACCATCTGGTAAGGATTCAGGACGTAGGAACGCATCTGGTCACCCCAGGACGCTTTGACGTCCCCGGCCAGGGCCTTCTTTTCGGCGTCCTGTTGTTCCTTCTTAACCAGCAGCAGGCGCGACTGAAGCACACGCATGGCCGCTGCCCGGTTCTGGAGTTGGGACTTTTCATTCTGCATCGAGACCACGATGCCGGTAGGAATGTGTGTCAACCGCACCGCAGAGTCGGTGGTGTTGACCGACTGGCCGCCCGGGCCGGAGGAGCGGAACACGTCAACGCGGATCTCGTTGTCGGGAATTTCGATCGAGTCCGTCTGTTCGATCAACGGAATAACTTCGACTGCCGCAAAGGATGTCTGCCGACGCCCCTGGTTGTCGAAGGGGCTGATGCGGACCAGCCGGTGCGTGCCTGCTTCAACGCTCAGGGTTCCGAACGCGTACGGCGCCTTCACTTCGAAAGTGGCGGACTTCAGCCCTGCCTCCTCGGCGTAGGACGTGTCCATCACGGTGGTCGGGTACCCGTGGCGTTCTGCCCAGCGAAGGTACATCCGCATCAGCATCTCGGCGAAGTCGGCGGCATCGACGCCGCCGGCACCGGCGCGGATAGTGACAACGGCTTCGCGTTCGTCGTATTCACCGGACAGGAGAGTGGTGATTTCGAGTTCCGCCAAAGCTTTGCGGATGGACGACAGTTCTTTCGCTGCCTCCGCCATGGAGTCCTCGTCGCCCTCGTCCTGGCCGAGTTCCACCAGGACTTCGAGGTCGTCAATCCGGGAAGCAAGCTTCGAAAGCCGCTCGACTTCGGACTGGCGGTGCGACAACCTGGACGTGATCACCTGGGCTGAAGCCGGGTCATCCCAAAGGTCCGGGGCTCCGGCCTGCTCGCTCAACTCAGCGATCTCAGCTTTTAGTGCATCAACATCGGTGACGTTCTCGATGGAGCTGTAAGTTGCGCGAAGTGCGCGGATTTCTGCGGGAAAATCTATTTCAGCCATGGTCATCCCAGCGTACGCTATTCGTCGCCCTCCCCCGACGGCAATGGACTGCTGCATGCCGGAACGTCACTGCGTCAGGGACGACCGGGCTACGGACCTGGCCTCAAGAGGTATCCCCTCGGGCAGCAGGAAGCTGATCACGGGAGGATGAGCCACCGCAGCCAGGACCACTACCGCCGTACCGCCGGATTCGCTGCCTGTACCTGCCGCAACCACCAGATGATCGTGGCGGGTATAGGCGTCGCTGCCGACCAGGTAAGAGCCAGCCGCTGCCCGCACGCGCTCGTCCACCAAGGGGGTGGCGGGCTGACTCGTTGTTCCCATATCCCCCACCATGAACGAGTCCGCAGCCGCCAGTGCGGCTCCGTCTGCCAGGGACAACAGCTTCTTGTGCTCCAGGTAAACCGCAGAGACGGCAGTGACCACGGTGACCAAAAGAAGGGCCAGAACAACGAAGCCAATAACAAGAACGGCGATCTGGCCGTCTTCGCGTGCGTTAGCGGCGGGACACGGTTCACCGGCGGGATACGGCGGTTTCATCGAAAACGTCCCACGACCTGCGTAGCCGACGCACTCAGGTGGGCGGCCTTCACGTGCAGTGAGTCTCCGAAAGGCATCAACGGCAAAGGAACATCCAAGGCGACCGCGACTGTCACCTTGGCCCCTGCTGATAAGCAGTCCGCGTGGTCGCATGAGATCTCTACCCGGGCTTGGTCCTGGGGGCGCCCATAGTCCCTATACGCGAGGAGGACAGTGCGCTCCGCAGCAGTCCTCGCGTCGGCCAGGTTCCCACGGGCCACAAAGACCTTAGCGGCCTGGTCAGCAGCCCCAACCACTGCGAATGAGCCGCCTTGGATCTGGCCCATGGTCACCACGAAGTAGACCACGGGAACCATGAGCAACACCGCGAGGAAAGCAAACTCGACCACCGCACTGCCCCTTTGCGCGTTCGATTCGCCCTGGCCTGGCCCGAACTGGTTTGCCGGCCCTGCCGGCAGGCACAACGCCTCGCGCATCCTTTGGCATACGGCATTCAACAGCTTCTTGCCTGGGCTAGCTTGAGAGGGCCGCATGCCCTTTCACCTCCAGCAGACCGCTGGGACCGATCAACCCGACAACCGGCAACGGCGCCTTGACCGTCACCTCCAAGGTAGGGATTCCGTCCACGATGACATCGGCAGAAACAATGTCTCCTGAAAATTCGCTGTTGAGGGAGGTACGGATCAGCTCCGCGGTTCTGGCCCGGGCATCCGCCGCGGTGCGGTCTGCAAGTGCTCCATATCCTGCCCCTGAGGCAGCGGCATCGATCAGGGTGTTCCGGACATGCAGCACCAGCGTGAGCTGGACGATCGCCATAAAGAACAGCGTCAACAGTGCACCGACCAGTACAAAGTCGACGACGGCGGACCCCCGTTCCTCGACGATGGTCCTCCTCTGCTGGGAAAGCGCCCGACGTGCGCCGGGGTGATCCGGCCGCATCCCCTACTTGCCCACCTTGCTTATCGCCTGGTTAAAGAGGTCCTGCAGCGCAGGTCCCGCCAAGGCAAGAAGTCCAGCGACCAGGACAGCCGACATCAGTGTGATCATGACCCAACCAGGAACGTCACCTCGCTCACGGTTTTCGTTACCGGACAACCCCCGCAGCGTGACCGCCGCAACCCAGGACGTGCAGCCCAGGGTGAGGGCGGATGCGACGGACAGTCTTGTTGGAATGCTTTTCATGGTTCTCCCCTAGATGAATAGTTCTCTGTTTGCGGTTATAGCGTTGTCGGGATCAACTGGATCGGCCGATCGGTTGCTTCTGGACTGGGCATCTGTGCTTGACCGTCCCAGGCCCTACAGGCTGATTTCCAGAGCCGCGATGGCCGGGAAAGCAGCAAAGACGACGGTAAGTGGGAGTACTCCGAAGACAAGGGGCACCATCATGGCAATCTCCTTCCTTCCGGCGGACTCCATCAGTTCGCGTTTTGCAGCATCGCGGACATCCGCCGCCTGCGCCCTGAGGACATCAGCCAAGGGAGTTCCGCGCTCCACGGCAATGACCAGGCCGTCGAAAAATCTGACGAGCGGAGGCAGCTCCGACCGAGTAGAGAAAGCCTGGAGTGCCTCGGCCAACGGCGTGCCCGAACGGGTATCGGCGAGGACAAGGGCAAACTCTGCCGAGAGTTCACCATGGGAACAGCGGCTTACCCTGTCCATGGCGCCCATGGCACTTTCGCCCGCTGCAACGGCGAGGGCCATCAACTCCGCGAGACTCGGAAACTCCGACAGCATGGCCGACTCACGGCGCCTGATCCGTTGTCCCAGCACGTAGTCGCGCAGCATGTAGCCGCCCACGGCGCCCGCGATGACACAGATCAACAGGAAAGCAGGACTGAATTGCCCTGCGGCAGCACTGACTGCCACGGCGAGCACCGCGCCCACGAAGCCTGCACCCGCCCACATGAGCTGCTCGGCCCGGAAATCCACTGTGGATTTCGGCGAGCCGGCGCGGGCCAGCCGCTTGGCCAGTGCGGCGGTCCCGCCACTGAAGCGGGACAGATACGTCATGGCGTCACCGATGATGGGACGCAGAATTCTCTCCAGTGGCCCGAACGGCGTGATGTTCTGCGTTGGTGTGTGCAGAAGGCGTGATTCCAGGTTCCGGGACCTCAGCTGGGACTCGATCCGGTCCGAAAAGGTCATTTTCCGCATAAAGGGCAGGCGCACCAGAATCAACCAACACCCTGCCCCAAGAATCAGCCCGCACAGCACGGCGAGCGCGGCAGTCGTGTTCATCGAAGCACCCGTTCATCCTCTGGCAAGGCACCAACCCGAAGCATCACGGAGTAGCTCACAACGGAGATCACCAGTCCACCAAGCAAGACGATGGCCCCCAGACCGGAGTTGTAAGCCAGCATCGCTTCCGGCCGGCTCGCCATCACGACCAGGACAATCCACGGCGCAGCAACAGCAAGCCGTGCTGCGTTGACGGTCCACGACTGCCGGGCTTCAAGTTCGCTTCGCGTGCGGGCACTGTCCCTCAGGAACTCGGAGAGAATACCCAGCATCCGGCCGAGATCCGAGCCACCCACCTCGCGGGTCATTCTGAGTGCCTCAATGATGCGGTCTGCCACCGGATCAGCCAGCCGTTCCTTGAGCCTGTTCAGGGCAGCCTCAAATTGACCGCCGGATCTGTAGTCGGCCCCAAAGTCCAGGAACAATATCCGGAGCTCCTCCGGCCCTTTGTGTCCGAGTTGAATCAGCGCTTCCGGTAACGCGAGCCCGGCGCGGATGGCTGAGCGCAGGTGGTCAACAACATCGGGCCACAGTTGCCGAAGCGACGCCCGGCGCTTCCGCGCCCGCCAGCGGACGGCGGCGAACGGAACCCAGGAACCAAAGAGGGCAAAGCACAATGCCACCGGGGGCGATCCAGTGAGAACGAAGAACACGAGCAGGCCGACAAGGCCAAAGCCGGCACACGTGAGCAGAAGTCCCCCACCCGAAACTTTTTCAATTCCGGCCGACATCAGCAGGAGGTCCAGCCGTCGGGGTCTGGCTGCCTTTGCTTCTGCAACTGGTTGGACCCACGCCGACCACCACACGAGGAAGACACCCAAGCCGCACAGGATCCCGAGGAGGGGTGCCATCAGTTCAGCTCCAACAGCGCTGCGACGTCGAATCCCGCCCGGGCAAACTTCTCGGCGGCGGGCATGGAGTTCGTCCGTGGCAGCAACTGCCCGCCAACCATTCCGAAAACTCCTGAGGACTCGATGATGCCGTTTTCGACCCTCCGGCCGAGGGAGAGAATTTCGGTCACCTGCCTGCGCCCGGTGGAGTGGCGGCTGCAGTGAACCACCAGGTCGATGCAGGATGCCACCGTTGGCACCACGAACGCGCTGGAGATGTTCGCTCCCGCGAGCAGGGGGAGGGTACAGATCTTGGTCACGGCGTCATGCGCGGAATTGGCATGGACGGTGCACATGCCCGGCAAGCCGGAATTGAGTGCGATCAGCATGTCGAGGCTCTCCGCTTCACGGACCTCTCCCACCACCAGCCGGTCCGGCCGCATTCTCAGCGCTTCCTTGACCAGCCGCCGAAGCGGGATTTCGCCTTGACCTTCCAGATTGGGCTGCCGGCACTGCAACCCCACGACGTCGCGCAACGGGAGCTGCAGCTCGAAGATTTCTTCCACCGTAATGACCCGTTCCCGGGAACCGATGTGCGCCGCGAGGCAGTTCAGCATGGTCGTTTTTCCTGCCTGGGTGGCCCCCGAAACCAGGATGTTGAGCCCGCTGGCCACTGCGGCTCCCAGGAACCGCGCGGCTTGGGGCGTGAGGCTTCCCAGCTCGACCAAGTGCTCCAGGCGGCTTGCCCTCGCGATGAACTTACGAATGTTGACGGCCCAATGCTTACGGGTAATGTCGGGGATTGCCACATGCAACCTGGAGCCATCCGGAAGGGCTGCGTCCACGAAAGGCGATGAAAGATCCAGCCTTCGCCCGGAGCTTTTGAGCATTCGTTCCACAAGGTCCCTGACTTGCTGCTCGTCAAGGCTGATGGCCGTCAGTTCAGATTCGCCGTTCCGGGCAACATAGATTTCGTGCGGGGCGTTGATCCACACCTCTTCTATGGCGGCATCATCCAGGAGCGGCTGCAGCGGGCCGAAGCCAGCTACAGCATCAAAAATATGTCGGCGGGCCGTTTCAAGGTGTCCCAACGAAGGCAGCGGGGCCAGCAGTGCACGTTCGTCATAGTCGTTGACTGCCGCTTCCACCAAGCGCCTGACGTCCGCTGCCTGCTGCAGGGGATCCAAGCCACGTCGTCGAATGAGCTCACGGACTTCTCCCTCAACGATCCTTACAGCATCCACATCTTCCCCAACTGCTCGCGAGCCTGCAAACGAGAGAAACATCTCGAATCATTCACGCTAGGCGAGCTCCGGGACCCCTACAAGCCGTTTACCTTGGCATGTGGATAACCATGGAACATCAGTCACGTGAGCAACCTAAATCCCACTAGTCACTCCAGTTTCAGGATGTTAGGGTAAAGGCCGTTAGGAGCTGGCCTTTGGTCTCATGCGCAAGCGCCCGCCCCGGAGCTTGTCCGCAAGCCACCCCATGCGCCGCTGAGCCGCGGTACAGGGCCGGATATGAAGATGAAACGACGTTCAAGTGACCCGTCCCGCCGGACTCCGCTGGCCCGGGCCGGCTTAGCGCTGACGATCGCCCTGGTAGCGGGCAGTTGCCTTGGATCTCCCGCCTGGGCGGAGACGACCGGACCACGTCCAGCTCCTCCACCGGAGACCCAGTCAGGAATTCCGGTACCGGAACCGGCAGGTACCGGTGCCCCAGCAGCATCCCCCGGCACCCCGACTCCCGCGGAGACCCAGGTCCAGGTGCCTGGGCAGCAGCAGCCGTTGCCCGCCGTCGAGCCTTCACCTGCAACAGTGCCGCTGCCGGCAGCCGGGTCAACGAACGATTCCCAAGCGCAGTCGCCCTCAACGATGGCCATGCCCGGCAACGCCCCTGACGCAGAAGCCATGAAGGCAGCGATGCGGGCCGCCATCCCCGCGGGCGGCGCCGAAATGGGGCAACGGTCCCCCAGGGTCCTGGCGGCCAAACAGGGCCACGACACGACGGCGGCCCCGGGCTCACGGGCAGTGGGAGGCGCGGTCAGCGCCGCCGTACCCATGGCAGCGGACCCCGGCCACTGGCGCCCCACCATCGGCGTCGCCGGACAGGATGTCAGCGCCCACCAGGGGAACGTGAACTGGCAAAGCCAGTGGAACCAAGGGTCCCGCTGGGCATACGTCAAGGCCTCCGAAGGCAACTACTACCTCAACGAGAACTACACCCAGCAGTACAACGGGTCCCGCAACGTGGGCATGGTACGGGGCGCCTATCACTTCGCCATCCCCAATTGGTCCTCTGGTGCCGACCAAGCAAGGTACTTCGTGGCCAACGGCGGTGCCTGGACGTCCGACGGATACACGCTTCCCCCAGTCCTGGACATCGAATACAACCCCTACGCGGGGCGAACCATCAACGGGTTCTACTTCGGCAACACCTGCTACGACATGTCCAAGGCGCAATTGGGGCAGTGGGCAGCAGATTTCGGCAACACCGTCAAAGCCCTGACCGGTCGCTTCCCAGTCATTTACAGCACCACTGACTGGTGGAACACCTGCGTCGGCAACTCCACGTTCGGGAGTTATCCGCTCTGGATCGCTTCCTACTGGAACAACCCCACCAATTCGCCCGGCTCCATGCCGGCGAGCTGGGGCAACTACACCATGTGGCAGTACAGCAGCACCGGCCCGTTCGAAGGCGATTCAAACATCTTCAACGGCAGCTACGACCAGCTGCGGACTTTCGCCCGGGGAGTTTCCTACCCCTCGAACCCATCTATCAAGTCTGCTGCCGACCTCCTCACCACCAGCCCGTCAGGACGCCTGGACGCCTTCCCTGCCAGTGGGACCGGCCGAATCACCGGACCTGTCGCCATAGGCTCAGGCTGGTCCGGCGCGAAGGCGCTCTACGTCGTGGACTGGAACCAGGACGGCGTCCAGGACATCATGTCCCAATGGTCCGACGGGACGCTGAAGGTCTTCCGTGGTGCTCCCGGGGGCTCTTTCTATGACCCCATCCAAGTCGGTTCCGGGTGGCAGGAAATGTCCCTGACTGTCGGGTGGTGGAACTCCAAGGATGCCTATCCAGGCGTCATTGGACAGGATTACCTGGGGAACTTGTACCGATACCCGAACAGTGGAGGTGGCGGTCTCGGGAACGGTGTCCTGATCGGAACCGGGTTCAGCGGCCACCAACTGAACCAGATCGATTTCGACGGCGACGGCAACCAAGACATCGTCACCCGCACGGCGGACGGCACCCTTCGCCTGTTCCGCTCCAATGGTGTGGGCAGCTTCGTCAACGAGCCAGGCAGGGTGATCGGATCCGGCTGGGGCGGCATGACGGCCGTGAGCTCTGCAATAAACTTCAACGGAGCGGACTCCCAAGGACTCCACGCCCGGGCTTCCAACGGAGACCTCTACTACTACCCCGCCGGTTCCGGTTCCTGGGGCAACCGCAGCCTCATCGGTTTGGGGTGGAACGATGCAGCCCTCATCAGCGGCGCACCCCTTGACGTGGAATCCACCCTTGGCATCGACCAGGAAGACGTCATTGCAGTCCGTCCCGACGCCAATCTCTACCGATACCCGGGCACCGGTACAACAGCGCTGCTGCCGGAAGACCTCATTGGCACGGGCTGGGCGGGGTTGAAGGCCGGGTTCGTCACCGACTGGAACGGCGACGGCGCACTGGACATCGTGGCGCAGTGGTCTGACGGGCGCCTGAATGTGTACCCGGGCAGGAACGGCAGCGGTTTCGGAACGGCGATCGCCCTCGGCAGCAACTGGAAGGACTGGACGCTGAGCGTCGGTACCTGGAAGAAGGCAGATGCGCATCCCGGAATCGTCGGGTATGACGCCGGCGGGCGCTTGTACTACTTCAACAACCCGTCCGGGAAGACAGTTTCCACTGGAATATCCATCGGCGTTGGCTGGACTGGACTGGACATTGTGCAAATGGATTTCGACAAGGATTCCAATGCCGACCTCCTCGCCAAAACAGCCACCGGAGACCTTAAGCTCTACCGCTCAAACGGCACCGGAAACTTCATTCAGGAAGCCGCAAGCGTCGTTGGCACAGGTTGGAACGTGATTTCGGGGTTCGCTGCAGTTCGCGGTTTCGCGGGTTCCGGCTCAACAGGTGTCATCGCCCGGACCACCGTTGGAGAACTTCGGTACTACCCCGTCGGGTCGAACAGGTCGTGGGGCACTCCCACCAAGATCGGCACCGGCTGGAGTAACCTCACCATTTTCGCCCCGGCCGCCAAGTAGGCGGTGGCCAAGTAAGGCGGTGGCCAAGTAAGGCGGTGGCCAAGTAAGACGGTGGCCAGTGGCCGGTCCAGGGAATCCTGGACCGGCCACTGGCTTTAAAGCCACGCTGCCTAAGCCAGCAGTGCGTTCATCGCATTTATCAGCGTGGTCTCAACTCCATTGGCACCCGCTTTGAAATGTGCCAAATGGCCGTAAACGGTCATTGAGCCACCGGCAATTCCTGGGAAATCCGGCTCCCATCCACCCTCATAGCTGCCAAGGGGCATGGACGGTGGAAAGAATTCATTGCTGGGGATGTAGCAGCATGATTCGTTGGCATATCCCCCAACAATTATTCCGTTGGTCCCGCCATTCCGGCCGCGGAAATAGGCGGCGTAACCGCTGACGAGTTCGCCACCGATCATGGCGATCTTCAGTTGGGGGCTTCCGTTGAACTTCCATACCTGGAAGGGAGACGGCACTGCCGTGTCGAAGCTGTTGCTGTCGATCCGGCCGATCATGACCTGGGCGTGCCTCTGGTACCACTGGGGTTGGCCGTTGGGATTCGCCAGGCGGGCAACGTAGGAGGCGCGGACGGCTGCCAGGTTTCCAGCTGTTGGAGTAATGTCCAGCGGCAGTTGCACTTCCTGGTACCGCGTCACCAGAGGGCCGCTCAAGGCACGCCCGGCTGACTGCATGGCGGAGTTTACGGTCGCGCCGAGTGCGTCCCCATGCTGGTCCCGGAGTTCCCAGCTCCGTACTCCGCCCGGGTCCTGGTCGCCGGCTGGCCCTTGCAGGAACATCGCAAAACAATTCGGGTTCCGGTTTTCGATGTAATTGCAGGCTCCAGCGGCAAAATCGCCATCAAAAAGGGTCCGCAAACCTGCACTGATGGGATGGCATCCATAACTGAAAATCACCGCGGCCGGCGTGCCATTTCCACGCCTGGCCACAAGAATGGGGACAGCAGTTTCCGTATAAGGCAGACCCACCCGGTTTGCCGAAAAATTCTGTGTTGAGACTTTATAGTCGAAGGTCACCGCTGTCTCGTCGGCCTCCAACGCTTCCTGCGCAAGGTCCACAATGGTGTCCTCAAGGTCGGCGCTGTAGGAACGCACCAGGCCCAAATCTGCCAGCCCGTATGCCATGAACGGGTGGAGTGTGTCGATCAGGGCAGGCCCATTGTGGGTGTGTGTTGCCTGGATCAGGATGTCGCTGCTTGACCACGAAGTAAGCCCAATGATCCGGTCGCGAATCCGCTGGTGCATGGCCCGTGGCAACGCCAGGACGTCCAGGCTGATGATGATGTGAGGGTTGGCATCTTCCCAGATGAGGATTGCCCGGGCATACAAGGGCTCAAATGGCGAACTGCTGGTGGCCTCGCGTCCGCCATCGGTAGAACCATATCCAGCCATATAAGGATTGGTGCTCAGCGACGGCGTTATGTCAGCGCTTGCAGTTCCTATTCTAAACGCCATAAAAGATCACTCCTTGATTGTGCGCAACGGGTGATTCCTGTTTGTTCCCAAACAAAGTCCGTTTCCCAGATACGCTGAACAGCCAATACGTGAGACCACTTTCATTAGACCATGTGATCCCACCCTTTTGTGTGGTTGCAGGCGATAAATATCACCCTTTAGAGCGCCGTCCGGGAGCGGGAAACCGCTCCGTGGATCAGCACCAATCCAGGTCTAACGAGGCACTGCCGTCTTGAGCCATCGGGTGAGCAGCGCAGCCTGCGGCGCCAGCGGGGCCAAAGTCAACGCACCCTTCACTACAGGTATCCCGTAGGCCGCCAGGGAAGCTGCCAATGTCCTGTGGTCCGTCCGGGTGCAGGCTCTGATGATGAGCAGGCACAGGGCGGATGCCTGGCCGGGAGCCGCTCCCGCCGCCACGGCCGCGTTGACGGCGGCAGTCTCTTCGGGGGTCAGGATATGCGGTCCGGTTCCAACGTAGGCCACTTGGCAATCGGTGACGTGCATGTACCGCGTGGAGGCCCACACCTCTTCGAGACTGGAAAATTTGCCTATGAGGCTGCCGTCGGCCGCAGTACAGGTGAATTGGTACCGGATCAGTGGTTCCGGACGCTCAATGGGGACCTTGTCATCGTTCGCGACGACGGGCGCCATATCGAGTCCGGCGGGTTGGGAAGTATCTACTTTGGTTCCTGAACAGCCGGCCAAGGCAAGAGTTGCCACACCGAGTTGAAGAACACTGCGCCTGCGCATGTTCACCGAGGGATCCCCACTTCATTCGGATGCTCCCCAGCTCCGCATGCATTGGTTATTCGCCCCAAGCCGTTTCCGGCTGCGTCTTAGTACATCTTCCCCCAAATTCCGCATTTGTCACTAGTAAAGTTCTGGCCGGCTTTCGGATCGATAGTATTGCCCGCCTCCGGGCGTCCGCCGCTGGCCGCGACGGAGCCGTCCTGACCCGTGACGGACCACGCCCATCCGTTGTCCCCAGCAGACGGTTTAACGAGCTGCACCCGTCCTGGTCCCTGCCGCCCAGGCGGCGAGGATCTTCCCCTGTGGAGCGTCCGGACAAAACTCCGCCGCGGCCATCAACGTTCCCTGGCCCGCTTCCGCGAAACCACCCGGACCGGTTTCATCGCTGATCCGTGTGCAGAGACGGAGAATGTCCAACATCGTTGAAAGAGCGTCGTCGGCCGCCACTCCTTGTGCTGCGGCTGTCGCAATGGCTTCTGCTTCCCGCGGCGTCGGCTCGAACGGTCCATCGCCCTCGAAAGCGACCTCACAGGAGGCCATGCGGGTGTAGTTGTTGGCGGCCCATACTTCGGCAAGGCTGGACAATTGGACCTCAGGCGACGCGTCGAGGCTGGTGCAGCGATATGAATACCGGCCCGGTTCGTCGTCGCCTGCTGAAGCTCCCGGGTCGCCTGCTGAAGTTCCGGGGTCGCCGGGTTCGCCGGTTCCGGGAATGGACGACGGCGACTGGCTGGGCTCTGCTGTGGCGCTGGCACTGCTTGGGGGCGCCGTAGTGGCGCCAGGGGTTGGCTGGGACGAAGGAGCCGTACAGGCGGCCAACAGCATCACCACCGGCATTGCCATGAGGAACAGTCTGCGCATTGTGACCTCCACCTCAATCGTGCGGTGCGTCGGTTGCGCGGTCAAGACGGAGGGGTTGGGACCAGCGCATCCGGACATTAACGGGATTCACTAGTGACAAATGTGAAAATTGGTGGAAGATGTACGTAGACGCAGCCGGAAACGGCGTGGGGCGAATAACCAATGCATGCGGAGCTGGGGAGCATCCGAATGAAGTGGGGATCCCTCGGTGGACACGCGCAATCGCAGTGTTCTTCAGCTTGGTTTGGCATGTCTTGCCTTCGCCGGTCGCTCAAGAACCTCTCATAAGACTCCCCGCCCCTTTGCGCTCAGCAAGGCGGCCGGAGGACAGCAACGCCACAAACTGACCGCAGTCCTGGCCACTGCCAGCCTCGCAACCGCTGCGCTCACGGGCGTTCTCGCGGCAGGGCCGGCTTTTGCGGACCAAGCACGCCAAACCGTGGCCTCAGGTCTGACAAAAGCCTCCGGCACCTTGGTTGACCCGGACGGTCGCTTGTGGGTTTCCGATGCGCGCGCCGGCTTCTGCCGTGTGACGGAAGCCTCCGGTGCCACCGCCGGTGGCATCGAAACGGACACCTGCCTCGGCGGAACCCTCGCTGGCCACGGCAGCGGCCCCGCCCTGGCCGGGACTCCGGCACTCATTGATCCGTCCCCCGCCAACCACGGCGATGGTGACGAAATCGCGTTCATTCCGGACGCCGCCGTCGGAAGTTCCGACGTCGTACGCGCCCTCTGGAATCCTGGCAACGGCGTCTTCGAGTATGACGGCGCGCTCACCATCTTCGACGGCGACCTGCGTCCAAACGCCGTCAGCGACGGCCCGGACGGCAACATCTACCTCTCCTTCGCCAATGCGCGGTCAATCGTCAAGATCGTCGATCCTACGGCGCTGCATCCGAGCATCGAATCCATCGCTTCCGTCAATAGCAAGGCCCTCAGCCTGGCTGCCACCCATCGCAACAGCGCGGGGAACGTGGTGGTGTATGTCGCCGAAACCTCCGGCTTGACGGTCTTCACCGCACCCGAGGACGGCGTCCTGACCAATTTTGTCCCGGCGCCCCTCTACAACGTCGGCAAGCCGACGGCCATCTACTACGACTGGCAGTCGCCCCTGGTTCTCTACACAGGAACCGGTGGCGGGACCACTACGGCCGATGCCGGCAAGGACACGGTCTCTCGCATCGACCTGAGCACGGACACCGTGGACAACCAATGGGCCCTCGGCTTCAGCAAGATCGGCGGCCTGGCCATGCGGGACGGCAAACTGCTGGTCATGGAAGATCCGGGACAACTGGATCCTGCCAAGCCCTCTGAGCGTGGAAGGCTGCTCACGCTCGGTGGCGTCGTACCATCCATCGTCAGCGGCCCGACGTCGGCAAACGGAAACCAGGCCGCCAACCCCGCCTTCACCAACGACTCGACACCGACATTCACCATAGCTTCGACGCCGCCGGGCGGCGCCCTTGAGTGCAGCCTCCAGCTGAGCACTGCGACGCCGGTCTGGCAGGTATGTTCAGGCGGGACCTTCACACCGTCAACGGCTTTGGCCAACGGCGCCTATACGTTCTCGGTGAGGGCGGCGCCGTCGGGTCTTCCCGTCTCCAGGACCTTCACGGTCGACCTGACCGCTCCCGCCGCGCCGGTGATCACGTCACCCACTGCCGGCGCAACGGTCAACGGCTCGCCGGTCCTCGGCGTGACGTCGGACCCCGACTCAACCCTGTCCTGCTCGGTGGATTCGACCACCACGTTTAACGCCTGTGCCAACGGGCAGGTCTTCAGCCTGGCTACGGCAGGTCAACACATACTCCGGGTCCGGGCAACCGACATGGCCGGAAACGTCAGCACAGTGGCCTCGGTAACTGTCACGGCAGACCTGACCGCACCACAGGTATCCGTCAGTTCGCCAGCAGAGGGCGCTACCGTGGGCATCTCGCCGTCGTTCACGTTCGCTTCCACCTCTACGGACATCGCAGGATTCAGGTGCAAGCTCGGCTCCAACGCCTACACGGCATGCACGTCGCCCAAGGTCTACACGAACGTTCCGAGTGGTCCGGTTACCTTCACGGTGGAAGCAAGGGACAACGCAGGAAACACGTCCACGGCTTCCAGGAACGTGACCGTCTTCGCCCCTGACACAGCGGCACCAGTCGTCTCTGTGGACCCGGCTGGAGGGACCTATGGGGGCGGCAAGACCATCGCCCTGTCGGTCAATGAAGCAGCGACCATCTACGTCACGACCGACGGCACGGCGCCCACGACGACGAGTCCCGTCTACGCGGGCCCGATTCCGTTGACGTCAATGACCCTGAAGTACTTCGCGCGGGACACCGCAGGAAATTCCTCGGCGGTTGTGACGCAGACCTACGTACTGGACGCCACGGCTCCGACGTTGACGATCACTCCAGCGGCGGGTGGCTATGCCTCGGGACAGCTCGTCACGATGTCTGCCAGTGAACCGGGCAGCATCTTCTACACCACCGATGGCACAACCCCGGCTACCGCTGCTTCGGGAAGCACCAAGGCCTACACAGCGGCATTCGCCATGACAGCGAACACCACAGTCAAGGCCCTCGCTGTTGACGCCTACGGAAACGCCTCTCCGGTAACCACCCGGGTGTACACCGTACTGGACACGACACCTCCAGTGGTCACGGTGACGCCGCCAGCGGGCAGCTACCCTGCCAACCAACAAATCACGCTCACGGCCAATGAGGCAGGTGCGAGCATCTACTTCACCACCAACGGAACGAATCCGACCGCTACGGCAGCCAACAAGTACACAACGGCCATCAGCCTCACGGCAGCGATGACACTGAAGTACTTTGCCGTGGACGCCGCCAACAACAGTTCAGCAATCGTCACCCAGGCCTACACCGTGACAGCACCACCGGCGAATACGTGGAAGGACTACACGGGTGACGCGAAGAACGACGTCGTGGCACGCGACAACGCAGGCACGCTGTGGCTGTATCCGGGTAACGGATCCGGAGGCTGGCTGACCCAACGTTCACTGGGGACCGGCTGGAACTCCTTGAATGCGATCGTTCCTACGAAGGACTTCAACGGCGACGGACGCAGTGACGTACTGGCACGCGACACCAACGGCGTCCTCTGGCTGTACCCCGGTAACGGTTCCGGAGGCCTCCAAACCCGCGTCCAGGCCGGTACTGGTTGGAGTGGCATGACGCTGATCCTGGCACCAGGCGACTTCAGCGGTGACGGCAAGGCCGATGTCCTGGCAAGGGACTCTGCGGGAGTCTTGTGGTTGTACCGCGGAAACGGCACCGGCGGCTTTGCCTCAAGTGCCCAGGTCGGCACGGGCTGGAATGCCATGAATGCCATCCTCAGTACCGGGGACTTCAACGGCGACAGCAAAACCGATGTCCTGGCCAGGGACACGTCAGGCATTCTCTGGCTGTATCCCGGCAACGGAACAGGCGGCTGGCTTAGCCGGGTTCAGGTCGGAAGCGGCTGGAGCGGGATGACAGCCATCCTTGGGCCGGGCGATTTCAACGGCGACGGCAAGAACGATGTCCTGGCCCGCGACGCAGGTGGGAACCTGTTCCTGTATCCCGGCAACGGAACTTCGGGATGGCTCTCCCGCAGCCAAATCGGCTGGGGCTGGGGCGGATTCACTTCGCTTCCCTAGGCACTGGGAAAAAGGGAGGGCCTGGACGCCAAGCGTCCAGGCCCTCCCTTTTGTCTCTGTCAGGCCACGCCTTACGTGCGCTCCTTCATGGGATGCATGGTCGGCCGGTTCGGGCTCGCCTGTATATCCAACTGGAGGGACACCAGCAGCATTTGCACGCCCAGCACAAAGGGCACCACAGCCAGCATCACCGATCCTGCGGTCGGAGAGCCGACGCTTGCGGCGAGGACCCAAATGCCCGCCACCAAGCCCATGACGATGAGGGCAATACCGGCGATCAGCAAAAGTGCTACGGCTGAGAAGGACCACACCATGTACTTCCACCACACACGGCGCCAGAAGCCACCGAAGAGCATGGCAAGAAGTTCGGGAATGACCTTCCGCAGCTTGATGCTGGAGACTTCGTTGCCGTAAACGGCCGGGATCGGCACATCCACGATCGGGACATCAAGGATGTTGAGGTGGATCAGGAGATCGTTTTCGAAGCTGTACCGCGCCGCCACTTTGTTCATGGGAAGACGGCGGAGTACCTCGGTGCGGATGGCCGTGTAGCCATTCTGGGGGTCGAAGATGTGCCAGTAGCCGGAGGCAAGCTTCGTCATGAAGGACAACACGATGTTGCCGAAGATCCGGTAGCCAGGCATCCCTGCAAACGACTCGCCCGAGAAGAAACGGTTTGCCTTGGCGAAGCCATAGCCATCAACCACGGGATCAAGAAGCTGGGGCAGGTAATCGGGATCCATCTGGGCATCGCCGGCCATGACCACATTGATGTCGGCACCGAGTTCCATGGCAGCTTTGTGTGCCGTGAGGACTGCGCCTCCCACGCCCTGGTTGACTTCGTGCCGAATCAAGGTGACACGGCCGTCGTCGGCGCGGCGTGCGGCACCGGAGGTGTCGTCCGGGCTGCAGTCATCAACAATGACGATGTCATCCACGAAATCAGGCATCGTTTCGATGACCTGCGCGATGTGGTTTTCTTCTTTGTAGGCCGGTACTACCGCGGCAATTCGAACGCCTCGATACATCGATTATCCTTCGCTGCTGTTTGGTGTGAGTTTCTGTGTTGGCGTGTCGGTGTCCGACTGGCCATCTAGCTGTTCGCTGCCGCTGTTCGGTTGCTTCTTTTGCGGGAAAACCCAGTGCTTGTAGATGAAGTAGTTCCACCCCATGGTCACGATCGTCGCAACCACTTTACCCACCACGTACCCGGCGCCGATGAACTCGAAAAGCTCAACAATGCCCATCACAGCCAGCGTGTTGAAAACCAGGAGTCCGGAGTAGCGAAGCACGCCACCCAGGGCCGTTCCCCCGCCGTTGAACGCGAAATGGCGCTGCAGGAAGTAGTTGAAGAAGAAGCTGCCCCAGAATCCGGCGCCGGTGGCCAGCCACAGCGGCCACCCGAAGACCTGGAAGCACAAGGCCAGCAGCCCGAGGTCCAGAAGGAAGCTCAGACCGCCGATCAGCAGGAACTTGAACAGGCTGGACGCAAGGAATTTGGAGATGAATGCCTTCATGATCAGCAGATCCTTCCTAGCGGTGCTATGCCGTCCGGATTCCGGTTCTCAAGGATCCCCGATACCCCATCAAGTTGGACACGGTCCTTGGCGGCGGCATCGAATGCTTCCTTGCCACCAGGCAACTGGGACCAATCGATCTTATAGAGGGCGGCGTTTCCTTCGCGCACCACGAGTTTAAGGTACGGAATGCTGTCAGGCTGTGTGAGCCCTGCCTTGGGCTCGTCCCATGCCCTGATCCTGCCGTCCGCGATGTAGACCCACTCGATGCCCAGTTCAGCTGCAGCGTCCCGGACTTCAGTATCCGTGGCCAGCTCCGGAAGCTTTTGGAGAACCAGCAGCTGACGGTTGGTAGGAAGGATCTCGAAGTGTCGGATCATGGGCATGCGGTTGCCGAGAGCGTACATCCAGACGGAGCCGTCGCAGGAATCGTTCAGCACTGTCGCATCCTGCGGCACGTACTGGTCGATCTTGCTGAGGAGTCCTACCTCGGATGCGCTCAAGGTTGCCCCGTCCACCTTGGTATTGATGTTGATGCGCTGGGCATTTTGCTTGAAGTAGGGGATCGCTGCAATACCACTGACAAGGAGCACCGCTGCTGCGGCACCAGCCGTCACCACATGGCTGGGCCTGCGCCGGACAGCCTTCGTCCCCTCCGTGGTGGAGTTCCCCGACCTGCTGCGTATTTTTGCGACCAACCACGCGATGGCCTCGGCAAACTGTGCCACTCCCAAACCTGCGAGCGGTACAAGGAGCATCACCAGAATGCCGAAGATGCGCCATTGGTCGTCGTAGAACGGGGCAGTCAACGTCATGAAACGGGGATTGTCCGTACCCATGGTGTAGACCGAAAGGAAGGCAAAGGCCAACACAGGACCGAAGTACCACCACATGCGGATTCTCAGGACTACAGCCAGGCAGCCCAGTGCCACGAGGGCCGTCAGGATCGGCATCGCCATGGAGCCGTGGTTCAGGAAAATGACGTTCTGGATAGCACCGTTGCGATCGGTGTCCGCGGCCCAGACCTGCTTGGATACCCGCTCGGACTCCTTCAGCATCTGGGCAATGATAGGCCAGCCGAGGACCACTGCCAGGACACCGGAGACCGCAAGGTACACCGTGATGCCAAGGATCCTGCCCTTGCGACGAATCAGCGCGGAAAGCAGCCAGAAGACCAGAACGGGCAGGACGACGAAAGCCAGCGAGGGATGGACCGCGATCAGTCCCACTGCTCCAAAGGCAATGCCGGGGATCCAGAACTTCTGCCGTTCCACGGCTCCCTTGACTGCCAGGAGGGCGAACGGACCCACCAACAGCATGCCGGCAAAGAACGGAATCAGGGGGCCACGCCACAGGAGATCGTAAGGGTAGACCGTGAACCAACCCGCGACGGCAGCGGCAGCTGCGACGGCGATCGGGCGGCGGGTGACCAGCATGGTCAGCGCCATGGTGCTCAACGGCAACTGCACGGCCATCATCACCAGCACGAAGACATTGAGGAACACCGGGATAGAGACACTGCTCATAGGCCAGAACAGCGACAAGACTGCATGGAAGGCAATCGGGTAGCTCCTGATGGGAGCCTCAGGAATCGTGGTGTCGTAGTAGGCGAAGTTGCCGGCGATACTCGGATCCCACTCGTGGTTCACCGAGATCAGACGGATCATGTTGGCGTGCCACGGAATATCCCAGTCCTGGTTGATCCCTTGAAGGCCTTCAGTTCCAACTATCCATGAGACAGCCGCTACTGCTCCGCCTGCGACCAGGCCTGCGAGGAGGATCCACCATGAGCCCGCGAATCGCTGCTTGCCGAATACGGCCGGCTGCTCGGAGGGAGCAAACTTATCCGGGAAGCGCCGCCTCAGGGTAAGCCGCAGGGCAAACAGGAGTGCCGACAGGACCAGCAGGACCACTGTCACGGGGAGCAATTGCCAGCTCAGTCCGAGCGCGTTTCCCATCACTCCGATGACGGTTAGTACACCCATCCCGAGCAATGGCGCCACTACGGGCAGCAGAATCCGGCGAACACCCAACGCTTCCCCCAGGATCCAGCCTGGGCCCCACCACAACACAACGATCAGGAGTACACACAACAGCAGCGGGCCGATACCCATTCCTACGATCGCCTTTCTTAGATGCTTCCACCAGCCATCCGTTGACAGACGACTCTTTGCAATTGGATGCGGGTTAGTTACGTTCCCGCAGCCACGCCACGGCTTGGTCGGCCGGACCTTCGAACTGGACCGTACCGGAGGACAGCACCACTCCCCTGTCGCAGATCCGCGAAATCATATCGAGGTCATGGCTGACCACCACCAAGGTGCGGCCCTCGTCAGAGAGCTGCTTGATTTTGGCCAGGCACTTCCTCTGGAACGGCTCGTCACCGACCGCCAGGATTTCATCCACAAGGAAAATATCAGGCTGGGTATGAACGGCCACCGCAAAGGCGAGCCGAAGGAACATACCCGAAGAGTAGAACTTCACCTCAGTGTCGATGAACTGTTCGATCTCGGAGAAGGCAACAATGTCGTCGAACTTCTCCTGGATTTCCTGCTCCGTCATGCCCAGGATGGCGGCATTGAGATAAACGTTTTCCCGCCCGGACAGATCCGGGTGGAACCCGGCCCCCACCTCGATCAAACCGGCAACCCTGCCCTTGGTGCGGACGGTGCCTTGATCGGGCAGGATGACACCAGAGATCAGCTTCAGCAGGGTGGACTTTCCCGACCCGTTGAAGCCCAACAACGCAACGGTCTCCCCCGGCTGGATCTCAAAGCTCACGTCGTGCAGGGCATCGAACTTCTTGGTGAGGTCCCCTTTTCGCCCTTTGACGAGCCACACAAGTGTTTCCTTCATGGAATGCGAGTGGCGAAGGTTGAATGTTTTCTTCAGGCCCTTGACGATTACTGCGGCACCCATTTAGACCTCCTGCGCAAAGTGGCCCTCGAGCCGTCGGAAGACAATCTGGCCAATAACAAGGAACAGTGCTGCCATGCCAAGGCCAATGAAACCAGTCACCAGGAGGTGCGGAGGCAGTTCGACAGGCTGATTCACCGTCGGATACCAGAAGGCCCAGTGGAACAGTTCCACCGCCACGGTAATGGGATTGAGCTGGTAGACCGTCAACACCCAAGGCGCAGCCAACCGGCGGATCATCGTCCAGTCGTACAGAACCGGCGAAGTCCACGTCACGATCATCATCAGCATGTCGACGATGTTCTCGGCATCGCGGAAGAACACGTTGATGGCACCCGCCAACAGCCCCAGACCTGTTGCCGTAACAGCCACAATGACAAACCCAAGAAGGGCGCCAAAGAGCTGCGCGACATCCGGATGCCAGCCGCTGAGCAGGGCAGCGGCCAGAAGGACGATCAATTGCGGGAGGAAGTGGACCGCAGCTACCCAGACGGAGGCTACGGGGAAGAGCTCACGCGGAAGATAGATCTTCTTGACCAGTGCCGCGTTCGACACGATTGATCGCGTGGCATTCGAAAATGCCTCGGAGAAGAAGTTAATAACGATGACGCCGGAGAACATGTACAACGCGTAGTTGGGAATTTGATCCCCGACCCGCAGCACAATGCCCAAAGCGAAGAACAACACCACATACTGGACGAGCGGCTTGACGTACGACCAAGCCAAGCCCAGTACCGACCCGCGATAGCGGACGCGAAGTTCTTTGCGGACAATCAGTTTGAGGAGGTACCGCCGCCGGTAGACGTCCAGCAGTCCGGCACCCACCCCCGGAACAGCGTAAGTATCAGTGGAGTTCGACATCGTTACTTGCTGGGCTCCGACGCTTCAAACGTTTTCCGCCAGGAATCCATCGAGGTGATCTCGGGGAGTGCTTCACGGTACTGGGCCCGGAGGGACTCCCAGTTGGAGAAAAGCTGGGCGTGCAGTTTTGCGGACTCGACCACCAGTTGGCGCGCCAGCTTGGGGTCACGCAAATGCCACGAAGCTCCCGTGCCATCGGCATTGGAGACGACGGCGCTGTCCAGGTGCGCAAGACTCCACCATTTGCCGTCCTGGTGGGCAACCTGCGCCTCGGGGTTTTCCTTGGCGGAATCGCGCACGGGAGCCAGCGTCTGCTTGAGGACCGTCTTCACGGCCCAGGGCAGCAAGCCGAGGGCGCCGGGCTGCTTGTAGGACTGGGGCTTCTTGGGGGGACGCTTCCGGAAGACCTCCGGGAACGCCCCGGGATCCGTCTTGACCTGGGAGTCCTGGAATTCCTCACGCATTGCGCGGAGTTTGGGCATCGTGGTGGGCAGTTGCTCATGAAGGTTCCCGGGGCCGGCGAGGACATCACGCAGTGCCATGATGCGGGCTTGCTCCGGGTAATACTGCATGGACACCAAATGCTTCACGTCGGTGTTCAGGCTTTCGCGCAGAATCCGCCCGCCCTTGGGGAATGGCGAGTGCAGAAGCGTGGCGATGAGCCTGTTGCGTTCGTGGTAGTAGGCCTGCCAGTCGACCGAGTCATCCTTGTCAGCCCAGGAAACGTGCCAGACGGCTGCTCCGGGAAGGGTGACCGTGGGAAAGCCCGCAGCCCTGCCACGGAGGGAGTACTCGGCGTCATCCCACTTGATGAACACCGGAAGGGAAAGACCAATGGTCTCCACGACGGTCTTGGGGATAAGGCACATCCACCAACCGTTGTAGTCTGCATCCCAACGCCTGTGCAGCTGCGGAGTGGACCGCAGGCCGGCAGAGGAGAAGTCGTGGTTCCCGAGCCCTTCCACCGGTCCCCACAGGAAGCGGTAGAAGTTCACGACCTCCGAGTAGGCGTGAAGGACTGACTTGTTGTACATGTCGAACATGTGTCCACCGACGATGGTGGGCTTGCGGCAGAGGTCCGCGAACGCCACCGCGCGCATGACGCCCTCGGTTTCAAGCTCAATGTCGTCATCCAGCAGCATCACGTAGTCGCTCTTGTCGGAAACGACCATCTCGTACATGTTGCGGGCGAATCCGCCGGAACCACCCAGGTTGCCCTGGTTGATGATACGAAGCTGGTCACCCATGGACTCGGCAACCGCATCAAATCCAGCTTCGTCGGCTACCTTCTTGTTGCCCTGGTCGACGATGATCAGCTCGGCAAGGATGTCCCGCAAACCAGCATCCGCGTCAATCGACTTGATGGTTTCGAGGCAGTAGTCCGCGCGGTTGAAGGTCGTCACGCCGAGCGTGACCTTACCTTGGGGGCGGCCCTCATCCGGAACGGACCAGTGGGCGCCCTTGAGGGTCATGCCGTCACCGCCGGCGATGAGGTCGAACCAGTACCAGCCTCCGTCACCAAACGGAGCCAGGGTCAGCTCGAAGTCGTTGGTCGACGTGCCCTCTACCAAAACGGAGTCAACGCGCTGTGAGGCGCCGCGGGCGTTGGAACGGTAGACAATGACCGTTCCTTCGCCTTCTGTTTCAAGGTGCAGGACCGTCTTCGTGGCAACGGTCCACTTCCGCCAGTAGCTGGCGGGAAAAGCGTTGAAATAGGACCCGAAGGAGAGCCTTTCACCGCGACGAACCTGGACGGAGCCGCGGTCAAGGATGTCTTCCGGGTGCAGCTTGCGCGTCATGCCAACAGCCTGCACGACGGCGCTGCTGTCGCCGTCTTCCTTTTTCACCTTGCTGGTGTCCGGGTCGACATACAGCGGAAGGGTGTCGAGGTCGCGGTTGGCCGGGAAGACTACACGCTGAACGATGCGCAGGTTTTCCTTGGCAGGTGCCGGGGCTTCCTTGGTGGTCATCGCAGTCTTCTGACTTTCGTTTGTAGTAGCCGTCATGCGTCCACTCCCCCGCTTTCAAGCTTGGCGCCGCCTGTGAAGTGCGGCTTGATCTTGTTGTCGAACATGGACAAGGCAGAGCCGATGGCCATGTGCATGTCGAGGTACTTGTACGTTCCCAGGCGGCCACCGAAGAGGACGGACTTCTCACCGCGGGCAAGGTCGCGGTACGCCAGCAGTTTCTGGCGGTCGTCCGAAGTGTTGACCGGGTAGTAAGGCTCATCGCCCTTTTCGGCGAAGCGTGAGAATTCACGCATGATGACCGTCGCGTCCTTGGTGTAATCGCGCTCGGGGTGGAAGTGGCGGAACTCATGGATACGCGTGAAGGCAGCATCGGCATCCGGGTAGTTCATCACCGAGCAACCTTGGAAGTCCTCAATGGGGAGAACTTCTTCTTCCAGGTCGATCGTGCGCCACGACAGGTCACCCTCGGCGTAGTCGAAGTAGCGGTCCACCGGACCGGTGTAGATGACCGGCACCTGGCCGAGGACAGAGGACCTTCCGAACTCGCCGTCGTCGAAGAAGTCCGTGTTCAGGACAACCTCGATGTTGGGGTGGTCGGCCATGCGCTCGATCCAGGCCGTGTAGCCATCAACCGGCAAACCCTCGTACGTGTCGTTGAAGTACCGGTTGTCGTAGTTGTACCGAACAGGCAAGCGCGAAATGATCTCGGCCGGCAGGTCCTTGGGGTCGGTCTGCCATTGCTTCCCGGTGTAGTGCTTGATGAACGCTTCATACAGCGGGCGCCCGATCAACTGAATGCCCTTGTCATTCAGGTTCTGCGGATCCGTTCCGGCCAATTCGCCGGCCTGTTCCGCGATAAGTGCCTTCGCTTCCGTCGGGCTCATTGCCGAACGGAAGAATTGGTTAATGGTGCCCAGGTTGATGGGCATGGGGTAAACCTCGCCCTTGTGGCTGGTGTAAACCTTGTGCTGGTAGCCGGTGAACTTGGTGAAGCGGTTCACATATTCCCAAACGCGTTCGTTCGACGTGTGGAAGAGGTGGGCACCATAGCGGTGTACCTCGATTCCTGTCTGCGCCTCGTTCTCGCTGTAGGCGTTTCCTCCAATATGGTGGCGGCGATCAAGCACCGCGACCTTCAGCCCCAACTCGGTAGCGGCGCGTTCTGCAATGGTCAGGCCAAAGAAACCCGAGCCGACGACGACGAGATCAGCGTTCACAAACTCTCCTGTGTATTGGCGTGCGGGCACAGAAATGCCCACGTCTACTGGTCAAGGCTACCCGACATGGCGTGTGTTCCCCGTATCCGGGGCGGCGCACGCTGGTGGCCGGGCACGTCGGGAAACGGCTAAGGGAGGCTGCCCGACGGCCAGCCTCCCTTAGTGCCCTGCTTAGTGCGGATTGCTCAAAGAGCGATGACTGAGCCGGATTTCGCGGAATCCAAAACAGCTTCCGCGACCCTCAATGTCTCAAGTCCTTCTGCCATCGTGACGATGTTCAGCGACTTTCCGAGAACTGCATCACGGAAAGCCTCGTGCTCCATTTTGAGGGGTTCGCGCTTGGCCAGTGCGAAGCGGGTTGAGGATCCCTCGGAAACACCGCGGAACGCAGCGACGGAGTCCCAGTCCGTCTGGAAGGTTCCGTTCTCGACGAACGTGAGGTCCGCTGAAATGGTGTCGGCTATGAACGCGCCGCGTTCACCAAGAACCACTGTGGTGCGTTCCTTCATCGGCGACAGCCAGTTGACAATGTGGTTTGTCACCACGCCGCTCTTGAGGTGGCCGATGGCAGTGACCATGTCTTCATGCTCGCGGCCGCTGCGGGAGGTGGTGTGGGCAACAACGTTGATGAAGTTGCTCTGGGCAAGCCAGGCCGTGAGGTCGATATCGTGGGTGGCCAGGTCCTTGACCACACCGACGTCGGCAATGCGGGCCGGGAAGGGGCCCTGGCGCCTTGTGCTGATCTGGTAAACCTCACCCAGGTCCCCGTTCTCCAAGCGGTCCCGGAGGCTCTGCAGCGAAGGATTGAAGCGCTCGATATGCCCGACGGCCCCGATGAGGCCCCTGGATTCGAAGGCTTGGGCGATGCGCCGGCCAGACTCGGAATCGTTGGCGATCGGCTTCTCGACGAGGCAGTGGATGCCGGCCTCCGCGAGCTGCAGCGCCACTTCCTCATGGAGGATGGTGGGCACTGCTGCCACAGCCATGTCTATGCCCTGGGCAATGAGTTCCTCAACTGTACTGAAAACAGTCAGGCCGTCGGCAACGTTGTGGGGGTCCCCAAAGGAATCTGCGACGGCGACGAGGTCCACGCCCTCCAGCTCGCGGATGACGCGGGCGTGGTGGCGGCCCATCATTCCCAGGCCGATGAGACCGGCGCGCAGATTCGCCACTAGCTTCCTGCCTTGGCGACAGCGTTGACGGCCGCAACAATCCGGTCGAGGTCATCCTGGCTGAGCGAAGGGTGGACCGGAAGTGACAGAACGCTTGCTGCTGAATCTTCAGTGACGGGCAGGTCGTCCGAGGTCTGGAAGGGTGCCAGCCGGTGATTGGGGATTGGGTAGTAGACGCCGCACCCAACGTTGTACTCTTCGCGCAGAGCTTTGGCAAAGCCGTCACGATCCTCAGCGATGCGGATCGTGTACTGGTGGTAAACGTGCTCGTAGCCTTCGGCGACCTTCGGAGTGACAACGCCTTCAATGTTGGCGTCGAAGAAGGCTGCATTTTCCTGGCGCGTCGTGGTCCATGCATTGACCTTGGTCAGTTGGACACGGCCGATCGCAGCGTGGATGTTGGTCATGCGGCAGTTGAAGCCAACCAGCTCGTTTTCGTATTGGCGTTCCATGCCCTGGTTGCGGAGCAACCGAAGGCGGCGCTCCACGTCAGCCAGGCCAGTGCTGACCATTCCGCCTTCGCCTGAGGTCATGTTCTTGGTGGGGTAAAGACTGAACATGGCGAAGTCACCGAAGGTGCCTACCTTGCGTCCGTTGACAGCTGCGCCATGGGCCTGGGCGGCATCCTCAAAGACCTTCACGCCGTGTTTGGCTGCGAGCGCTCCAATGGCGTCGACATTGAACGGGTGCCCGTAAAGGTGAACGGGCATGATGGCCGCGGTGCGGTCGGTGATCTTCGACTCCACTGAAGCCGGGTCCAGCGTGTAGTAGTCCGGGTCCACGTCGGCGAACACAGGAGTTGCACCAGTCAGCGCTACCGAGTTCGCCGTCGCAGCGAAGGTGAACGACGGAACGATGACCTCGTCTCCGGCGCCGATGCCGGCAGCCAGAAGGCCCAGATGCAGGCCCGAAGTACCGGAATTAACGGCAACAGCTGCCCTGCCGTCCAGGAGAACCTGCGAGAATTCCTGCTCGAATGACGCTACCTCCGTACCCTGGGCGAGCTGGCCGGAAGCCAGCACGGCATCAACGGCCTTGCGCTCTTCATCGCCGATGATTGGTTTGGCCGGGGGAATGAATTCGGGGCTCATGCCTCTACCTCTCGAAGGGTCTCGTTCTGTTCAACATACGTGGCGCCGGTTTCCGGGCATACCCAGTTGTCTCCGCTGCGCTGCAGCGGGAAACCAGCTTTGCCTACCCAACCATGGCGCTTGGCCGGAACTCCGACCATCAGGGCAAAATCAGGAACATCTTTGGCCACCACCGCTCCGGCGGCTACTGTGGCCCACCGTCCGATGGTCACGGGAGCGACGCACACAGCGCGCGCACCAATCGATGCGCCCTCACGAATAGTGACGCCAACGGGCTCCCAATCGTGAGCGCTCTTCAAGCTGCCGTCAGGGCTGACAGCACGGGGGTAGGTGTCGTTGGTCAGCACAACCGCCGGGCCGATGAAAACGCCGGGCCCAAGTTCCGCGGGCTCGTAGACAAGTGCATAGTTCTGGACTTTGCAGTTGTCCCCCATCTTCACCCCGGTGCCGATATAGGCACCTCGTCCCACGATGCAATTGACGCCCAACTCGGCCTGCTCGCGGACTTGGGCCAGATGCCAAATCTTTGATCCATCACCAATTACCGCCTTGTCTGAAACATCGGCGGTCTCTGCAACCACTATCACCGGTGAAGGTCCTTCCTCATTGAGCACACGCGACAACGAGATTCATCTTAGCTGAGACACCAAGCCCCGGCGTCAAACGCCCGGCCAGGGGTGGATCCGCTGCGGTTGTCCACATACGCCCGGTCCAGGGCTGCGGTCCGGGTCCAGCGCACCTACCGTCGAAGGCAACGGGCCACCTTTGAGGAGCGTGACCGTCACGGATCAGGCGGGAAGAAGAATCGAATGACCTTGGAATGCACGTTGGTGAGTGGACCGGAGGCGGTGACCTCTTATGCTCCGGAAGAACTGAGCATTGCCGTCTCCGTGGGCACGCCCGGCGCCCTGCTCCAGTCCATCCTTAAGCAGGAGCGCGGCACGGGAAGCCTGACGGTGGATGGACAGGATCTGTCCAGACTTACGGTCGGCACGCCGCCGCTGGTTTCCGGGGCGGTCATGGTCGATGGCCGTGGACCACTCCGCCAACCCGCAGAGATCTCCCTGCCCCTGATGCTGCAAACCCATTCGGGACCGGGTGCCGGTTCTGTCTTCCGTCTTCACCGCGGGCGGTTCAGGATAGGGCGGGGCCAAGCCGACGTTTCCATTCCTGACCCAGGCATGTCCCGGGAGCACGCCTTCCTGGATGTTTCCAGCAGCGCCCTGACGCTGAGTGGGGCGGACGCAGCCAACCCTGTCTTTGTAGACGGCCTGCCCACCCGCCGCAGGTCCGTGAGCTCGGAATCAACCATTGCGTGTGGCAGCTCGACCTTTTCTGTCGCCACGGAAAGAGGCCCGCTTCCGGAAATTTCCAACGACGCCGGCCGTTCCGTGGAAGAACCCCTTGAGGTGCCGCATGCGGGGCGACAGGGAAATCGTGTGGCGATCATCCTGACAGCTGGGCTGCCGTTGGTGGCGGGGGTGGGACTGGCCATCGCCACGGGGATGTGGATGTATCTGGGTTTCACCGCCATCTCGGCGGTCAGCCTCCTCATCCCCTTTATCACGGGGCGGAAGAGCCGCCGGGAATGCAGAGTGGCGGTAGCGCGCGCGGCAGCGGAAGATCGCGTCCGGCGACGACATTCGGCACCATCGGCTGCGGAGTTGGTCATGGCTGTCCTAGGCAGTTCAGGGACCGTAGCAGGGTGTGCTCCGCAGCCCGTAGTTGGGCCGGCCGTTGTGCTGCCTTCACGATCCTTGGCGGGATCATCGGCAGAAAGCGGCGGAGAATCCCCCCGGATATGGATCAGGATCGGCATAGCTGAGGCCGTGGCAAATGTCCGCTTGGCACCTGATGACCCGTTGTTCCGCCCGCCGGCCATCGGCGCCGCGGCAGTGACCCTGGATCCGCGGCCGACCACAGTCAGCCTTGACGGGCCCCCTGATCATGTGGATGCCGTGATCCGCTTCATGGTGATGCAGATTGCCGGCTTTCCGTTGGCCGCAGGGTCGCCCGTCATCCTCCTCGGAAGCAGCGGGAGGCTGCCCATCAGTGCGAGGTTCCTCCCCCATGTGGTGCTTTCGACGTCACCCGAGGCAGCCCTCTCTGCTCTCCGCCACCTGAACGCCAGCCTGAAGGGCAGGTTGATCGTCATCGACCATCCGGTGGATGGAAACACCGGCGCTCTTCCCCAACTGCTGAGCGCAGCCCGCACTGAGGGATGGCAAGTGGTGCATTGTGGACCGTCGCCCCGCCATCCAGGATGTCAGATCGAAATATCGCAATCCGGAACCAAAGGACACCTTGAACTGGCCGGCGAGCGCCGGGCGTTCGTTCCGGACCTCGTTCCGATGAACGTCTTTGACGCCTTCTGCCGGCAGATGGCATTGCGGGCGGGCGCCGGTCGTTCCCGCTTGGCGCATGCTGTTCCTGAGCAGAGCGCATTGGCGGACCTGCTTTCCTTCGGGACCAGGAGAATTCTCCTAAGTTGGGAAAAGAACGCTCAGACGGACGGACTCACGGCGCTTTTGGGCGTGGGCTGTGAGGCGGAGTTGACCTTCGACTTTCAGCTCGACGGCCCCCATTTGTTGGTCGCGGGCACAACAGGCGCTGGAAAGTCAGAGCTCCTCAGGACACTCGTTGCGTCCATCGCACTGAAGTACTCCCCCGACCACACAACTTTCCTGTTCTTTGATTTCAAGGGCGGCTCGGGTTTGCGCCCACTTGCGGGTCTCCCTCACTGTGTTGGACTCCTGACCGACCTTGGCGGACACCACCTTGATCGCACTCTCGCATCACTTCGTGGAGAGATCAGGTACCGCGAAGAGATGTTCGCGGCCGCTGACGTCACGGATCTGGTCCAGTACCACCGGGCCGATTCGGGCCCTCGTCCGTCCATCCCGCATCTTGTCCTCGTGATCGACGAGTTCCGGATGCTGATTGACGAAGCTCCCGGCGCAATCCGCGAGCTCATGCGCGTCGCCACCATTGGCCGTTCTCTGGGCATTCACCTGGTGATGGCGACACAACGGCCCCAAGGAGCGCTAACCGCCGACATCCGCGCCAACGTGACGTCGAGTATTGCTCTACGTGTTCAATCCGAGGCAGAGTCCGTGGACATCATCAATTCCAAGGAAGCTGCTTCCATACGGGCCGACACCCCGGGGCGGGCTTATCTGGCCCGGGCCTCGGGCAAACCGGAGGAGTTCCAAACGGCGTCACTGGCTGTTCCGCCTGTCGCCATGGCATCCCCGGGGCCCGGGGATGCTGCTCCACAGCTTGTCAAAGCCGCTGAACGGGCTCTGGCCGGCCATCAACTTCTCCACCCCTCTGGTGCCCCATCCACCGCGAAGCTCCAGGAAGAGCGCTCCGATGCCGGTGTTCAACAGCTCGTTTCGACCATCAAGGACGCATGGGGGCGACTCGGCAGGCCGCTGCCCCGGCACCCTGTGGCGGCACCTCTTCCGTCGTTGATTCCGTGGAGTGAGGAGCTTCCCGCCAGCGCGGAAGACTGCACGGACGCGGCGGGGACTCCCGCAGCTCAATGGCACGTCGGGCCGTTGGCGTTGGTTGACATCCCGGCCCGGCAATGCGTGAAGCCTTTACGGTGGTTGCCGGCTGAACATGGACACTTGGCCATGATTGGGAGTGCATCGAGTGGCATGCATGCTTGCTTCAGGGCAGTCTCAGCAATGCTGGCCACGCACGGACCCCAACCCCATTCGTATGTTCTGGACGGAGCCGGAATTTTGGGCGACCTCAATGGCCAACGACGGGTCGGCGCCGTCGCGGGCCTGTACGACCTGCCGCTGGCCGCCCTTGTTCTCAGGCGCATGGCCGAGGAGATGGACCGTCGACGCATCGTCAGCGAAGTCGAAAGGACCCGGATGCCTTTGGCTTTGATAGTCACTGGGTGGTGCTCGTGGGCGACCGCATTCCGGAACGGCCCCATGGCATGGGCGGAGGCCATAATGCAGGATATCGCGAGGGATGGTCGTTCTCTTGGCATCACAGTGCTGATCTGTGGCGAGAGGGAATTGGTTAGTTCCCGCTTTTTCGCCGCGATACAAAATCGCGCCTACTTTCCCCATGGCTCCACGGAAGAATCACGGTTTCACTGGCCGCGCCTTCCCGAAGTGGAAGGAATTTCCGGGCGCGCTTTCGCTACAGGAAACTTTGTCGAAGGACGTACCGCCGTCACGCAGTTCCGCGAAGCTCCAGATGCCGGGCAGTGGCCGTTCGCCGACCTCCCGCCCGGAGAATCGCCATTCCGTGTGCGGCCCCTCCCGGACCGCCTCAGTGAAGAGGACTTCCGTGAGGCACATGTGGCATTTGGCGTTCAACAAAAGCGTGGAGGCAAGGATCCCGGCAATCTGTTGTGGATTGGCGTTGGAGGCGATGAAGCCGACCCGGTATCGTTGCCCCTCCGTTCCAATGGAGTGAGCCTTATCCTCGGCAGCCCACGCTCGGGGAAGAGCTCGATTTTGGCGTCACTCCGTCGCCTGAATCCCTCTGTTCCTTGGGTGTACCCGCCTGCTGGAACACCTGCGGGCACCTTCTGGTCCTTGACCGGGCACGAAGCAACCCAAGGCATCCTGGATCCCGGCAGCATCCTGTTGGTCGACGACGCTGACTCTTTGGATGTCCCAGATCGCCAGGCCTTGGGCGCCCTGCTGGGAAAAGTCCGTGGAATCGTCATCACGGCCACGCCAGGGCCGGCGCTCGTTCATCACCTGCCGTTGGCACGGGATATCCAAACCTTGCGCATGGGTTTGGTCCTGGCACCCCAAACACCCCACGACGCCGATCTCCTCGGAGTTCGGCTGGAGGTCGACCGGGCACCACGCGCAGGACGCGGCTACATCGTGGATGCAGGGGACGTGAAGCCCTTTCACGCAGTACTTACGTCGGGCCCTTCACCCCAGGCCGTTCCGGACGGGTCCGGCTAAAGAACCTCGGACGTTCCGCCAGTGCGTGATGCATACGCGATGACGTCCTTGTGGAACAGGAAGATGATCGCGGCCGCGGCCGGGACAATCATCGCCAGCCCCTGCACCACCAGGCCGGCTGTCATGGTGGGGAACCCAATGGTGAGGACGAACAACTGGGCTACCAAAGCAGCGGCCCGGGTCCATCGATAGCCGCGAAACAGGAAATGCCCCACAGCAAACAACCAGACGGAGAAAGCAAGGAGCAGCCCCAGCGTAAAAACGGCCCCCCAAAAGGTCAGGACGGGGGCCCCCGTCAAAAGCTCATAGGCGTACCACGCGGCGGCGCCCATCAGCGCGAGGGCTTCCAGCAGGACAACGGCCGAAATCACGGTGATCCCCCGGGGGCGGCGACTGCCCGCAGGGGCACTGGTTTCGCGGCGCCCCTGCGCTTCGGAATTTTCACCGGGCTCCGGTCCGGAGGCGGGTTGGGCAGGGTTTACGGGAGGTCTTGACACACTGGCACACTACCCGACATAGTCAACTAGCAGTGAGGGCACTGGCGGCGGATGTGATGCATCGCTCACGGATTCCGGGCATTTCGGCCACTAACACCCCTTGTTTACAAGGCGTTAACATGAAACGCTTGACTCAGACGACCAAGGGGGCCCATGCGGGCCCCTTTCCTTTGGAGCCTCTCGTGAATGTTTTCACAAAAGGCCCTATCTAGTTCTCACGAATGGAGTGACTGATCAGCATGGATTGGCGTAATCGCGCAGCCTGCCTCGACAAGGACCCGGAGCTCTTCTTCCCAGTCGGCAACACCGGACCAGCACTTCTGCAGATCGAGGAAGCCAAAAGCGTCTGCCGTCGCTGCCCCGTCGTGGACACCTGCTTGCAGTGGGCGTTGGAGTCCGGACAAGACGCCGGCGTGTGGGGCGGCATGAGCGAGGACGAGCGTCGTGCTCTCAAGCGTCGCGCTGCCCGCGCACGCCGCGCTTCCTAGACCTCAGGATTAACGAAGGCCGCGGACCATATGGTCCGCGGCCTTTCCCGTTAAGTCCTGCTTTCGAGGGCTGCCTTTACGCGCGCGCCAGGTTCAGCACGATCTCGACGGCGGTACCGCCACCCTCGCGCGGGCTCCACTGGATTGATCCGCCGAGCTCGCTGGTCACCAAAGTCCGCACGATCTGCAGGCCGAGGCCTTCGGTGTACTGCCCGTCGGGCAGGCCTACGCCGTCATCGGCTATGGTCACGGTCAGGAACTCGTCGTTGCCGTCTCCGTCTGCCCGGTCGGCCAACAGCCACACCGTCCCTGTGCGTCCCTCAAGCCCGTGCTCAACGGCATTGGTCACCAGCTCATTAATGACCAAGGCCAAAGGAGTGGCAAAGTCGCTGGGCAACTCGCCGAACATCCCCGAACGTTCTGTTCGTACTTGCTGCGACGGCGAGGCAACCTCGGCAGACAACCTGAACTGCCGTCCGATCAACTCGTCAAAATCCACACTTTGGGTCAGTCCCTGCGACAGGGTTTCATGGACGAGTGCGATGGTGGCAACCCGGCGCATCGCTTGTTCCAGGCCCTGTTTCGCTTCGTCGCTGACCATACGCCGCGATTGCATTCGCAGCAGGGCAGCGACAGTTTGAAGATTGTTCTTCACCCTGTGGTGGATTTCCCGGATGGTGGCATCCTTCGTGACAAGCTCCATTTCCCGGCGCCTCAACTCGGAGACGTCGCGGCACAGGACCAGGGCACCAAAGCGGTGCTGTTCATCGCGCAAGGGAATGGCCCGCAGGGAAAGGCTGACTCCCCTGGATTCGATCTCGCTGCGCCACGGCATTCGTCCTGTGACAACCAATGGCAGTGTCTCGTCCACCATTCGGCGGTCCTTCAGCAGCCCGGCTGTCACTTCCGCCAGTGACCGGCCTTCCAGCGATTCAACTTCTCCGAGTCGCCTGAAGGCAGAAACCCCATTGGGGCTGGCGTATTGCACAATGCCTTCAGCGTCCAGCCTGATAAGCCCATCACCAACACGTGGGGCTCCGCGGCGGGAGCCCGTGGGAGAAGCGAAGTCGGGCCAGAGCCCAAGAGTTCCCATACGCAGCAAATCATAGGCGCACTGACGATAGGTCAGTTCCAGCCTTGACGGCATGCGGGAACTGGACAGATCCATATGGGACGTAACGACGGCAAGCGTTCGGCCGTTACGCACCATGGGAACAGCCTCAACACGGAGCGCCATCTCACTGCTCCAGCTGGTTTCGCTGGATCGCTCGATCGAGCGGCTGTTCCATGCCTTCTCCACCAACGGCCGGAGATCGGAACGGATGCCCTCGCCCACGAAGTCCGCATGGAACACCGTGTGTGATGTCGACGGTCGGACGTGGGCGAGGGCAATGTAACCGAACTCAGGGTGCGGAAACCAGAGGGCGAGGTCCGCGAAAGCCAAGTCGGCGACCATCTGCCAGTCACCGACGAGGAGGTGCAGCCATTCGGCATCTCCAGGCCCGAAATCAGCGTGTTCCCTGATGGGGTCTGTAAAGATTGCCACTGCACCTCCATTTGCGACGCCGGGAGTATCCCTAGCGTCGAACGATTGACCTCAAGAGCCTTAATGCTACCGACAGTGAAGCCATGTCGTCGGCTTCGAGAGCGTTGACCTCATCAAACATGGTCTTGGCACGTCCGAGTTGTTCGGCGTTCTGCCCTTCCCAGGCCTTCAGGCGATCTTCAGCCACGGTTCCAGGCTCCGTCGATTCAAGGACCGACGTCGTCATATCTGCCACTGTTGAGTACAAGTCATCCCGCAGCGCAGCCCGGGCCAGCGCCTGCCATCGGTCATCACGCGGCAGGGAGCTGATGCGCTCCAGGAGCGAATCTACGTGGAAGCGGTTGAACACCGTGTAGTAGACATGTGCAACATCCTCTACGCTGTCATCCCTGGTCTGCGCTATCCGAGCAATGTCCAGAAGTGCATAGCTCTCGAAGAGTTCAGCCCACCTGTGGGCCAGATGCTCGGGAAGTTCCCATCCCCGCGCCCTGTCCAGCCAGCCCGAGATGCGCGTCTTGTCCTCGCCCCGGAGGTAATCCAGGAGCTTGGCGCGCAGCGGAGCCATCATCGGCTTGAAGGACTTCACAACCTCAGAAATTGGCTGTGACGCCATTCCCTGCCCCAGTACCCACCGAACTGCCCGATCGAGCAGCCGGCGAATATCCAGGTGGACTTCGCTCCAGTGTTCAGTCGGGAAGGAGGCCGGGAGTGCGTTCAACTCAGCCACCATCGGATCGAGGTCGTAGATTTCACGCAGGGCAACGAACGCCTTGGCAACTGCTACCTCGTTCGCCGACGTTTCTTCCATGGCCCGGAACGCGAAGGTGATGCCGCCCAGGTTGATGATGTCGTTGGCGACGACAGTGGCGATAATCTCGCGCCGCAGCGGATGGGTGTCCAACTCGGCGTCGAACTTCTCCCTCAACTGCTTCGGGAAATAGTCACGGATGGTGTCCGCAAACCAAGGATCGTCGGCAAGGTTGCTGTCCCGGAGTGCGGCACCCAGTTCGATCTTCGCGTAGGCGGCCAAGACAGCCAGCTCCGGAGACGTCAGCCCCTGGCCTTGCTCCAGCCTTGCGCGCAGGGTCTCGGTGGTGGGCAGCGCTTCGAGGTCACGCTTGAGGTCTGCAGATTTCTCCAACCAGTCCATGAGGCGTTCGTAGCTTGGGCTCCAGTCCGCAACCCGTGTCCGGTCGTTGAGGAGCAGGATGTTCTGGTCGATGTTGTCCTGCAGGACCAGTCGTCCGACTTCATCGGTCATGTCGGCCAGGAACGACGCGCGGTCCGAGGCCTCGAGCTTGCCGGCCGCCACCATCCGGTCAACGAAGATCTTGATGTTGACCTCGTGGTCGGAGCAGTCCACGCCGGCCGAGTTGTCGATTGCGTCGGTGTTCAGGATGACTCCCTGAAGCGCCGCTTCGATCCGTCCGCGCTGCGTCAATCCGAGGTTGCCGCCTTCCCCCACAACCTTGACGCGCAGGTCGCGGCCGTCCACGCGGATGGCGTCATTGGCTTTGTCGCCAACGGCTGCGTGGGTCTCTGTGCTCGCCTTGACGTAGGTGCCGATGCCACCGTTGTAAAGAAGGTCTGCCGGTGCCAGCAAGATCGCGCGAAGAAGTTCCGGCGGGCTCAGTTGCGTAGTGCCGTCGGGCAGACCCAGCGCCTTCCGGACCTGTTCGGAGACCGGAATGGTCTTCGCCTGGCGCGGGTAGACACCGCCACCTTCGCTGATGAGCGCACGGTCATAGTCGTCCCACGAAGATCGCGGCAGGTCGAACAGCCGCTGCCGTTCGGCGAAGGATGCAGCCGCGTCGGGTGCGGGATCGAGGAAGATATGGCGGTGGTCGAACGCCGCCAGGAGCCGGATGTGGCGGGAAAGCAGCATGCCGTTGCCGAAAACGTCGCCGGACATGTCACCAACGCCTACCACAGTGAATTCCTCGGTCTGCGTGTCCAGGTCAAGTTCGCTGAAGTGCCTCTTGACTGACTCCCACGCGCCACGGGCGGTGATGCCCATCGCCTTGTGGTCGTAGCCGACGGATCCACCGGATGCGAAGGCGTCGCCCAGCCAGAATCCATACTCTGCTGCCAGCCCATTGGCGGTATCGGAGAAGGTTGCGGTTCCCTTATCCGCTGCCACCACGAGGTAGGAGTCGTCGCCGTCGTGTCGAACAACGTCCGACGGCGGGACCAGCCTTTCGCCGTCAGCCGAGGTGACGAGGTTGTCAGTGATGTCCAGCAGGCCCCGGATAAAGGTCTTGTAGCTCTCGATTCCTTCGGCCATCCACGCCGCACGATCAACTGCCGGGTTGGGAAGCTTCTTGGCAAAGAAGCCACCCTTGGCGCCGGTCGGGACGATGACGGCGTTCTTGACCGTCTGGGCTTTCACCAGTCCAAGGATTTCGGTGCGGAAATCTTCCCGGCGGTCCGACCAGCGGAGGCCGCCTCGGGCAACCTTTCCGAAACGCAGGTGCACGCCCTCAACCCTGGGTGAATAGACCCAGATCTCAAACATGGGCCGCGGGAAAGGCAGTCCGTCAATCGAGGTCGGGTCCAGCTTGAAGCTGAGGTATTCCTTGTTCTGGAAGTAGTTGGTCCTCAGGGTGGACTCAATCAGGTTGACGAAGGTACGCAGGACCCGGTCGGCGTCCAACGTTGCCACCTGCTCAATGGATTCCGCGAGTGCTGTCCGCGCTGCGTCCTGGCGTTCCGACCTGAGTTCTTCCGGCACGGCGGGATCGAAGCGGGCAGCGAAGAGGGCGTTAAGCCCACGGGCGACATCCGGGTTACCCAGAAGTGTGTCCGCGATGAAACCAAAGGAGTTGGTATTGCCCATTTGCCGCATGTATTTGGCGTACGCCCGGAGCACCACAACCTGGCGCCAGTGCATGCCTTCCCGCAGGACCAGCCGGTCAAAGTTGTCCGACTCGACGGCTCCTGTGACGGCGGCTCCAAAGAAATCTGCCAGCAGGTCCCCGGTAGCAAGGGGATCGACTCCCGCGGGGTATTTAAGGCCAAGGTCGTAAAGGAAGAAGTCGCGGTGATCGGCGGTTTCGATTTCGAAAGGACGCTCGTCCAGGACCTCAAGACCGAGATTATGGAAGTAGGGAAGGATCTGGCTCAGGCTCTTGGGCTCCATGAGGTAGAGCTTGACGCGGGCGTCCTCTTCCAGCGCTTCGCCGGCACCCGCAGGCAGGTAAACGTGGACCCCAGGCTTGACTTGCTTGGTTGCCTCCCCGGCCCTCTCTGCCTGCGCACCATACTTCTCGAAGCGTTCGATGTCCTCCAAGGCGTCTTCGACCTCGTAGTCCACCCGGTAGCCTGCCGGGAACGCCTCCGCCCACAGAGCAGACAGGACATCGGCGCTCTCCGCAGGGCGGTGCTCGCGGAGAACCTCGGCGACACCTTCGCTCCAGGAACGGGAAGCCCTCATCAGCCGGTGCTCGAGTTCCTCCACATTGACTTCCGCCAACTCTGCCGTCCGCGGAAGCCTGATCCTGAAGAAGACACGGGCGAGGGCAGATTCTGTGATGCGGGCCTCGTAGTCGATGCTCTCAGCGTGAAACGTTTCCCGGAGTTCCTGCTCGATCCGAAGGCGAACGCTGGTGGTGTAGCGGTCGCGGGGCAGGTACACCACTGCCGACATGAACCGGCCATAGATGTCAGGACGGAGGAACAGCTTGGTCCTGCGGCGTTCCTGGAGGCGCTGAATACCGGTTGCCGTCGCTGCGAGATCCGGAATCTCGATCTGGAACAGTTCGTCACGCGGGTAGGTCTCAAGGATGCCCAGGAGGTCTTTGCCGGAGTGGGAGTCAATCGGGAATCCTGCGTTCCGCAGGACTGCATCGACTTTGTCGCGAACAATCGGGATGTTCCGCACAGAGCCCGTGTAGGCGCTTGTGGCAAAAAGCCCGATGAAGCGCCGCTCCCCGTTGACGTTGCCGGAAGCGTCGAAGCTCTTGACGCCGATGTAGTCCAGGTAGGCGGGGCGGTGGACCGTCGAACGTGAATTGGCCTTGGTGATCACCAGGGCCCGCTTCTCCCGGGCACGCTTGCGTCCGGCGTCCGTGAGGTGCTGGACCTGACGCGTGGTGTCGCCTGCTCGCAGAAGCCCGAGTCCGCTGTCTTCGCGAAGTTGAAGGACGTCTTCCCCGTCTTCTTGCACGAGGTCGTATTCGCGATAGCCGAGGAATGTGAAGTTGCCGTTGTCCAGCCAGCGCAGGAGGTCCTGGGCCTGACGGAGTTCGGCGACTTGCTCGGGGTGGGAAATTCCGCCGAGGGCTTCGGCGAGTTCCAGAGCCTTGGAACGCATTTTGGGCCAGTCCTCGACGGCGGCCCTGACGTCACCGAGGACGCGCTGCAGCCCTGCGATCAGTTCAGAGCGGGCATCGTCCGTGACGCGGTCGATCTCGACGGCAATCCACGACTCCATGTGCGAGGCATTGTCACCGTCACCAAGGAGATGGGCGACGCTGGGAAGTGCGGCGGTGTCGCCGCTGGAAATTCCAACGTTCGAAGGCACCCGGGAGATGTTGCGGAGTTCCCCGGAGACACGGTCGCGGGTGACGACGAACAAGGGGTGCATGACCAGCCTGATCGCGCAGTTCTGGCGAACGAGTTCTGCGTTCACCGAGTCGACAAGGAACGGCATGTCGTCCGTGACGATGTAAACGACGCTTCGATCAGCTTCACTGGAGAGCTCCACCACGGCGTTCCCGGGCAGACGGGACTGCGCGACACTTCTGTGATTCGTAGCCCGGGCAATCAACAGCTCGGGCGAATAGGCGCGGGAGTCCTCCTCTGCGAGGTGTTCATAGTAATCCCCGAAGAACCCTTCACGGACAACTGCTGCATCGGACCGATCCTCCACGCTGGATCCTGACGACATCTACAAACGCCTCCATCACATGTTGATTGCTGCGACTCTGCAGCCCACAATGCGAGCCTAGCGCTTAAGAAGACGCCGGGCTCTGGTAGTTCGGCCAGAAGAATGCGATTTTTGCTGTACGGACGCACAGACGAGTTTCGCGATGGCCGCGCGCAGCTCAGACTCGGGCGCAACCTCCAGGAGAACTGAACCCGAGAGGAGCGCTGCGTCGCAGGCCGCCGGGTCCGCCGGCAGGTACGCTTCGATTCCCAGGCCCGGACCGTAGCGGTCCCAAGCTTCCGCTAATTGCTGTTTGGGCGCATGGCCCACCGCTGCCTTCTTGACCTTGTTAAGCACCACCCGGGGTGAGGCCTGCGGAACCGCTGCTTCAAGTTCGGCCAAGCCTCGGACCAGACGCGGTATTCCGATCGCATCTGCCGTCCCCACGGCGAAAACAACTTCGGCCAGTTCCAGGCTGCGAAGCGTTGCGGCATTGCGACGGGGCGCCAGGGTATCGAAACTCAGTTCTTCGTCCGCTTCAAGGCAGAATCCCGTGTCCACGACAACGACGTCTGCTATGTCCTTCGCCCGTTCAAGGACCACTGAGAGGGCCGCTGCCCGAAGCTCGGTCCAGCGATCTGCGCGCGTCGTTCCCGTGAGCACTCGAAACGAACCGCCCTTCAAGAAGACCGGCATAGCTGCCGCCTTCAGCGCACTGACATCCAGAAGGCCTTGGTCGGCCAGCCTGCACGCCTGGGCGAGTCCCGCCGACTCGTCCAACAGCCCGAGAACAGCAGACACACTGGCACCATAACTGTCAGCATCCACGAGCAGGACGGATTGGCCCTCTGCTGCCAACTCGGCCGCAATATTGACGGCCACCATGGTCCTGCCGGGGGACCCTATGGGCCCCCAAACGGCGAAGACACGGCCGGAACCGTCCGGCGCATCTTCAGCGGTCCCAGAATCCGGCAGCGGGAGGGGATCAGCGCCGGCATCCGCGAAGGCGGCATCCTGTCCTGTCCCCAGACGGCCGCGGGTGCGTTCACCACCAACGGCTTCGGCAATCCTGGCGGCGAGCGTGGACGGTTCCACCCCACAGGCGGCCGCGATAACTCCGATGGAGTGCAACCGTTGGACTTCCGACGGATCATCCGTCAGGGCCACGACCGACACACCCACCGCCCCCAGCCGATCCACCAGAGTGGTAGTGAGTTCCTCACAGCCTTCCGCTACGACGGCCGCCATGGCCAGACCGCTTTGGCAGACAGCCATCAGCTCAGCAAGCTCTGAACACCTGCGCACCACGGTCACCGGTCCGTGAAGGCCTTCCAGTCCTCCCACTACAGCCTCTTGAGCCGGGCCGACAGTGACAACCGGAATGCTCATGGATTGAGGCCTGCCGGATTCCACACCACGGAAATATTGGCCTTGTTGGCTTGAGCACCCAGCAACATGGGCATCTGCTCATCTGTCACGAGTACCAGCACCTGGGTGGTTTTCATTGCTCCCAACCCAGTGGAGCCCGGGACAACCTGCGCGATCTCGGCTCCCGGCAACAGCAGCTGCGGTTTATCGAACGCGCTGGTCGTACCCGGCAAGGCGACCCAAACGTCCACGCGGGCACCTGCAATGGCTTGGGCGGGCAGTTCGCCTTCCATGGTTATGGCGACCGGCTTCCTGTTCAAGGAGTCCGCGTTTCCCAGACTTTCCTGGGGAACGAGCTGGTTTTTGGCTACTCGTTGCAGCGCCACTTTGCCGTCGGCCAAGCCGCCCTCCACCGTCACGTAACCGGGCTCGATATCGTCCAAGCGCACCTTGACGATCGACAGGTCTGACACCGTAACCACCTGACCAACTGCTATATCTTCCCGTGCAGTGTAGGCCTGGGTAGTCCTGTCCGCCGAGCCAACCAAGGCGATGACACCGGCAATGGAAACCAGCACCAGCAGCACGCCGATAAGAAGCCGGGGATCTTTCCATGATGGCTTCCTCAGTCTTGCCCCGGCGACGGGTGCCTGTTGGCTCATGTTCCTGCTCCCCCGATGTGTGATGGCGAGGTCGGCAGACCCGCCTTCCCATTCTTACCGGCGGCTCGCCAACGCACCAAAGCCAACGAGCCCAAAAGGCTTGAAACTGTGGATAACTACACCAAACAGTGCCAACGGTGGCAAAATGGTCCAATGCCCCGATTCCTGACTCTGGCGGACGTCGCCGAACAACTCCAAATCAACTCCCCGCAGGCTTACGCCCTGGTTCGAAGCGGCGAGCTGAAAGCCATCCAAGTGGGCGGGCGGGGACAATGGCGGATCGAGGAAACGATGCTGGAGCAGTACATCCAGGATCGCTATGCAGAAGCAAGCCGCATGATCCAAGAGGCAAAAACTAAGACAAACCAGCCTTAGCGGTTACCGCGCAGCGTGTCCTGGATCCCAAGGGAGCACAGGGCCACAAGGGCCGTGAATGGGATGGTCATGACCGATGCCACGTTGCGCTCCCTCCTCACCTCTCCGTGCGGGACAACGGCAAGGTCGAAATGATCCCGCCCAACCCTGTCGATGACGCCCTGCAACTTGTAGCCCTGGCCGGTCTGCGCATTGAGGTGGACCTCCAGTTCGGAACGATCCCTGGAGAGCGCCCGCAAAGCGGACGCAATCCCCAGCGGAAGCCTCATTCGCACCGCGGGCTTAAGCGCCAGCCTCCCCAAGCCTTGGAATGAGAGCACAGCGGCAAGGGGAACAAGATATTCCCGCGAACCTTCGGACAGGGCCAGCCAGTCGCCGCCTGCGTGCCGCAGCAGCCCGTGAATAATGCTGCCATCGGTCAGGAACACTTTGATGTCGGCTCCAGCGGCACCGCGAAGGCGGTCCCCCAGTTCGATCGCCGCAAGCTCGACCCTGGCCCGCTCAGTGATCTCGGTTTCCACCTCCAAGGCGCGCTCGGCAGAAAATTGTGCTTCCAAATCGTCAAAGAGAGAGTCCCATCTCATGTAGTCAGACTAGGCTGCAACAAGGAGGCGGGCCAATCCGGCGTGTGCCTTAATGCCCCGATTGGACAGCAGCAGCAAAACATGGTCAGAATAAGGCGAGCGATGTCAAATGACATCAAATTGCATCAAACGAAGCTTGGGGGCTTTGAATGACACGAACCTTCCGCAGCGATGCCGCCTTCGCGGCATCGATTCTTGGCCTTGCCTTGCTGCTCGTTTACATGGGCAACACGCTCTTGGACCAGTGGCGCCGGGCAGAACAGCACCAGCAAAGCTTTTCCTTTGAGCACCTCCTCGGTTTTGCAGCGACTGCCGCCGGGGTAACACTGGTGGCGTGGTGGACCCTCTCCCTGTTGCTCGCCATATGCGCTTCGTTGCTGCATCGAAGCGGACGAACCCGTGGCGCCAATGCCGTCGCCAAGTGCAGCCCGGCTTTCATGCTGCGGCTTGCTGTTGCACTTGTCAGCATGAATCTCCTCGGTGCCAGCATGGCCCAAGCGGCTTCGGCCACACCCTCCCCCGCTTGGGATCCGGCACCCGCGACCACGGGCCAGTCGCCGCATCCTGCGTGGACACCTACGTCCCTCGCCAGGGCCACCCATGTGTCGCAAACGCCCCGAGCCGATACATCCGGGTCGGTCATGAGCGATCCGCGCTGGCAGCCTCTGTCCCCCGTGATTGATCCCGGGCTGCTGAGCCGCCCCTCCTCCCGCCAAGAGGCCACTACGTATGACACCACCGTCGTGGTCAAGGATGGCGACTCCCTGTGGTCGATTGCCGCGTCACGGTTGGCCCCCTTTGCGACAGATGTGGAGGTCGCGCTGATGTGGCCGAAATGGTATGCCGCAAATCGCGGGGCCATTGGCGACGACCCATCGGTGCTGACTCCGGGTCTGGTTCTGCGACCACCATCGCCTGGCTGACGGGCTGGTCCCCGGGCCCCCGCACCATGGACACCACCCGCTCAGGGGCACGGTCCATGCCGTAACCACTTTCAACGTCATCCCAGCTGAAGCCACCCGAGCCGCGCGTTCCCCAACGCCGTGTTCATGTAGTGAACGCACGAGGTATGACCATGATTGTTGCAACCGCCAGCCGGCCCCTGGGCCGTCAGAGCACCAAACGCACCATTGCTGCCTACGGTTCCAGCGGTTCGGCCATCGACGTCCGGCTGGTGGCGCGAAGTATTGCCCAGGCAGCTTTGGAGGTACTTGCGGGTACCCGCGCGGTGAGCCAACTGTCCCGATCCTTGGACCCAGACTGCTACCTGGCTCTCCAGCACAGAGCAGCCCTCACCCGTAAGCACGCCGCAAGGGTCCGCGGCAACCTGCAACCGCACCGCAGCCCCATGGTTCGGTCTGTTCGAACCTGCCCCATCACCGATGACATTTGCGAAGCAAGCATCGTTGTTGCGGAGGAGCAGCGGTGCCGGGCCGTTGCCATGAGACTGGAACGCATCGACGGCGTGTGGCGGGTGACTGCCCTGGAAATTGGGTAGGCCGGCCCGAACAACCATTTTCGGCGGCAAACGAAAAGGGTGAACCCCGGACAACGAGTCCGGGGTTCACCCTTTCACCTATCAATCACGGCACATCCGCCGGAGGTTAGCGGCGCTTCTTTTTTGCCGGCTTACGCTGGTCCTGGCTTGCTGCCTTTGCAGGATTGCCGGACCGGCCGGATGCACGCCCCTCGATGCGCGTCTGGGTGGCGCCGTCTTCACCCGGGGCGGTGTACTGCAGCTGGGCCGGCTTCTCCGGTGCCTGCAGGCCCGCCGCCCGGATCTGAGGTTCATGGTGTTCAGTGTGGGCGCCCGCAGCCGTATCATCGACCACCACGACATCTTCGGCAGGTGTTACCTCGACCTCAAGGTTGTACAAGAACCCGATGCTCTCCTCACGGATGGCTTCCATCATGCTCTGGAACATGACAAAGCCTTCGCGTTGGTACTCAACCAAGGGATCCCGCTGGGCCATCGCCCGGAGGCCGATGCCCTCCTTGAGGTAATCCATTTCGTACAGGTGCTCCTGCCACTTGCGGCCGAGGACCGACAGGACAACGCGGCGTTCCAGCTCCCGCATGCTCTCAGAGCCGATGGCCTCTTCGCGGGCCTGGTACACCAATCGGGCGTCCGACAGGATCTCATCTTTGAGGAATTCGGCCGTGACGCGGGACTTGCCGCCGGCTTCCTCAATGATTTCCTCAGCAGTAACAGTTGCCGGGTACAACGTCTTCAGGTTGGCCCACAGCTGGTTGAAGTCCCAGTCGTCGCCCGTACCCTCCGCGGTTGCAGCATCAATGAGGGCGTTGATGGTGTCTTCGAGGAAGAACTGGACCTTCTCATGGAGGTCGTCCCCTTCAAGGATCCGGCGGCGGTCGCCGTAGATCGCTTCACGCTGGCGGTTGAGCACGTCGTCGTACTTGAGCACGTTCTTACGCTGCTCGGCGTTGCGGCTTTCCACCTGGCCTTGGGCAGAGGCGATGGCGCGGGAGACGAGCTTGGATTCCAGGGCAACGTCATCCGGTACGGAGCTGTTCATGAGGCGTTCTGCCGCGCCGGAATTGAACAGCCTCATGAGGTCATCAGTCAGCGAAAGGTAGAAGCGGGATTCACCGGGGTCGCCTTGGCGTCCTGAACGGCCGCGCAACTGGTTATCGATCCGTCGTGATTCGTGGCGCTCCGTGCCCAGCACGTACAGTCCGCCAAGGTCGAGAACTTCTTCGTGTTCATCCTTGACCGCCTGCTTGGCTGCGGACAGTGCTTCGGGCCACGCGGCCTCGTACTCTTCAGAGTTCTCTTCGGGATCGAGACCGCGCTTCGCCAACTCCGCGATGGCGGTAAATTCGGCGTTGCCACCCAACATGATGTCAGTACCGCGACCGGCCATGTTGGTGGCAACAGTAACGGCGCCTTTTCGTCCGGCCTGAGCCACGATGGACGCTTCCCGTGCGTGGTTCTTGGCATTCAGGACTTCGTGCCGGATGCCTTCCTTGGCCAGCAGCTTGGAGAGGTACTCACTCTTCTCGACGCTGGTGGTACCTACCAGCACCGGCTGGCCCTTTTGGTGCCGTTCGGCTATGTCCTGGACGACGGCGTCGAACTTCACAACCTCGTTTTTGTAGACGAGGTCGGACTGGTCGATGCGCTGCATGTCACGGTTGGTCGGGATCGGGACGACGCCGAGCTTATAAGTGCTCATGAACTCTGCAGCCTCGGTCTCAGCGGTACCGGTCATACCGGCAAGCTTCGAGTACATGCGGAAGTAGTTCTGCAGAGTCACCGTGGCGAGGGTCTGGTTCTCCGCCTTGATCTCGACATTTTCCTTGGCCTCGATCGCCTGGTGCATGCCTTCATTGTAGCGGCGCCCGGCAAGGATACGGCCGGTATGCTCATCGACAATGAGGACCTCGCCGTCGAGGATAACGTAGTCCTTGTCCCTCTTGAACAGTTCCTTGGCCTTGATGGCGTTGTTGAGGAAGCCGATCAGGGGAGTGTTGGCCGATTCGTAGAGGTTCTGGATTCCGAGGTAGTCCTCCACCTTTTCAATACCGGCTTCAAGGACACCTACGGTTCGCTTCTTTTCATCGACCTCGTAGTCGACTTCAGGCTGCAGGCGAAGCACAACTTTGGCGAACTCGCTGTACCAGCGGTTGGTATCGCCCTGTGCGGGACCGGAAATGATGAGCGGCGTGCGTGCCTCATCAATCAGGATGGAGTCGACCTCATCCACGATTGCGAAATTGTGGCCGCGTTGAACGAGTTCACTCGCGTCCCAGGCCATGTTGTCGCGCAGGTAGTCGAAACCGAACTCGTTGTTGGTTCCGTAGGTGATGTCCGCGGCGTACTGCTCCCTGCGCACCGAGGGGTCTTGATTGGACAGGATGCACCCGCTGGTCAGTCCGAGGAACCTGTAGACGCGGCCCATAAGTTCTGACTGGTACTCAGCAAGGTAGTCGTTGACCGTGACGACGTGGACGCCTTTGCCGGCGAGGGCGTTGAGATAAGCCGGGGCGGTGGCTACCAGCGTCTTGCCTTCACCTGTTTTCATTTCCGCGATGTTGCCCAGGTGAAGTGCGGCACCGCCCATCAGCTGAACGTCGAAGTGACGCATGCCCAAGGTACGTGAAGAAGCCTCGCGGACGGCAGCGAATGCTTCCGGAAGGAGGGCTTCCAGAGTTTCGCCGTCTTGATGGCGGGACCGTAAATGGTCCGTTTCCTCGCGGAGTTCGGCGTCTGTGAAGGACTTGAAGGACTCTTCCAGGGCATTGATGGAATCGGCATAGTTCCGCAGTTGCTTGAGTGTCTTTTTGTCACCCGTGCGGAGAAGTTTTTCGATTAGTGATGCCACGTGAAATTGCTCCCAGTCTCATGCTGCCGAATTCTGGCTGTTTCAGTCTACGGGAGAGACCAGCGCCACGTTGCCGGGTTCCCCTGTGAGCGGACTGCCTGGTGCCAGAAGCCCCCGGACGCCATCACCACGTGCTGCGACAGCTCCGGAAAGCGCGTCCGCGAGATCTCCCACGGGCCAGACCACCACTTCCCGAAGCCCGAGCCACACGGCCATGAGGTCCAGTTCAGCGGCAAGTTCGACGGCGGTATCCGCCGGAGCGCCGATCTCCCCGAACGCCGAGCGCACCAAAAGCCGGCCAGCGGCACGGTCGGCCTTCAGGTCCACGCGGGCAACGATCGCGTCCCTGAGCAGGAACGGCAGCACGTAGTACCCGAACTGTCGCTTGGCGGCAGGAGTGTAGATCTCAATCCGGTAGTGGAAGCCAAAAAGCTCCTCAAGGCGCCGTCGTTCAAAAACCAGGGAGTCGAAAGGACTCAACAGCGCTCGGCCTTCGGCTTTGCGTGGCATTTTGGCATTGACGTGCTTGTAGCTTTCCCTGTCCCAGCCCCGGACGGTTACAGGTTGAAGGCGCCCTGCACGAACCAAACGCTGGACCGAGTCCCTTCCTGCTTTCAGGGGCGTCCGGAAATAGTCGGAAAAGCAGCGAACGGTGCCGATCCCGTGGGCTTGGGCGGCCGCATCAAGGAGGCGGTCGAGCGACTCTTCGGCATCACCCCCGGACTGTGCCTCGACAGGAACAACTCTGGACGTCAAGGTGTATTTGCGTTCGAACTGTGGTGTCCGTGAAGCTGCAGAAACCCGGCCCTGTTCAAAGAGGTGTTCCAGGACGCGTTTGACGATATTCCAGTTCCATCCCCAGTTCCCACGTCCGGCTTCCTCGTTGTGTCCGAGCTCTGCCGTCAGCTCCGATGCCGTCATGGGGCGGCCCGCCGTCAGTGCGGCGATGATGCGGTCTTCCATCTCTTGGCGGACCAGGGGCTCCAAATGATGGGCCCCCACCCATGCCCGCCTCTGCCACACCAACAAGTCCTGGAAGTGCTCAGGCCGGATGAAGCTCGCCTCATGTGCCCAATACTCCATCATCTTGCGTGGTTTCCGGGCAGCCATGGCGTGGAGGATCGTGGGGTCGTAATTGCCAAGCCGGGAAAAGAACGGAAGGTAGTGGCTTCGTGCCACCACATTCACGGAGTCGATCTGGACAAGCTGGAGTTGGGCAAAGGTCCGGCCCACCGCCCGTGCTGTCACGGGGCCGGCAGGCCGGACCTTTGCCAATCCTTGAGCCGCCAATGCGATCCGCCGTGCCTGGAACAGGCTCAGCGAAGCGGTCATGGAAGTCCCTTCATTCAGGAAATATTGCCTTACTTGGCTGTGGACGCCTGATCATCGGACCGGTAAGCGTGGATCTTCTCCTCCACGGCTTCCTCTCCGGGCTCGCATGTGGAGTCAAGAGTAATCACACCGTACGTCCAGCCACTGCGTCGGTAGACAACCGATGGGGCATTGGTTTCCTTGTCCAGGAACAAGTAGAAGTTGTGGCCAACGAGTTCCATATTGTCCACAGCGTCATCCAGGGTAAGGGATGCTGCGGGGAACACTTTCCGGCGGATCAGGACGGGTGAATCGCCTGCCGGAATGTCGTTCTCGATGTCGTAAGGAGAACGCTCATCTGCCTGCGGAGCGGGCTCTTGGTGGTTGCTTGCCTCAACATAGAGCGGCTCGCTCGCACTGGCGGGCTCGAGTGTTGCTGTTGCCTCACGCACGGCTTTCGGCGTGTGGCGACCGTGGTGCACCTTTTTCCGGTCCTTCGCACGGCGAAGCCTCTCGAGAAGCTTGTTGTACGCGAGATCGAAGGCAGCGAATTTGTCAGCGGCTGTGGCCTCGGCACGGATGACGGGGCCGCGGCCCAGGACTGTCACTTCAACGGTGAGCTGGCCCGGCATCTGCCTGGGGTTGGTTTCCTTGGAAACCTTGGCGTCGACTCGCTGGACTTTATCCCCCAGCGATTCAATCTTTGAGATTTTCTCGCCGGCGTATTCGCGAAAGCGGTCAGAAACTGTGAGATTTCGTCCGCTGATCATGAACTCCATGGTGCCCTCCAAATAACTCAGGTGACACGACAACGACGCTGTTGGGGGCTTGTCTGACGGACAGTCGAGCCCCTTTCCGAGCCGCTATCGACAGGTACATCTGTTCTTGGTACCCACAACCGACGTTAGTTCATCGCCACGCGTTATTCATCCTTTAGTCACTAATTTTTTGATTGAGTCGTCAGGACTGCCGGGGGGTCGTCCGCGGCGGTCCGTGAAGCGTAGGCTGGTGGCCTCGTGGCCGCGAGGACAACGGCGCCGCAGACGACTCCGCCGGCAGCTGCAACGGCCCGTGCCGCCTCAGCGAGGGTAGCCCCGGTGGTGAGGACGTCGTCCACCAGGATGCATCTCCTTCCCCTGACCTCCACCACGAACCGGCGGCGCACCCGCATGGAGCCCCGGACCCGGCTGGCTCTGGCACCTCTCCCCAAGCCTTTCTGGCCCGCCGGGCGAGCTGGCCCGTCCTTGCCCGGCAGGACCTCCGCGATCAGTGCAGGCAGTCTTCGAAAAGAATCCCGGCTGACCGCGTACGGAGGAAATTCCGCTCTCTTTTCCAGCGCGTCGATGCTGGGGCACTGGGGCACGAGGCCTCGTCTTCGGACACAGAAAAGCAGTAAGTGAAGCGGGCTGAATCCACGCTTGAGGTAGGCCCGTCCACTGGTAGGAACCGGAATAAGAACGTAGCCGGGACGACTCCCAATGGCGGTCTCCACAGCTTTACCAAGGCATGTGGCCAGGACATCAGCCAGACGCCACTGACCAAGATGTTTGAAGGACAGCACGCACTGTGCCAGTTCGTCGCGGTAAGGCCCTGCCGCCACTACCCCGAACTTCGTTGTGCCCTCGACCTCAACCAATGCGGGCGATTCCTGTTCCGCGCGGAAGGGCTGCCTGCACAGGTGGCGGACGCTTTTCGCGCAGCTCCCGCACAACACTGCGTCCTCCACGCCGCAACAAACGCAATCAACCGGAACCAACAGGGCCAGCAGATCCGCTGCAGTTCCCTGCAGTGCGGCCAAGAGCCGGCCAAAGCGTCGTTGGTCCTTGCCGCGTCGACGTCCCCTTGCCGGGACCGCTGGATGGATGTCAGGGTCGGCGCTTCGCCGGGGCTGCCGCCCACGATGCGGGATCTCAATGCCACGGGTGGTCCCCGCTGTACGGAAAGATCCCGTTTCCCTGGAACTACCGGCGCCGGACGTTGTCATGGTGCAAGCCTGCAATAGCGCCGGGCCGGCCGACAGGCCCTGGTCACCCTATGTGGACATCCGGCATCATGTGGACATCCGACGGTGCATTCCTACTGCAGGTCAGCCCGGAAAGGCCGGCTCTGTGGGCCCCTTCAACTGGAGCTCCCAACCATTACCGACACGTTGGAACACTCCATCCTCTGATTGCCCGTAAATCTGTTCGGACCCGTTTCCAGCGCTGATGCTGGTCAAGCCGTCCCACGGTGCCAACTGCTGCGGTTCGCCCGATGCCAGGGAGAGCAGTTCGGGTACCACGGTTCCGGTAGCCGAACTGGACATCACTGCAACCGTTGAGCTGTTGACCCATACTCCTTGGTCAGCTGCGCCGGTGCTGAACAACGTGATGGGCGTGGTCAGGTCCTTGGGAACGCCGTCGGTGTTCCGGACAATCCCGGTGATCTGCACGGTCGATTTGCCGTTGGCTTCAGAAATTACCAGCGCCCTGGTCCCCTCGCGGGAGATCCTGAAGTCCTTGACGGTCCGTCCGGAGAGCCAGGAAGGGGTGATGGTGACGCTGGGTACAGCCATGCCGGGTGCAACACCCGTAGGTTTGAACGCCACCACTTCGGCAGCCCCGTTTGCCCCAGGTCCCGCTGTCCAGACCCAATCGTGCGGGCTGAACGAAGGACCGGTAAGAGTGCTCCTGGTGGTCAGCTGGCGTGCGGGTTGTCCGGGTTCGATCGCGTAGAGAGTCGTCTTGTCGCCGTTGAGGAACGCAGCCGTCTGGGACACCGGGGACTCGGCAGGAGAATGGGGGCCCAATCCGGCGACCGATTGAATGTCCGGAAGCGGAGTCATCCTGTTGTTCTCATAGCGCACCAGGTCACCGTTGCTCACAGCGATCTGGCGGGCCGGAACACTCTTATCCAGGACGGGAGGCAGCACCGTGCCGTTGTCTTCGACCCGCACCAGGTCCTGGTCCGCGCGCAGTTGGACGTTGATGACATCGGGCTGGCTGCGGAACGTCAGCGCCAATTGGTTCTGCATCCTCTGCCGGTCTTCCGCTGAGGCGTCAAACAGTTCCTTGGCAGAGAGGTCCACCTGCGCTGCCCCGGACACCACAGGAACGGATTCCCGCGCGAGCTTCATCCCTGAGGGGAAAGCGCTGACGACAGCACCCCTCAAGTAGGGTGCCGGCCCGGCCAGCACGGCTGAGGTCATGGACTTCACCGTGTTCTTCTTGATGAACCAGCGGTAGTCGGGCACGGCATAGGTAAAGGTGGGGTCGTAGAAATAGATGGGGAATGCCCCATAAATAACCTTAAACGTCTCCTCCGGAATCGCTGTACCGTCCGGCACCTTGGAGATCCGCCATTGGCCTTCCACCTGCTCAAGGGTCAGCGGGATGGTTTCCTTGGTTCCCGGCGGGAACTGGGTTGCCACGCCGTCGGCATCCACTGAATAGGCAAGGTCCAGCTCGTAAAGGTACTCATTCTCCCCCGCAGCCTTGACCACCTGCGCCTCGCGGAAAACGATGGCCCGTTTGTCCGGCTTCCATGTCACGGATTGAGCCTGGGTCAGATACTGGCGTGCAACAGGGTAATCGTCCTCATAACCGCTGCCGGCCATGTAGAAATCTTCTATGACGGTCTCGGGGCTTGATCCCGCGCGTGGGGCTGCAGGAAAGAAGACCGGCGCGTTGGGATTGCCTGCGCCTTCGTCCTTGCTCTTCCCGACAGGGCCGGAGCGCGGAATCTGCGCACACGAAGCAAGCAAGACCATCAGCACCGCAAGGATGGCCACCACTGCCCTTGAGCGCCGAAAACGCATCATGGTCATGCCCTCTCCCCTTTAGCATCATCCTCTGAGGCAGGCTTACCAGCACTGGATTGCGGCGGGAGCGGAGCACCACCGGATTCCGTCCCCAGGATGAGCATCTGCCGCTCGCTCGCGGTGCCGGGAAACTCGATGTCGGCAGGTTCAAGCTGAAGCGGCGACTTCAGGATGGTGCCACCCTGTCGCAGGGGCAGCGTCAAACGGAAGTTGGAGCCGGATCCTTTGCGACCCCAGGCTTGAAGCCAGCCATTGTGCAGTTTGGTGTCCTCAGCCGCAATGGACAGACCCAAGCCGCTGCCGCCGGTGGTCCGGGCTCGTGCCGGATCTGCCCGCCAGAAGCGATCGAACACCCTGGCAGCTTCGGCCTGGCTCATCCCGATTCCGTGGTCCCTGACGGAGACTGCCACAGCGTCGTGGTTGGCCGCTACGGAAAGATGGATCGGTTTGCCCTCTCCATGCTCCAAAGCGTTGAGCAGCAAATTCCGGAGGATCCGGTCGATTCTCCGGGAGTCCATCTCCACCACGATGCTCTTTTGCCGGGCATTCAAGCGAACTTCCGAGCCGTACTCAGCAGCGACGGGAGCGGCGCCCTCCATCACATGGGAGATGACCTGGAAAATGTCTTGGGGTTCTGCATCCAGGACGGCCGCACCGGCGTCGAAGCGGGAGATCTCCAGCAAATCCGACAGCAAGGACTGGAAACGCTCTACTTGGTGATACAGCAGCTCAGCCGAGCGCTTGTTCATGGGATCGAAATCCTCACGGGCGTCGAAGAGCACTTCGGCAGCCATTCGGACAGTGGTGAGCGGAGTACGCAGTTCGTGCGAGACATCGGAGACAAACCGCTGCTGCATCTGCGACAGCGTGGCCAATTGGGTGATCTGTTCCTGGAGGCTTGCCGCCATGTGGTTGAAGGAAGCCCCCAGCCTGGCAACCTCGTCTTCGCCCTTGACCACCATGCGTTCCTGGAGTTGGCCTGCCGCGAGTTTCTCCGAGACCACGGCGGCGTGGCTGACGGGACTGACGACGTTGCGCGTTACGTACCAGGCGATGGCCCCGATCATGAGGACCAGCGCTGCACCACCGGCCCAAAGGACGTTCTGAATCTCGTCCAACGTTTGCTGCGCAGTATTCAGGTCGTAGATCAGGTAGAGCTCATAGGAGGTGCCATTGAACGTCACCATGTTTCCAACGGCTATGCCGGGTCGGTCCTCATTGCCCACGGGGAATTGGGTGGAGGCCCAGAACTGCTGCTTGCCGCCTTCCTGGACAGCCTTCCGCAGCTCCGGAGGTATGACCCTGACCGTCAGCTGATCGGACGCGCGTGACTCAACCCAGCGGTTTCGTGGCTTGGTCTGTTCAGGCTTCGCTTCAAAGACGTACCGGCGTTGGATCACCGAACCGCGTCCTTCTACGGCGGTGAGGGTGTCGTAAACCAGGGTGATGACACTTGACTGGTCGGTGACTTGCGCGCCGTCGAACGTGTCCTGGACCTGCTTCACGTTGTAGCGGGACTCGGATTCGGCCTGGGCCAGCCGCTCCTGGAAAAGGTTGTTGGCGATCTGGTTGGACAGGTATGCGCCAACGATGGCGAACGATGTCACAGCCAGGAGCAACGTCGTCAGGACCGTCCTGAATTCCAGCGACCGCCGCCAGCGACGGAGCAACGAGCGCCAGAGGTAGCGAAGGCCCGGTCTGATCTGCCGGACGCCGATGGACACAAGCCGCGAAACCCGCAGGACGAGGATGAGTCCGCGCCGCGTCCAGATCCGTGCCCTGGACAGGATCCAGGGCAGGGTCCTGCGGTTCCGTGCCGGTTGCCCCGCAGATGACGCCGGGGACGACCCGCCGGGCTGCTCAGTGGACTGCTCAGTGGAGGGTTCCGAGGTCGTCGACGGAGCCGGGGTCACCTGGTGGACACCGGCCGTTTCCGGACCTTGGGAATCGGGGCTCTCTCCTGCCGCGCCGGCCTTGCCGACCGGGGACTCAGGAACCTGCTTTATATCCGACACCACGCACCGTCAAGACGACTTCGGGCGCTTCCGGGTCGCGTTCGATCTTGGACCGCAGACGCTGGACGTGGACGTTGACCAGTCGCGTGTCTGCGGCATGGCGGTAGCCCCACACCTGTTCAAGGAGCAGTTCGCGGGTGAAGACCTGCCACGGCTTGCGCGCCAGTGCCACCAGGAGGTCGAATTCCAGGGGGGTCAGTGAAATCCGCTCACCACCGCGGGTGACCAAGTGGCCCGCGACGTCGATGGTCACATCAGCGATCCGCAGGGTTTCCGGGGCCTTCTGGTCACCCGGACGCAGGCGTGCACGAACACGCGCCACGAGTTCTGCGGGTTTGAAGGGCTTGGGCACATAATCGTCGGCACCGGACTCAAGGCCCCGGACGACGTCAGAGGTATCGGACTTTGCCGTGAGCATGACAATGGGGACATCGGACTCTCCACGGATCTGCCGGCACACCTCAATGCCGTCGGATCCGGGCAACATCAGGTCCAACAGCACCAGGTCCGGCTTGGAAGAGCGGAATACCTCCAAAGCCTGGCCGCCATCTGCGCAGAACACCGGCTCGAAGCCATCATTGCGCAAGACGATGCCAATCATCTCTGCGAGCGCTTCGTCGTCGTCAACTACCAGAATGCGTGCCTTCATAGTTATATATTCCCTTATCACCAAGTCTTTGTCCCGTTGGGCACGGCGCACGGCATGGCGCCCCAAGGGCAGTTCCACCGTACTGCACACGAAGGGGTCTCCACCTGTCACAGCCGCCCGGGCGTCAGGCTATGAGGGACGACGGCGGGACTATAGGCTGGGTGCCAAGGTCCGTTGGGGGACGTCGGATGTCGGCGGGCCGGGTCTTATGGGGAGGATATCGTGTCACAGCCAGAGCACGGCCACAATCCACAGCCGGGCGGCCAGCCCGGGTGGGGTAACCAGCCGCAGTGGGGCAACCAACCGCAGTGGGGCAGCCAGCCGCAGTGGGGCAACCAACCACAGTGGGGCAATCCCCCAGCATGGGCGGCCCCCCAGGGCGGCAGCCCCAATGGTCCCGGCCAACCGGCGCCGGGGTGGCCTCCCGGTCCTCCCTATGGACAACCTCTCTATGTTGCTCCTCCCAAGCCGGGGATCATTCCCCTGCGTCCACTGCAGTTCGGCGAGATCCTGGATGGCTCGTTCCAAACAATCCGCCGCAATGCCGCGTCCATGTTTGGCTCGGCATTAATCGTGCAAGCCCTCGGTGCGGTGTTCATCGGCATCGTCACAGTGGGAATGTTCCAACTGTCGATGTCCTTTGACTCCGTAAGCTCCGAAGCGGAATTCAACGAGGCGATGGGGCCTTTCCTGGCCATCATGGCAAGCACTTTGGGCGTTTCAGTCCTGATCGGTTTCCTGGGTTCCGTCCTTCAAGGCGTCTTGGTGGTGCCGGTGGCGCGCTCGGTCCTCAACCGGCGTACGGGCTTCAAGCAAATGTGGAAGCTGGCCGCCCGGAGGATCTGGCCACTCCTGGGCGTTGCTGTCCTGCTGACCCTCGGCGGGTTGCTCGCCGCGGCTGCTGTTGTAGGGATTGCAGTGCTGCTCTTTTCCGCCATGGGCCCAGGTGCCTTGCTCGTTGTCCTGCCCTTGGGGCTTGGATCGGTGGTGGCCTTTGTCTGGATCGGCCTTAAGTTGATGCTCGCGCCTGCGGCCATCGTCGTTGAGGGGAAAGGCGTCTACGACGGACTCCTCAGGTCCTGGCAACTGACCAGGAACAACTGGTGGCGGATCTTCGGGATGACCCTTGTGGTGGCCATCATGGTGGGAATTATCGCCCAGATCGTCCAGATCCCGGCGTCCTTGGCGGCTGGTGCCATCGGCCAGGTGGTGACTCCCCACCCTGACGCCGAGTCGATTGCCGCAACCCTGGTCGTCACCACGGTGATTTCGTCAGCGATCGGCGCCCTGGTGGGATCGGTGACCTTCGCCTTCCAGGCCTCAGTGTCCGCGTTGATCTACATGGATCTCCGTATGCGCCGGGATGGTTTGGATGTTGAACTGATGCGGCTGATGGAAACCGGCGCCGATCCGGATGGCGTGCCGGGCAGCCCTGCGACCCAGCCCGCTAACCCGTGGACTCCCCCGCAAAACCCGGCCTGGCCACCGAACGGCGGGCAGTTTCCGTCCGCCCCTCCCGGCCAGCAGCCCCCGGCATGAGGCCAACCCCGGCGGACCTGCCCCTCACCGTGGCAGCGATGGAGCCGCCCGTGACCCCGGACCGCGAGGAAGCGCGGCGTTGGGCCGCCGAAGAACTTTCCAAACCCCAGTACCCGGATGCCCAACCCTCGTGGCTGGAACAATGGTGGCGTGACTTTCTGGACTGGCTGTCCTCCTTGAAGGGGGACGGAACAGGCCAAGGGCCCGATGTAGCCATCCCGCTGATGGTCGCGTTGGCTGTTGCGCTCATCATCGTTGCCGTTGTGGTGGTCCGGCCCCGCCTGAATGCCCGCCGAAAGAGCCCGCCCGCCGACATCTATGGCGATGACGACCGTATTGATTCCGAGGGATACAGGAAACGCGCTGCAACCGCGGCCGACGACGGCGACTGGCCGGCCGCCGTCGTCGACCAGTTCCGGGCCCTTGTCCGCACGGCGGAAGAGCGTGACGTCATTGACGCCCGTGCCGGGAGGACTGCCGATGAGGCCGCGGCCCAACTGGGGCAGGTTTTTGGCGCTGCGCAGTCGCGGCTCAACGCGGCCGCCCGCCTTTTTGACGCCGTGCGCTACGGCGAGCAGGGGGCAGGAGCATCGGACTTTGAGGAAGTCCGTCGGCTCGATGCCGACCTCCTCGGGATGAAGCCCGATTTTGGCGGTCAGGCCCAAGCCGGATTCGCGGTGCCCCGATGACCACATCCGTGGCGGCAGACCCCACGCTTGGCAAGGAAGAGGGTGTCGCCGGGCGCCCACCCGGGAACGGTTTCATACCGTGGTTCCGGCAGCATCTTGCCTGGATCCTGATCGGCGCCGTTTTGGCGGGTTTGGTGGCCTTCCTTGCCGTTTCCAGTGTCTCGGGTACCAAGGATCCACGGCCGTTGTCCTCCCGCAACCCGGCTCCTGATGGGGCCATGGCCGTTGCCGAAATCCTGGGACGCCACGGCGTATCCGTCACAACGACAGATACGTTGGTGGACACCAAGGATGCGTTGGCTGACAGGCGCGGCAGCACCGTCCTCCTCTATGACCCCCGAGGCTTTCTTGATGAGACCCAGCTGCAAGACATCCTGGACGCCGCAGACCGCGTCGTGCTGGTCAAGCCGCGCCTCAGGACATTGACGGGGCTTGGGCAGGGCTTCCGGCCCGGTGGCGTGGTTCCCGAGGCAACGAAGGTTCTTGAACCCGGCTGCGATCAGGAGGATGCCGTCACGGCGGGCAGGGTCTCTGCCCAGGGCTCCATCTATTCGGGAACGGTGGTCTGCTACTCCCCGTCCGGCAACGGGTCAGGCCTCTACGCAGCGTCGGACGACGGACGGGTGGTTGTTCTTGGCAGCACGGACCTGGTGGACAACCAGCACCTTGTCTCGGAAGGCAACGCAGCCCTTGCCCTCCGTACCTTGGGCAGCAATGCGAACCTGGTCTGGTACTTGCCCGGAGTCGGGGATCTCGCCGCCACTGATTCAACCCCCACGCTCAACGAACTGGCACCCCGCTGGCTGGCATTCGTGGGACCGTGGCTGGGAATTGTGGTTGTCCTGGCCATCGCCTGGCGGGGCCGCCGCATGGGCCCGCTGGTTTTCGAGCCGCTTCCAGTTGTCGTGAAGGCCGCCGAAACCGCAGAAGGCAGGGCACGCCTTTATCAGGACTCGCGCGCAGTGGGCCGTGCAGCCGACAACCTGCGTGCGGGCACGCTGGCCCGCCTGGCACGGCACTTCAACCTCGGGCGCGACGCCACAAGGGAAGCAATTGTTGACGCCTCAGCCCAACGCCTGGATCGGCCGGCGACGGACGTGCGGTTCGTCCTGATCGACTTCCGGCCGGAGAACGAAGGACAACTGGTGCAGTGGGCACAAGAAATCGAACACATCGAACAGGAGGCGACAACCCGATGAGCAGCCAACCGAACAGCTACACGGACAGCAACAGCCACTACACGGGAGGTGTCCCCCAACAACAGAACGTCCCGCGAGAAGACGGGCCGCAAGGTGGCGATCCCTCCGGCAATGGTCACCACGCCGTCGTTGCAGACCCGGCACGTCAGTCGCTGCTCAACGTCCGGACGGAAGTGGGCAAAGCCGTGGTGGGCCAGGATCCCACCGTCACCGGCATGCTCATTGCGCTTCTCTGCGGGGGGCATGTCCTCCTGGAAGGGGTGCCCGGAGTGGCCAAGACCCTGTTGGTGAGGGCACTGTCCAAAGCCCTGAGCCTGGACACCAAGCGGGTCCAGTTCACCCCGGACCTCATGCCCGGTGACGTCACAGGGTCATTGGTCTACGACTCCCACTCGTCCGAATTCACCTTCCGCGAAGGCCCGGTCTTCACCAACATCATGCTCGCGGATGAAATCAACCGCACCCCTCCGAAGACCCAGGCCTCACTTCTGGAGGCCATGGAAGAACGCCAAGTCTCCGTCGATGGTGTGTCCAGGCCGCTGCCCACTCCGTTCATTGTGGCTGCCACCCAAAACCCGGTGGAGTATGAGGGAACCTATCCCCTCCCCGAGGCACAGCTTGACCGCTTCCTCCTCAAACTGACCATGCCTTTGCCCGGGAGGGCCGAGGAAATCGAGGTCATCCGACGCCATGCAAGCGGCTTCGATCCGAGGAACCTCGCCGCCGCCGGAGTGCGGCCGGTGGCGGGCGCCGTCGAGCTTTCCGCGGCCCAAGCCGCAGTAGCGCAGGTGGCGGTAGCACCAGAGCTTCTCGCCTACATCGTCGACGTCGTCCGTGCCACACGCTCCGCACCGTCCTTCCAGCTGGGTGTCTCACCCCGTGGGGCTACCGCGCTGCTCAACACCTCCAAAGCGTGGGCTTGGCTGTCCGGAAGGTCCTTCGTCACCCCGGACGACGTCAAGGCTTTGTCGTTGCCGTGCCTGCGGCACCGTGTGGGCCTGCGCCCGGAAGCACAGATGGACGGAATCCAGGTGGATGACGTCCTGGGAAGCATCCTGGCCTCTGTCCCGGTGCCGCGGTGAGCTCCGCAACTGGCCCGGCCGGGGCGTCCTGAATGGCCATTACGGGTCGTTTTGTGCTGCTTGCCCTTGCCGGATTGATTCCGCTGGTGTTGTTTCCGGCCTGGACCACGGTCCTGTTCGTCGCCGTGGGGTTGCTGCTGATACTGGTACTTGACCTGCTCCTGGCAGCATCACCGGCCAAGGTTGGGTTGGACCGCCAGCACCCCGGCAACGTCACACTGGAGGGCAGGGCGGAAACCGTGGTGACCGTCGCCAACCCCACCCGGCGGAAGCTGCGGGCCAGCATCAGGGATGCGTGGCAGCCCTCTGCCGGCGCCATCGACAATATCCAGTCGCTGCTGGTCCCCCCGGGCGAACGGCGACGCATGAGAGTGGCCCTGGTTCCCCGGCGACGTGGCGATCTGGAAAGCCCCCATGTCACCGTCCGGTCCCTGGGGCCCCTGGGCGTAGCGGCCCGGCAACGCACGCGGGTCCTTCCCGGTCAGCTCCGGGTCCTGCCGCCCTTCCACTCAAAACGCCATCTGCCCTCGAAGCTCCGCAAACTCCGTGAGCTGGATGGCAGGGCCGCTGTGCAGATCCGCGGGGCCGGAACGGAATTCGACTCCCTGAGGGACTACGTCCGCGGCGATGACGTCCGGTCCATCGATTGGCGGGCCACCGCGCGCCGCACCTCCGTGGTGGTCCGGACTTGGCGCCCGGAACGTGACCGGCGGGTAGTCATCGTCCTGGATACGTCGCGTACGGCGGCTGCGCGCATCGCGGACGAGCCTCGCCTGGACACCGGGATCGAAGCGGCACTGCTGCTGTCCGTGCTGGCAGAACGCGGCGGGGACCGGGTGGACTTCCTTGCTTACGACCGCAGGCTGCGTGCGCGGGTTGAGTCAGCATCGAAGGGCAACATGTTGGGTCAGCTCGTCCAGGCCATGGCCCCCTTGGAAGCCGAGTTGATCGAGCTGGACTGGCAGCAAATCCCGGGCCAGGTCAGTGCGGTCTCGGCGCACCGCTCGCTGGTGGTGCTGCTGACAGCGCTCGACGGCGGCGCCCCCGAAGAGGGTCTGCTCCCCACGGTGGCGCAACTGTCCCGCCAGCATGTGGTGGTAGTGGCGTCAGTCCGGGATCCCCTGCTTGCTGCCATGAAGGAGGAAAGGACCACGGCCAGCCAGGTGTTTCGCGCCGCGGCGGCCGAGCGCGCCTTGCTGGAACGGGCCGCGGTCACGGCCCAGCTCCGGCAACTGGGTGCCGAAGTGGTGGATGCCGAACCTCTCGATGTCCCACCCCTGCTCGCCGACACCTACATCCGGCTTAAAGCCGCCGGAAGGCTCTAGTTCACAAGCTCCAGAAAGGACTGCCATGAATGCCCCCATCTACCAGCTGGCACTCGGCGAAGATTTCACCAAACTGACCCCCGAACTTCAGGAGTACTTTTCGCTGGCGGCCGGCTCCGGCTCCTACGGCATTGGGGAGGGCATCTTTGATGTCGTGGGCTGCCGGCAGAAATGGCTGCGGCCACTGCTCGCCCTGACAGGAAGCGAGGAAGCTTTCTTCCCTGAATACGGCGAAGGCATCAGGTTCCGGATCGAGAACCACGCGCATGTTGATCCCTTCGCCCGCCAGGCCCTGACAGCCCGCAGGGAAATCTACTTCCCCTCGGGGACAAGGCTGTTCCACGACACAACGAGTGCGTTGGTTAGCGGCCCTGGTCAGCACAACGGCCACGAACGGGCCCGTCTGGTTGACCATGTGGGACGGTACCGGCGACTGGTGACGGATCTGGACGTCAGCGTCACCTCCGAAGGACGGCTGCGCGGTGTTTCCAACGCCAGCAGGCTGCTGCTGGGGCCCTTGCGCATTCCCTTGCCGGCGGCCCTCGACGCCCGGGCTTATGCGGAGCAATGGTGGGACAACACCGAGGGCAAACACAGGATCCAGGTCAAGGTCATCCAGCCGCAGATAGGTGTGGTCCTGGTCTACGCCGGCCGGTTCGATTACCGTTTGGCCCCGTATCTGCCGGGAGCAGCCCCCGGCACGACCCTTCCCCGCTATGCAGAACCGGATCGCTGGGAAGAGAGAGTCTGACGTTCTCCCTCCCTGCCCAGTGACCTCACCCTTGCGCCAGCTGGTCCAGGCCGTCGGCCACCTGGGTGAGTCTCGTCAGCACGTCCATGGCTGTTGACGGCTTGAACCCGTCAAGTCCTGTGGACGGAGTGACCCGAAGCCCTGACAGGCCCGAGGCGGGCAGACCAAGCTGCCGCCACGGCCGCGCAATGCTCTCTACGACGTCCGCAGTCCGTGGCAGTTGCGCCTGGGGATTTTCGGTGGGCAGCGCACCGGCCCAGACACGCTTCCCGCCTTCCACGGCAGCAGCCAGCTGCTCCCATTGCCGTGTGGTCAGCGCCCTCAGGGGGACAGCCACACCGTCTGCCCCGGCCGCCAGGATCCGGTCAATCGGCGCCTCGATCTCGGGGACGGAAAAAACGGTCTCGACGGCGCCCGCCGCCTTAAGTGCCTCGATCACCAGGCGCCAGGCTCCTGTGACTTCCTCCCCGGGCACGGACCGCAGGGTCCTGTATCCGCTCGCCGTCGGGATGGTCCCGGCCATCACCGAAGCGATGTCCGGTTCATCGATCTGGACCACAATGCCTGCGCCCGGAACCGCGGCCGAGACCCGGCGGACGTGCTCTGCAACACCGGCAGCCAAGGACTCCGCGATATCCCTGCGGGCGCCATAGTCCAGAAGCGCCCGCTCGCCATTATGCAGGTAAAGATTGGCAGCAAGGCTCAGGGGACCCACCAACTGGATCTTGAACTCCGTCGGCGAGACGTCCTCCGTCCCGGCGATGTCGGCCAGGATGTTGATGTCCGTTGACAGTGCAGAGCGGGCGCGCAGGGCATCTTTACCCGGCCGGTCCACCAGCCGCCAGCCGTGCGGCTGGACGTCGAGGGCCAGGTCCACCAGCAAGGAGCCCGACCGGCCAACAGCGTCCGAACCCACTCCGCGGCCCGGAAGTTCAGGCAGGAACGGAAGGTGGGGGTCACCGAGCTCGCCGCGGATGATCCGGGTTGCCTCGGCTGGATCGGTCCCAGGCCAAGGCCCCAGTGCGGTGGCGCTGGCGCGCAGGTCATTCACCGGCGCCATGTATCAGGCCTGCTGGCTTGAGATCTGGTGATCCTCGGCGATGGCCTCATGGTGGCGGATCACTTCGCTGATGATGAAATTCAGGAATTTCTCTGCGAAGGCTGGATCAAGGTGTGCATCTTCCGCGAGGCGGCGAAGACGGGCGATTTGGGCGGCTTCCCGGCCCGGGTCTCCGGCCGGAAGCTGGTGGGTGGCCTTGAGGACTCCTACCTTCTGGGTGGCTTTGAAGCGCTCCGCGAGCAGGAAGACAAGAGTGGCGTCGATGTTGTCGATGCTGGACCGGATGGACAGCAACTCATCCATGACGGCGCGGTCCACATGTCCGGCCAGGGAACTCGCTGCCGGGTTGAAGGAATCGGCGTCATCGGAAAAGGCGTTGTTCTGCTCGGTCATGCACCCAGTCTATGGTGCTGGGCGCTACCGCCGCGGGTGTTACTTCCGCCCCGGCCGGCGGCGAGTCACAGCGGCGACGGCAGTATCGCGTATGCCGTTATGGGAGCAGAATGGCAGCATCACTGGTCCGGCAAAGGAGTTTCCATGAAAATCGCGGTTTTGGGCACGGGCATGGTGGGCCACGCGCTCGCGACCACCATGGTGTCCCTGGGGCATGACGTCAGCATGGGATCCCGCGAATCGGGCAACCCCAAAGGCGTGGAATGGGCACAGCAGTCCGGACCACGGGCCCATGCCGGTTCCTTTGCCCAAGCCGCCGCGCGCTCCGAACTCATAGTGAATGCCACACCCGGCACGGTGACCCTGGCGGCCCTCGCCGAAGCCGGTGAAGCCAACCTCAACGGCAAGGTCCTCCTGGACGTCTCCAATGCCCTGGACTCCTCGGCGGGTTTTCCTCCCTCGCTGGCTGTGTGCAATACGGACAGCATCGCGGAGACCATCCAACGGGCCTACCCCGGTGTCCGGGTGGTCAAGTCCTTGAACACCGTCAGTGCCCCGGTCATGGTGGACCCCGCAAGGCTTCCCCGCCCCCATGACATGTTCATGGCAGGTAACGATGCGGGGGCGAAGTCCATCGTGTCGGCGCTGCTGCAGGAATTTGGCTGGGAAGCGGAGCATATCCGGGACCTCGGCGGCCTTGATGCCGCGCGCGGAATGGAGATGTGGCTGCCGCTGTGGCTCCGAATCTTCATGCAGCAGCCGCAAGGAAAGATGTTCAACATCAGCATTGTTTCTGAGTAGCACCGCATTCCCTGAAGCAGTAAAGGCACGCCCCTCAGGAGGGGCGTGCCTTTCGCTGACTTCCGGAGTCTCGGGTGACGGGGCTAGCCGCCCAACAGTGCGCGGTGGGCTTCCCGGCGTCGTGCCTGTTCGTCGGGGTCCGGTACCGGCAGGGACGCGATGAGCCGCTTGGTGTAGTCGTGCTGCGGCGAGCCCATCACGTGGTTGCCAATTCCCTGCTCCACCAAGCGGCCCTTGTACAGCACGCCTACCCAGTGGGACAACATGTCCACCACCGCGAGGTCGTGGCTGATGAAGAGCGCCGCGAAACCGAACTGCTCCTGGATGTCCTTGAACAGGTCCAGGACCTTCGCCTGAACCGAAACGTCAAGTGCGGATGTCGGTTCATCGGCGATCAGCAGGCGCGGGTTGAGCGCCAGCGATCTCGCCAGGGAGGCACGCTGCCGCTGCCCTCCCGACAGCTCGTGCGGATAACGCTGCGCATACGACGCCGGCAACTGGACTGACTCCAGCAATTCGCCAACTTTTTTCCTCGCCTCAGCCGCACTTGGTTTGGTGTGGATCATGAGGGGTTCGGCAACGCATTCACCAATGGTGAGATGCGGGTTGAACGAGGCGGCCGGGTCCTGGAAGACGAAGCCAATCTCCTTCCGGAGCGGGCGGAAGGAGCGTTCCTTGAAGTCCAGCATCTCGTACCCCAGCACCTTCAGGCTGCCACCCGTGGTCCGGGTCAACCCCGCAATGGCCCGGCCGATGGTGGACTTGCCTGAACCGGACTCGCCCACCAGGCCAAAGACCTCGTTCTCCGAGACCGTGAAGCTGACGTTGTCCACTGCCTTGAAGCCGTGTCGGCCAAAGCGCCCAGGGTACTCAATGGAAAGGTTCTTCGCTTCCACGAGGACCCTGCCCTCCTGGTGGAGCCGGCCACGGGCACCTTCCGACGCCGAATGGCGGCCCAGATGCGGGACAGCAGCCAGCAACTTCCTGGTGTAGTCCTCCCGCGGTTCAGCGAAGAGGACCCGGGAAGAAGCTTCCTCCACCACGTCGCCCTGGTACATGACCACCACCCGGTCCGCGAGATCGGCAACCACGCCCATGTTGTGGGTGATGAGCACAATGGACGTGCCGTAGTTGTCCCTCAGGTCCCGGAGAAGTTGCAGTATTTCCGCTTGGACTGTGACGTCCAGGGCGGTGGTGGGCTCATCCGCGACGATCAGGCCCGGGTTCAGGGCCAAGGCTGCCGCAATGACGACGCGTTGCTTCTGCCCGCCGGAGAACTGGTGGGGATAGTAGTTGACCCGTGTTTCGGGATCGGGGATTCCTACTTTGCGCAGTGCCTCGATGGCCCGTTGCTTGGCCTCCTTGGCGGAGACGCGCTTGCCGTCCGTTGCGTGTGCACGGATGCCTTCGGCGATCTGCCAGCCCACGGTGAAGACCGGATTCAACGCGGTGGAGGGTTCCTGGAACACCATGGCAACATCGCGCCCACGGATCTTGCGCAGCGTGGATTTGCTGACGCTGATCACGTTGTTGCCATTGATGACCACCGCACCTGAACTGATGGCCGTTTCCGGAAGCAGGCCCAGGATGGTCTTTGCGGTGACGGTCTTGCCGGACCCGGACTCCCCCACGATCGCAACCACCTCGCCGGCCTTCACCTCGAGGCTGACATCCTTGACGGCGTGAACATCCCCGCCATCGGTAGCGAAGGTGACTTGGAGCCGGTCGATGGTGAGTACGGGCTCAATGCCGTCGGACCGGTCTGAAACATGTCCAAGGTTGGTGGTCATGGCTTACCTGCCTCTGCCGGCGTCGACGCCGCTGTTGGTGCCTCGGGGGTTGCCGGTGTTGTGGGTACGGCCGGTGTTCCGCCAGCGCGTTTCCGTCCACGGATCCGGGGATCGTTGAGGTCGTTGATGCTTTCGCCCACCAACGTCAGCCCCAGGACGGTGAGTACGATCGCGATGCCCGGGAACACTCCGGTCCACCAGATACCGGATGAAGTGTCTGCCAGTGCCTTGTTGAGGTCGAAACCCCACTCCGCAGCGGAGGTGGGTTCAATACCAAAGCCCAGGAAGCCCAGGCCGGCGAGCGTCAGGATGGCCTCGGACGCGTTCAGGGTGAACATCAGCGGCAGGGTCCGCGTGGCGTTCTTGAAAATGTGGCGCCCGATGATGCGCATGCTCGACGCCCCCAGTACCTTCGCCGATTCAACGAAGGGCTCAGCCTTGAGGCGAATGGTTTCTGCGCGGATCACACGGAAGTACTGCGGGACGAAGACCACGGTGATGGAGAAGGCACACGAGAAGATGCCGCCCCAGAAACTGGATTGGCCCCGGCTGATCACGATCGAGATGACAATGGCCAGCAGCAGGGTGGGAAACGCATAGATGGCGTCAGCCACCACTACCAGGATCCGGTCCAGCCAGCCGCCGAAGTAGCCGCTGAGCAGGCCAAGGGCCACGCCGAGGAAGAGCGACATCGCCACGGAGACAATGATGACCGTTACGGCCGTCTGGGAGCCCCAGATGACCCTTGACAAGACGTCATAGCCGCCGACGGTGGTACCCAGCAGATGATCGCCGCTGGGGGGCTCCTGTGTTGGGAACGAGCCCGAGGCGTCGCTGAGCTGGGAGTAGCCGTAGGGAGCAAGAAGTGGCGCAAAGATGCTGGTGAGGATGAACAGCCCACTCAGGACTACGCCGACGATGAGCATGCCGCGTTGGAGGCCAACGCTCTTCCTGAGGTGTGAAACAACGGGCAGCCGGGAGAACAAAGGCTGCTTGGGTGCGGTCAGTGCAGGGGTGCTCATGGTCAGTACCTCACTCGGGGGTCGATGAGCGCGGCGATGATGTCCACGATGAAGTTGGTGACGGCAACGATAATTGCCAGCAACACGACAATTCCTTGGACGGCCACAAAGTCACGGGCGTTCAGGTACTGCACCAGCTGGTACCCCAGGCCCTTCCACTCGAAGGTGGTTTCCGTCAGGATGGCACCGCCGAGCATGAGGGCAATCTGCAATCCCATGACGGTGATGATGGGGATCAGCGCCGGCTTGTAGGCGTGTTTGGTCACGAGCCGGAATTCGCTGACGCCCCTGGACCGTCCTGCCTCGATGTAGTCCTTCCCCAGCGTGCCGATGACGTTGGTACGCACCAGGCGCAGGAAGACGCCGGCAGTCAGCAGCCCAAGGGCAATAGCCGGGAGGACGGCGTGGGATGCGATGTCTCCCAGGGCCGTGAAGTTGCCGCTGCGGATGGCGTCCAGCCAGTAGATCCCGGATGGTGCGGCAAGACCGCTCATGGTCAGTTCGGTCCGGGTGGAGGCCCGGCCTGCTACCGGGAACCATCCGAGCCAGACGGAGAAGGTCAGTTTCAGGAGCAGCCCCGAGAAGAAGACGGGAGTGGCATAGCAAAGGATCGCGAAGAACCTCAGCAGGGCATCAGGGGTCTTGTCCCGGTGTTGGGCGGCGATGAGGCCGAACGGGATTCCGACCAGGAGCGCCACGATCAGGGCGTTGATGGAAAGCTCGAGGGTAGCTGCACCAAAGGTGGTCAGCACCTCCACTACGGGCCGCCTGTCGGTGATGGTGGTGCCGAAGTTACCGGTGATCAGCTGACCGAGGTATTCGAAATACTGGACCAGGACGGGCCGGTCGTAACCGGCGTCGTGGATGCGCTGCGCCAGGACATCCGGGGGCAGCCGGCCACCTTGGGACGCCGTGATGGGATCTCCGATGACCCTCATCAGGAAGAACACCAGTGTTACCAGGATGAAGACGGTGGGAATGATCAGGAAGAACCTGATCACGATGTATTTGCCCAGCCCTCCCCCGGCACTGGACTTGCTCTTGGGAGCAACGAGCCCGGGCTCCGCCTCGGGTACCTCTATAAGTGTTGTCATTATTACCTGTATTTCCTGCCCGTGGATTTCGCGGGATTGACTCATGCGTGCCGGCCAAGATGGTGGTCAGCAAAGGAGGCGGGACACCGGATCAGTGTCCCGCCTGCCTTCTGGTCACAGTGGTGCGGTTACTTGGAAATTACTCCGAGACGGAACTTGAAGGACGGGTCCAGTGTCTTGTCCACACCGTTCACGCCGCTTCCGACCACCGCCACCTGCGCACCCTGAAGCAGGGGCAGAGTGGAGATGTCCTTGGCGAGTGCGGTCTGGACTTCCTTGATGTCCGCTTCACGCTTGGTCTTGTCCGCTTCGGTGAGCTGCTTGCCGATGAGGTCGTTGACCGTGGCGTTGTTGTAGTGGTTCTTCAGGAAGCCGCCCTCGGGGAAGAACGGGGTGAGGTAGTTGTCGGCATCGCTGAAGTCAGGGAACCAACCAAACTGGAACAGCGGGTATTCATCAGCACGGCTGGCCTTGCTGTAGGTGACCCATTCGGTGGACTGCAGGTTCACCGTGAAGAGGCCCGACTTCTCCAGCTGCTCCTTGACCATGGCGTACTCGTCTCCGGAGGATCCGCCGTAGTGGTCAGGGTTGTACTGCAGGTTCAGCGCCACGGGTTCGGTAATTCCGGCATCCGTCAGGACCTTCTTGGCCTTGTCCAGGCTCGGCTTTCCGGCGTCTCCATAGGCGTCCTTGAACGACTCGTTGGCACCGAGGAATCCGCTCGGGACGTTGGAATACAACGGCAGGTAGGTGCCCTTGTAGACCTGGTCCGCAATGGCCTGGCGGTCAACGAGGTTGGCCACGGCCTGGCGTACCGCGAGCGCCTTGGCCGGGTCTGCTCCGGCAGCCTTGGTTCCGTACGGCATGGTGTCGAAGTTGAACGTGATGTAACGGATCTCGCCGCCGGGACCGGTGAGGACCTTGACCTTGGAATCCTTGCGGAGATCGTCGATATCCGTAGCGCTCAAGCTGCGGAAGGCGACGTCGATGGCTCCCTGTTGGATTTCCAGCTTCAGGTTGGTGGGGCTTGCGTAGTACTTGATGGTGGCTGCGTCGTTTGCGGGCTTGCCCAGGACGCCTTGGTAGTCGGCGAAGGCCTTGAAACTGACAAGCTCGTTCTTCTTGTAGCTGTCAATGGTGTACTGGCCGTAGAACGCGTTGGCCTTGATGATCTCGTCGTCCGAAAGGATCTTGTCTGCCGGGAAGACTTCGTCGTCGACGATCGGCGCGGCCGGGCTGCTGAGGATCTGGCCGAATGTTTGGTCGTTGGCGTTCTTGAGCTTGAACACCACAGTGGTAGCGTCGGGCGCTGTCACGCTGTCGATGTTGGTCAGCAGGGATGCCGGACCAGCGGGGTCATTGATGGCCACCTGCCGGTCAAACGAGAACTTGACGTCCTTGGAATCCAAGGTGTGGCCGTTGGCCCACTTCAGCCCCGACTTGAGCTTGACCGTGTATTCGGACGGCGAGGTGAACGACGACGACTCCGCGAGGTCGGGCACGGGCTCCGCGCCACCGGGCTTGGAGTTCAGGAGGAAGGAATAGATCTGGTTCATCACCATGAATGAGCCATTGTCATAGGACCCTGCCGGGTCCAGTGACGTGACCTTGTCTGTGGTGCCGTAGGCGATGGGGCCTGCGGCAGCCGGGGCGGAAGACGAGCCGCCGCCGGAGGGTCCCGTGCATGCCGTCAGGGCGAGCGCGGAGATGCCCGCCAGCGCGATAGCGCCGTGCAGGGCCTTCTTGTTCAGTGCCATCTGGTGAACCTTCTGTTCGATGGATTCGGCGCGCCGCCGTGGGATATTTGTGACGGCGCGCACTCTTAGTGCCTCGATTCAACCAGACTTCGAAGAGTGCGAACCCTCAAATTAGTGATTTGAGACACAAAATTTACTTTCCAGTAGCTTCCTTCCCGCCTTCGCGGGCCATTGCCGCCGGGGATGAGCCGGAATATCGTTGGTTCCGGGTCTCCACTCACGGACCGCCCCACTGAACGACGGCCCAAAGGACACGCACATGAGCAAGGCGGCACTCTGCGTAGGGATCAACAAGTTCAAGTTCCTCCCCCCATCCAGTTGGCTCAACGGCTGCGTCAACGATGCCGAGGACCTCGCCGGAATGCTGGAAAAACACTATGGCTTCGACAGCTCCACCATCACGGTGCTGCGTGACGCCAAAGCGGTGAAGAAAACGGTCATGGCCGAGCTCAGCAAGTTGGTGGACGCTGCGGTGGCAGGTACGGCCGACCACATCGTCTTTACCTTCTCCAGCCATGGGACCCAGGTCCCGGACACCAGCGGCGATGAGGGCGACCGCCTGGATGAGGCCTTTGCCTGCTACGACATCAACAACTCAGGAGATGCCTGGGATACGGCCACGGTGATCACCGACGACGAACTCGCCGCACTGTTTGCCCGGCTGCCCCAAGGCGTCCTCATGGACGTGGTACTGGACACCTGCCATAGCGGGACCGGGCTGAAGTCCTTGGACCTCCTGCCCGGCCGCCGCCCCCGCTTCCTGCCGGCACCCACACCCCGGGCTGTCATCGCCAATGAATCCAAGGACACCCGCAGCCTGCGGGATATCGTCAAAACGGCGAAGCTGTCAACGCCTGTGCTCATGGCCGCCTGCCGTGCGGACCAGACCGCCGCGGATGCCTTCATTGAAGGCAGGTACAACGGCGCATTTACCTACAACTTCGTCAGGTCTCTCCGAGGCGACAGCACAGCGGGGCGGGCGGACATTCTGAAGCAGGTCAGTCAGGGACTTAAGGCCGGCGGATTCGATCAGGTCGCCCAGTTGGAAGCGTCGACGGCGGCACGCAAGGCCGCGTGGGGCGCCTGACCTGCCGTACATGGCCCCGGCCCGCTGACCCGGGCTGCCCGGGATGCGGCCATCCAGCGGCTAGTGCCCGGTGCCGTGGAATTTGTCGCGCACACCCGATGAGGCAGCCTCTTCGGCATCATGGTGTTCGTCCGAACCAAACAACTGCCCTTGCCGTTCCCTGTCCATCACTGGCTTGAGGGCTGCATACACCAGCCGGCCACCGGCATCGAAGCGCAACAGCCCTCCACCACGGATGTCGACGAAGTCCCTCCGTGTTTTCAAGCCAAGGCGAACATATGCCTCCCTTCGGCTCATGCGGACCGTTTGGATGAAGGAAGCGCCGATCTCGGAAATGATGAAGCCATCCGGAGAGACCCGCTCGGAAGTACGGACACGGGTGGAACTCAGGGGTGTCCGCCGCTCAAGCCGCGCAGCTTCCAGGAGCCGCGGGTTCTCCCAAACGAAACGCTGGACCTCCTGCGGGTCCGAGCCCAGGGCCGAAAGCCGGATGGGATAGCGGAGTCCTTGATAGTTGTCCACGCCGCTGATGTTGTTCATGGAGACACGACGGATCCCGATGGCGGAGAACTCAGTCTGGAGTGCCTCGCGGTATCCGTGGTTGTCTTCGGGCACCATATCCATGTCGGCGGCCATGATGCCGCGCAGGAGGTCCCGCCACGAGACATCAACCGGAGGCATGTAGGAGAGCCCACGGATCACCATCCGCAGAACCCGCATAGCCACGATCGACCCCGATTCGGCCTTTTGCTGCAGGCTCTGGCTGTCCCCGAACCGGGCGTTCCGCTGCGACCACAACCGTTGGACGGCGCGAAGGACAGCTCCCACCACCACGGCACCGCGGGCATGGGGCTCCGGCAGCCACTGCCACCCGTCCGGCACGGCACCGACGAAGGGCTCGCGCAGTGGACCGCGGGCGAAAAGGTCGCGGGCAAAGTCGAAAAGGGAGCGCATCAGGACGGCGTCATCCACTACCTGCCCGGCTTCGAATCCGCCGGCGGCAGCGTCAAGTTGCCGGGCCACCACTTCGCGGGAGGAAAATACGGAAAGGATAGCCACGATGTCTGCCAGGGCCTCATGCATGGCCAACTGCTCCATGGTGGCCATCTGATCCGCCCAGGCCGGCCGGAACCCGTCCAAAACTGCGTGGGTCACTTCGTGCGCAACGATGTCCCGATACAGGGCGGTGGGGACTTTATAGCCCATCCGGTCCACCGAACCGAACCGGATGATGTTGGTTCCCCGCTCATATCCAGTGTCGGTGGCGGTGATCAGGTCCCGCGCCTTGAGAACCACGCGCCCCTCTGGATTCCATGGCATGCGCCTGCCGAGCGTTGTTTCAAAGATGTCCAGCGTGCTCATCGCCACGCCATAGACGTGCTGGGCCAGGAAACGGGTGTCATCCAGAAGTTCCCGCAGGCCGGCGGGAGGTGGCTCCGAGACCAGTTGCCAAGGATCCCCCGGCGCCGTCAGGGTCACCGGAGATACCGTGGTGCCGCGCCATTTCCGGATGTGGATTGCGTAGCGGTGGCCGGTCGGCCCACGCCTGAGGCGTTCAACGGGGATACGGACCTGTGCTGTCAGCGGAGGTGATCCCGGGGCACCAATGGGCCCCTCGGCCAGAACGGTCACGGAGACCATCTGCCCGGCCTTGATGTCCCCCGGGCTCTTTTTTGGAAATGCCACAGTCATCGCCGTCCCGAATGCGGACCCCAAACACCGCAGCGGAAGCGCTGCTTAGCCCAGTATGGAGGCGGTGCTTTCCGGAGGCAATGGCTCCTAGAGGGCTACTCTCTGCAGGGAACGTGCGGCGTCGATGGTTGCCTGGCCCAGCACCCGGCTGCCTTGGTAGAGCACCACGGTCTGCCCCGGAGCCACCCCGCGAAGCGGATCGCCCAGGGTGACAACAAGCTCAGCCCTCTGAACGCCCGATTCGTCGTCGATGATGTCGACATGTGCTCGCGCCGGAACAGGATCTCCGTGCGCCCGAACCTGGGCATGGCATTCAAACTCCGCGCCGGTAGCAACTTCGGAGATCGGCAAGCCGGCCCACGACACCTTGATGCCCCGGATCTCGTCGATGGCCAGCAAGGCCTCCGGGCCCACAACCACTTTGTTTTCCTTTGGACGGATTTCCAGGACGAAGCGTGGCTTTCCGTCCGCCGCGGGGGTTCCCAGTTTCAAACCGCGACGCTGTCCCACCGTGAACGCGTTGGCTCCGGGGTGTTCGCCGACTTTGGCGCCGGTCTCGTCCACAATGTCGCCGGTGGTCATCTCGATCTTTTCGGCGAGCCAACCACGGGTGTCACCGTCGGAAATGAAGCAAATGTCGTGGCTGTCGGGCTTGTTGGCCACAGACAGCCCCCGGCGCTCAGCTTCGGCACGAACTTCTGCCTTGGACGGTGTGTCCGCCAAAGGGAACATGGAGTGCTTGAGCTGCTCATGGGTCAGGACGCCGAGGACGTAACTCTGGTCCTTGGCCCAATCCGCAGCGCGGTGGAGTTCACGGTTGCCGTCTGCATCTTCAATGACCTTGGCATAGTGCCCGGTGCACACGGCGTCGAAGCCCAGGGCAATGGCCTTCTCCAGCAAGGCGGCAAACTTGATCCGCTCGTTGCAGCGCATGCAGGGATTCGGGGTACGGCCTGCAGCGTATTCATCGATGAAGTCCTGGACCACGTCTTCTTTGAAGCGCTCCGAGAAGTCCCACACGTAGTAAGGAATTCCCAGGACATCGCAGGCCCGCCATGCATCGCGCGAGTCCTCGATGGTGCAGCAGCCCCGGCTTCCGGTGCGCAGGGTGCCGGGCATACGCGACAACGCAAGGTGGACTCCGACGACGTCGTGTCCTGCCTCGACGGCGCGGGCGGCGGCCACGGCGGAGTCAACTCCGCCGCTCATTGCTGCAAGTACTCGCATGCTGGCTTTCTGTGTTGGGGTCTGGTGCACCGTTCCGGCCCTAGGGTCCACGGCGTGCCCGTCTATTCTAGCGTGCGGTGCCATTCCTGTGCTAAATGCCTTGACCCTGCCTGCCGGCGCTTCTAAAGTCAAAATAACTGGTTTTAGAATCGAGCTGACATGGCACAGGAACACATGGTCATCACCGGCGGAGGACTTGCCGGTGCCACCGCAGCCAAAACCTTGAGGGCCGAAGGCTATGCAGGACCCATCACCCTCTTGGGCGCCGAGAACCGGATTCCCTACATCCGCCCTCCCCTCTCCAAGGAATTCCTCCTGGGGAAGGTCGGCGAGGAAGCCGTAGAGGTGGCTCCCGCAAGCTGGTACGCAGAGAACGACGTCGAATTCCTCCCTGAGACCCCAGTGACCGGAATCGACCCGCAGGGCCATTCAGTCACGCTGGCCAACGCCCGGAACCTCACGTATTCCGCGTTGCTCCTGGCAACCGGTGCACAACCGCGAACCGTCCCGATCCCCGGCATCGACCTCGACGGTGTCATGACCTTCAGGACCTTCGGCGACAGCCTGCGGCTCCGCGCCCACATCAAGGACGGCGGTCGCAACGTGGTCATGATCGGGTCAGGGTGGATCGGCATGGAACTGGCAGCGGCCGCACGCGCCTATGGCAACGAGGTCACGCTCCTGGGGCTGGAAGACATTCCCTTGAGTGCTGCCCTTGGTCCCGAGCTGGGCACATATTTCCAACATCTCCACAGTGCCCACGGAGTCAACTTCAGGCTTCCGGCAAGCGCCTCCCGGATCGAGGGCAAAAACGGCGGTGTCACGGCGGTCCACACGAACACCGGCGAAACGCTGCAGGCCGACGTCGTCGTCGTTGCCGTGGGCGTCCTCCCGGACACGTCACTGGCCGAGCGGGCAGGCCTTGCCCTCCGCAATGGCATTCTGGTGGATGCCGGACTCCACACCAGCGCACCGGATGTCTTTGCAGCAGGCGACGCCGCCAACGCCTTCCACCCCTTCATCGGCGAACACCAGCGCAGCGAACACTGGGCCAACGCGCTCAACGGCGGGAAAATAGCCGCTCAGTCCATGCTCGGCCAGGATGCCGTCCTGGATGCGGTGCCGTACTTCTACACGGACCAATTCGACCTCAGCATGGAGTACTCGGGCTTTCCATCCCTGGCCACCGGAAGGGTACCGGTCATCCGCGGCTCGCTGGATGACGGAAGCTTCCTTGCTTTCTGGTTGAGGGACGACCGGTTGGTGGCCGGGATGAGCGTGAATCAGCGTCGCGTGCAGAAGTCCATCAAGGCCTTGATCTCAGGTCGCGTCCGCGTCGATGCCGGGAGCCTGACGGATCCCGGCATGCCCTTGGAGGAACTGCTGCCACACTAGGAAACCCGTTGCGGGCGCACCTTACAAGGATGTCGCAGAGCCCTGCCTGGCCACTGTTGCCGCCGTTTGGATGCTGGACTCGTGGCCGGCCATGCCAGCCTGCCGGGCCCTCGAGCAAGCCTCGGGAAGCGCCTTCAAAAGGGCATCCACATCCGCGTCCGTGGAGCTGTGTCCCAAGGTAAACCGTTGCGCACCGCGGGCCGTGTCCTCCTCCAGGCCCATGGCCAGCAGGACGTGCGAAGGGCGCGGGACGCCGGCCGTGCAAGCAGAACCTGTGGACGACTCAACACCAGCGAGGTCGAGGAGGAACAACAACGAATCGCCTTCACACCCAGGGAAAGTGAAATGCGCGTTTCCCGGCAGCCGGCCGTCACCGGGGGCACCCCGGAGCACTGCGTCGGGCACTGCAGCGCGGACCCCCTCGATCAGACGGTCACGCAGAGCGCTGAGCCGCGCCCGCTCCTCCGCCGCGTGGGCAGTGACTGCCTCAGCCGCGGCGGCGAAAGCGGCAATCGCCGGCGTGTCCAGTGTTCCCGAGCGTACGTCGCGTTCCTGGCCGCCTCCGTGCTGGACCGGTGTGAGCTTCACGGACCGTCCAAGGAACAGCGCGCCAACCCCCACCGGACCACCAAGTTTATGCCCGGACACCGACATCGCGGCGAGGCCGGACCCCCGGAAATCCACCGGGACCGAACCAAAAGCCTGGACAGCGTCTGAATGGACGGGTATTCCATGGGGTCGTGCCAATTCCACGATGTCGGCCACCGGCTGGATGGTGCCCACTTCATTGTTGGCCCACATGACAGTAATCAGTGCAACGGACGAGGGGTCCCTGTCGATCTCCTCCTTGAGGATCTCAAGGAGCACGGTGCCGTCCCCGTCCACCGGAAGCCACACGACGTCCGCGCCTTCGTGCCGCTCCAGCCACTCCACGGTGTCCAGGACCGCGTGATGTTCGACGGCGGAGCACAGGATCCGCGTCCGGCGCGGGTCCTCATCATGGCGGGCCCAGAAAAGGCCCTTGACGGCCAGGTTGTCAGCTTCGGTCCCACCGGAGGTGAAAATGACCTCCGAAGGGTGCGCCCCGGCTGCGGACGCCAACGTTTCTCGGGCATCCTCAACCGCCCTCCGGGCACGACGTCCTGCTCCGTGCAGCGACGACGGATTGCCGGTTCGAGCCAACTCCCGCGTCATGACGGCAAGCGCTTCGGCCGACAGGGGCGTGGTGGCAGCGTGATCGAGGTATACAGGCACCTTGCCATTCTACCGACGGTCGGCGACGGACCCAGGGGCGTCTCCCACTGCTGCGATACGTGCGCAACAGTGGCCCGGACCGGGGTCGGACTGCACTACCCGGGAATCGAGTCCGGAGGCCTCCGCGGCTTCGGCAAGGAACGCGCCATTCATCGGGCAGATGACCCGGGGGTAGTCCTGCGACAACCGATGGAACGGACAATTCAGCAAACGGTATCCCCCGGAGTCATCGGATACCGGCTCGTATCCCAGGTCGGCCAAGGCCTTCACAAAGTCTCCGGGACGTCCCGACTGGCGCCCCTTCGTCCCAGCGACCTCCAGCAGCGCCTGCGTCACTGGGACATCTCCCGCCGAGGCCAGTAAAACCGCCGCGGCCAGGAGATCGCCTGCCAGATCGTACTGGCGCGACGGGACGGATACCCCGACCTCATCCAGCACCGGCGCGTAGAGCTTGGCGGGCCGACCGGAACCTGGCCCCGCCTTGTCCGCTGCCTTCCGGAACTCCGGCCGCAGGAGGCCATCGCGCACCAACCTGTCCAAATGAAAGGATGCCGTGCTGCGGGGTATGGCCATTGCATTCGCGGCTTCGTCACGGCCTACCGAATGACCTGCCTGCTGGACGTACGTGTATAAAGACCTGCGGCAGGCGTCGTTCAGCGAGGCGATGGCCGAAAGCCGTTGAAGCCAGGTGAGGCCTGACACGCTCATGGTGCAAGGGTAACTCTAAGAACAAGACGTACTGCTAAATCGCGTGGGACCCGCGGGCTCTTCAACGCACGGACTATCCCGGTGGATCCACCACCAGCTGGGCCACAGCCTCGGCGCGGGCTTTGGCCAAGGTGCCGTCGTCCGGGCACGCCACGGAGATATAGACCGAGGACGCCGGAACGCTGAACAACCGGGCCATCACCACAGCCGGCTTGCCGCCAGAGGCGTTCGAGGATTCCACAGCGAGAAACTCCACGTTGTGATGGGGTTTGTCCGAGTCCTGTCCCCACCGCAGCGAAACAGGCTTCACATTCTCCAGCGCTATGCCTGGGTCAAGATACCGGAAGAGTTCTTTGGTGGAGGCCGCATCGTCCCCAGGGACCACCAAGGGTCCTTGGTTGACGCTGACCCGGGCCGCCAGCGTACAGCCGTCGCTCTTCTTGTACCGCACCTCGCCCTGGAGGCCGGAGTGCACCACGGTCCAGCCCGGAACTTCCTCCAGCCGTAGTGAGACCGTCACCGGATCACCCGGAGCCAAGGTGTTTCCTGCCGCCAAGGGCAAGTCCTTCGCCGCCACGGCTGCAGCGTCATGCCCTGGCGTAATAGTGGGCGTCGCCAACGTCGACTCCGACGGCGACGGTTGAGGCGCCGCTGGGTCAGGGACGTTGACAGTGCAGGCAGCCAGCACGACGCCAACGGTTCCCAAGGCAGCAATCCCCGCCACCCGACGTCGAACGTTTTGCGCCACCATCGCTCCTTAATTACCGTGCTGCAATCTCCGTGCTGCGTCCAAGGACACTGCAGTGCCACCTGCCGGGACCGAGTCTAGTCGTCGGATCCGCCTAAGCGAGGACGCGCAATCCACCCGGAACAATGCCCACCTCCACCGGCAGCCGGGCGATGCGCTCGCCGTCGGCATAGGCCACGACCCCCGGCGCCTCCAGCCGAACCTTCCGGACACGCCGGATCTCCACGGCGGGGTGGCTGGTGTGCTTGCCGGCAAAGACCCTCGGAAAGACCGCCAGGAAGCGGAGCCGGGATAAGGGTTTGACCACCAAGAGATCCAGCAAGCCGTCATCGGGCGAAGCATCCGGCGTGATCCGCATGCCGCCACCGATGAACTGCCCGTTCGCCACCGACATCAGCAAGGCAGGCTGGCTCCAGGTCACGTCGTCGGCCGTCACCGTGTAGTTGATCGGCCGGAAGGAGCCGAGTTCCTTGAGCATCGCCAGGTTGTAGCGGCTCTTACCGCGGGGCCAACGCCAGGAATTGGCGCGTTCATTGACTGCGGCATCGAAACCTGCTGACAGAACACCGGCAAAGCGGGTGGTCCGGCCTTCCGCTGTTACCTTGCCCGCATCGATCGTCCGGCCGCCTGACACCATGGCGGCCAGGATCCTGCGGCAGGCAGCCGCTGTGTCGTGGCGTGGCAAATCCAGCAGTCGGGCTACATCGTTTCCCGTTCCGCTGGGGACAATTCCCAAAGGGATTTCCAGTCCTGCGAGCGCGTTGACCCCCAAATGGACCATGCCGTCACCTCCCACCACCACCAGTGCGTCCACTGTTGGGTCGGCCAAGGCTTGGTCCACCAACCGCCGTAAGGCGTCGTAAGCATCCGCTTCAAGAACGAGGACGTCGCGTCCGGCGGCGCGGAACTGCGCTGCGGCGTGGTCCCCGGCGTTGCGGGTCCGGCCAAAGGACGCCGCAGGGTTGATGGCCAAGGCGATCTTCCCCGGCATGGTGGGCGGGTTTACGGCTGCCGGTGGAGTCACAGCCTGAATTATGCCAGCCGGGAACCACCCGCACCGATGCCAACGTTCACATAGTGGGTGGATAAACTTGCCACTACCGCGCCTCCGCTGGAGCGCACCGATCTTTAGAGAAGGGCCCGTGCTTGGCCGAGGGCAGCAGTTCGCACTATCAGGTTCTCCGTGTTTCCGTGACAGCTACGGACAAAGAGATCAAGGTCGCCTACCGCAAGGCTGCCCGCAAGGCCCACCCCGATCACGGCGGCGAAGCAGAAATGTTCCGGCGCGTGACTCTCGCGTACGAAACCCTGATCGACCCGCAGCGAAGGGCTGAGTACGACCGCAAGTACGCCAGTGGAGCCTCCAGCCGGAGCCAGCCGGGGCCCGGCGACTACACCGGCACGGCAACACCCGGGCCGTCCGCTACGAGCAACATCAGGCGGCGGCCACAGACCCAGCGCAACACCGCAGGCGATCCCCCGGTTTACGTGCCGGCCTTTGACGACCCCCTCGAAGTACCGCTCATTTCCGCAGGGGAAGCAGCGCAGCAGGTCCACGGACTGCCACGCAAGAGAGGCATCTTCGGTGCCGAAGCGCGGATCCAACGGGAAATGCGCACAGTGCAGCTCATCAGCCGGCAGGTCCTGACCTCCATTCCTGCTGCCCGGCTCATCAACGGTCTCCGCTCGCCGTCGGACAACAACCACATCGACCACGCTGTCTTGTCCGGTTACCGGTTGGCCTTGGTGGGCTCCATGCTGCTTCCCAAGGGCGCCTACGCCTGGGATGGCCACTCGCTGCGGCACGGTGGCCGGTCCGTTGCTCCCCCGCAACTGGCCCACATCGTCCGCCATATGCAGGACATCTTTCCGGAGCTCAACGTCACCGGCTGGGTGGTCCTGCACAGTCCCGATGGCAACCTCCACGAACCGGTCATTGACCAGTACGGCAAGGGACAGTCCAGCCACAATGCCGTGGAGGTGGTCAACGGCGCCGGGCTGGCAAGGGGGCTCAAGCAGTTCCTCAGTTCCGGGCCGGCGCCCAACACTGTGGTGGTGCCGGTGCTGGCGCGCCTGCTGCGCGGGATGCATTAGGAAACCCCGCGCCACCAGCGGCGGGATGGGGCTGACCTAAGATAGGACAGTGTTCCGCATCCTCTTCCACACCCCAGAAATCCCGGGCAACACGGGCAATGCCATCCGCCTCGCCGCCATTACGGGAGCCGAGCTCCATTTGGTGGAGCCCCTCGGCTTCGACTTTTCCGATGCCAAACTCCGCCGAGCCGGCCTTGATTACCATGATCTTGCGGTGGTCACCGTTCATCCGGACATCGACGCCGCGTGGGCGGCCCTCCAGCCGGAGCGCGTTTTCGCCTACACGTCCGACGGCGAGACGTCCTATACGGACATCAGCTACCAAGAGGGCGATGTGCTGATGTTCGGGCCGGAGTCGGTTGGCCTGCCGGACTGGCTGAAGCAGGACCCGCACGTCACAGCGCGGGTCCGCCTTCCCATGAGGCCGTCACTGCGCTCACTGAACCTGGCCAATGCAGCCTCGATCGCCGTCTTTGAGGCCTGGCGGCAGAACGGGTTTGCCGGCGCCAAGGTCTAGCCCATCCAACGGCCACGCAGCGACGAATACCTTATGCAGGGACAAGTCCTGCCGTGGACATTCGTTGAGGGAGCTTACGTGAGCGCGCTGCAGACCAGGGTGACAACGGTAAACCGCTGCGCCGCCGCACGCGCAACACCATCCGGTCGTGCTGCCGGTTTCAAACGGGACGACATATGCTGGACAGTGATGGACATCCCCAACACCCCCGGCCCCCCGGTCTTCGAGGCCACAGGCACTGCGACAGATCTGAATTCGCAGTTGACTGCCCTGCTCGAACTCGTGGCCGCCGGCGACCAGCAGGCTTTTGCCGAGTTTTATCGCCTGACCTCCCGGCGCGTCTTCGGCATGGCCAAGCGCGTCCTGATTGACCCTGACCTCAGTGAAGACGCCACACAGGAAGTCTTCATCCAGGTCTGGCAAGGGGCAGCCAAGTTCGATCGCACCGCCGGAACCCCGCTTGCATGGCTGATGACGATTGCCCATCGCAGGGCCATTGACCGCGTTCGCACCGTGCAGGCCGCTACTGATCGTGAAGCCAAATACGGGGCAGCAAGCCAGGACCCGGACCGCGACCTCGTGGCGGAGGAAGCCGACACCAACCTCGAAGCCGAAGCAGTCAGTCGTTGCCTCGGCACGCTCACCGATACACAGCGCGAATCAGTCCGCCTCGCATACTACGGCGGCCTGACGTACCGGGAGGTCGCCGAGCATCTGGGCGCCGCCGTTCCCACCATCAAGTCCCGCATCCGCGATGGACTGCTGCGCCTGAAGACCTGCCTGGGGGTGGGTTGATATGAGTGAAAACACCAGTGGAGGCTTTATCCGCAGAATGTTTGCCAACGACATCGCAACCGACCTCGCCGAGGGCCGCGTCCTTGAGCTGGCCGAAATCTATGCCTTGGACGCCGTGAGCGACGACGAGCGTGCCTTGATCGACCAGTACATCGAGGACGCTCCGGAACGTTCCGAGTTCCTCGAACGGGTTCGCGAAGCCCGCGAAACACTGGCAGTCAGCTTTGCACCCGAAGAAGCGCCGCCGGCAGGCCTCTTTGACAGCATCATGGAGCGCATCGCCAACGACGCTGCCGTGAATCCCAGCGCAGAGCCGGAGGGCCCAGGACCCGCAAGCCCCGTGGTGGATGAACTTGCCGCTGCGAGGACCAAGCGCGATGAGCGGACCCGGGCAGGTGGCGCACGTCGGTGGATCATCGGTGCAGCCGCCGCCGCCGTGATCGCCCTCGGAGGTATCGGCGTGGGCGCCTATGTCTCGGCACAAAATGACCCCGTCAACCAGGTGCTGCAGGCGCAGGACGTCCAGCAGAAGTCCGCACCCGTTCCCGGCGGCGGTACTGCCACCATCTCCGCGTCATCAGCCAAGGACTCGTTTGTGGTTCTGATGGATGGTGTGGCCCCGGCACCGGACGGCAAGGTCTACCAGCTCTGGACCCTCCCCAAGGACGGTTCCGCCCCCGTACCGCAAGGCACCATGGACGCCCAGACGCTGTCCAAGCCCGCCGTTGTGAAGGGCTTGGCCTCTGCCTCGTCGGTTGCCATCACGGTGGAACCCGCGGGCGGGTCCAGCGCCCCGACCACCGCACCGGTCCTGGTGGTCGCACTCAGCGCCTGACGCTTCAAGGGTTAACGCCCGACGGCGGCCGTCCCACCCAAGGGGACGGCCGCCGTCGGGCATTAACCGGGCTTTGAATAGCTACAAAACCAGCGACAGAAGCATGACGAAGCCGAATCCGACCACGGAGATCAGGGTCTCCATTACGGACCAGGTCTTGAATGTCTGTCCGACCGTGAGGCCGAAGAGTTCCTTGACCAGCCAGAATCCGGCGTCGTTGACGTGCGACAGGAACAGGGACCCCGCACCGATGGCCAAAGCCAGCAGCGCCGCATGCGTCGGGCTCAGGCTGCTGGCAAGCGGTGCCACGATCCCGGCCGCAGTCACGGTAGCGACAGTCGCAGAGCCCGTGGCAAGGCGCAGCGCTACGGCCACGATGAACCCCAGCACCAGGACCGACATATTGGCGCCCTCGGCCCACTTCTTGACGGCGTCACCAACGCCCGCACCAATCAGCGTCTGCTTGAACCCGCCACCGGCACCCACAATGAGGAGGATGGCCGCAATCGGTCCAAGGCTTTCGCCCACCTTGGCCGTGATTCGGCTGCCGGTGAAGCCCACGGCGTACCCGAACGTGACAATGGCCAGGAGCACGGCCAGTGTCATGGCCACCAAGGGCTGGCCTACGAAGTCGAAGAAGATCCGGATCGCGGGGGCGGTGTCTGCATTGGGCCAGATGATGCCGCCCAGCGCCTTCAGCAGCATGAGGACCACGGGGAAGATGATGGTCAGCAGTGTTACCAGGAACGACGGCTGGCGCTTGACTTCGCTCATGTCGGCCCCATGCAGGGTATCGATGCCACCTGCTACGGCGGGCGCATCAACAGGCACCCACCGGGCAGCAAGCCTGGAGAAGAGGGGGCCACAGATGATGACCGTAGGAATCGCCACCAGGATGCCCAGTCCCAACGTCGTCCCCAGTTCGGCCTTGACCGCACTGATGGCAATGAGTGGTCCCGGGTGCGGCGGAACAAGTCCGTGAAGCACTGACAGGCCTGCCAATGCCGGGATCGCGATGCGCATCAGCTTCATCTTGGACCGCTGGGTCACCAGGACGATCACTGGAAGCAACAGCACGAGCCCGATTTCGAAGAACATCGGCAAGCCGATGATGACAGCGACGAGCGTGATCATCCAGACCAGCTTGTTGCCGCTGGCTTTGGCCAACAAGGTGTCCACCACACGGTTTGCGCCTCCGGAATCGGCCAGGAGCTTGCCGAGCATGGCTCCGAGCGCAATCAGCAACCCGACTTCCTTGAGGACACCGCCCACGCCGTCTTCGAAGTTGGTGATGACTTTGCCCAGTTCCACGCCGGAGGCCAGGCCGACGAAGGCCGACCCGAGGACCAAGGCCAGGAACGGGTGGAGCTTCAACTTCGCGATAAGCACCACGATCAGCGCAATACCCAAGGCGGCCACTACAAGGAGTTGGGTGTCGTGGCCGGTCCACTCCTGCACCTGCGTTGCGGTTTCCAGGACGCTCACGAGGCGGTCGCTTCGGCACCGGCGCCTGCAGGCCGGAGTCCGAGCCGCTCGATGACTTCGTCGGCCTCCTCGGCCGGCGATGCGGAAACGCACAAGGAGATGTGGTCCTCGTCTTCCGTGGGCTCTTCCAGGGCGTCGAACTGGGACTCCAGGAGGGACGGCGGCATGAAGTGGCCGTGCCTGGAAGCGAGGCGATCGGAGATCTTGTCCTTGCTCCCCTGCAGGAAGACAAACACCACGCCTTCTCCGCGGAGAACATCCCGATACTTCTTTTTCAACGCCGAACACGTGATGATTGCCGGTTTCCCTGCTTCCACGTGCTCACGGATCCACTCCGAAATAATGCCCAGCCAGGGCCAGCGGTCCTCATCACTGAGTGCCTGCCCCGAGTGCATTTTCGCCACGTTCGCTTCAGGATGGAGGTCGTCGCCCTCGGCAAGATCCCATCCCAGCTTTCCGGCCAGAACGCCGGCTACCGTCGATTTGCCCGAACCGGAGACTCCCATAATCACCAGTACCGGTTGCTGCGCAGTCTTCGCCATCAAAGTCTGCCTTCCTCGAATAAATATGATTTAACCGAGATCAAGCATATGACACGGGTTACATCACGGCAACGTCAGAAGCCTGCGATGGTGCTCGATCCATTGACCGAGACCACGTGGAAGCCCTCTGCACTTGTCCCGGCCGGGAGTCCTGCACGCTCGCCGTTGGCCATCATTAAGCCACGGACAACGCGCTCCATACCTTCAATATCCGGGTGCTGGCTGGCGTGGACCCGGATGGCTTCCACCTTGGCGTCGACGTGCGAGGACACATCCACAAAGTGGTTCTCCCGGGACTCAGGGCTCGAAATAAACCACAACCATGGCAGTTTGTAGGCCTTCAGACCAGCTTCGGCCAGTTCCGGATAGGCAAAAGGATTCTCCACCGCAGGATAGACGGCCCGTGTTACGGCTTCGCCGGCCGCGAGGTGGTCCGGGTGGCTTTTTTGCAGCCGGTCCCAGTTCCTTTCCGGGTGCATGGTCAGCACGATGTCCGGACGGATTTCCCGGATCAATTTCACAACCTGCTTGATGACGCCGTGTGTCGGTTCAAGGTAGCCATCAAGCTCGTGCAGATAGTGAATATCCGTGACACCCACCACGGCGGCTGCCCGCTTCTGCTCCTCCGCGCGGAGTTCGATGATCCTTTCCCTGTCCGCCGGATCAAAGCCGCCGGCATCGCCGTCGGTCATGATGCAATAGCTGACCTGGACGCCGGCCGCCGTCCAGGCCGCAATGGTCCCGGCGGCGCCGAAGTCGATGTCGTCAGGATGGGCAGTAAAACAAAGCACCCGCTCGACGCGCTCCGTGGAGGCGTCGAACGGGCTCTTTGCTGACGAAACGCCAGTAGACAAAGGGATCAGCCTTTCCGCTTCTTGATCTCAGCAGTGGCCTGCGGAAGAACCTTGAAGAGGTCACCGATGATGCCGTAGTCGGCAATTTCGAACACCGGCGATTCTGCGTCCTTGTTGATGGCCACAATAACCTTGGACGTCTGCATTCCAGCCTTCTGCTGGATGGCTCCTGAGATGCCTGCCGAAATGTACAACTGCGGGGAAACCGTGACGCCGGTCTGGCCCACCTGTGCGTCGTGGGCAATCCAGCCAGCGTCGGTGGCCGCGCGGGACGCGCCCACCGCCGCGCCCAAGGCGTCCGCGAGCTCCTCAACCGGGCCGAAGTCACCGTCAACGCCGCGGCCGCCGGCCACGACGATCCGCGCTTCACTGAGCTCCGGCCGGCCGCTGACGGGCTTCTCGGACCGCGCTGCGATGCGAGCAGAGTTCGCAAGCGCGTCTGCCGGAACCTCAACGGTGGCCCTGGCGGGAGCCGCTTCGGCACCAGCAGGGACGGGTTCGACGTTGTTGGCCTTGACCGAAAGAACCGTCACAGGGGTGGTCGCCTTGGCCGTCGTGGTGTACGAGCCCGCGAGGACCGATTTATGCGCGGTGCCGTCAGCTTCCACGCCCACGACGTCGGTGATGACGCCGGCGTTGAGCTTGATGCCGAGCCGGCCCGCGATTTCCTTGCCCTCCGGCGAGTTGTCCAAAAGGACTGCAGTTGCGCCCGAGACTGCTGCGGCAGCGGCGAGATAGGCCGCTTTAGGGCCCACCAGGTAGTTGTCAAGGTCGTCCGCCGACGGCTGGTAGACGGTAGTGGCGCCGTAGGCACCCAAGGTGGCGGCGACGTCGTCGTGCAGCTCCCCGGCGAACGCGACGGCGGTCTCCCCCAGTGAGCGGGCGATGGTCAGGAGCTCCAGGCTGCTCTTCTTGAGAGCCGCTCCCGGGTTGTCAATGAAAACAAGTGCATTTGCCATGGTTGGAGTCCCCTTAGAGCAGCTTCTGTGCGGCGAGGAAGTCGACCAGCTTGATGCCGGCGTCGCCGTCGTCGGTGATGATGGTCCCTGCCGTCCGCGGCGGGCGGGCCTCAGCAGACTCCACCACCGTCCAGGAGCCGGCCAAACCAACCTGGGAGGCGTCCACCCCGATGTCGGACAACGACAGGGAGGCGATCTTTTTCTTCTTGGCCGCCAGGATGCCCTTGAAGTTGGGGTAGCGCGGCTCGTTGATCTGGTCCGTGACCGAGACAACTGCCGGGAGCTGGGCTTGCACCGTTTCGGAGAAGTTGCCAGCATCACGGCGGGCAGTAACCTGGTTGCCCGCAACCTCAAGGGTGGACGCGAAGGTGACCTGCGGGAACTGCAGGCGTTCGGCCAGCTGGGCCGGAATCAGCGAAGTCTCGCCATCGGTGGAAGCCATGCCGGTCAGGACCAGGTCCACCGGGCGGCCGTCCGCCGAAAGATGGCGTATGGCGGCAGCAAGGGCCAGCGAGGTTGCAGCGGCATCGGACCCGGCCAAAGCGTCATCGCTGAGGTGGACGCCCGAATACGCGCCGATCTGGAGCGACTTCTTCACCGCGTTCACGGCGCCGGCCGGACCCATGCTCAAGGCGATAACCTCGTTGCCGGCCTTCGGTCCGCCGCGTTCCTCGGCCAGCTGCAAGGCTGCCTCCAGTGCGTACTCATCCAGCTCGGACAAGATGCTCTCATCACGGTCGGTTGTGTTGTCAGGTCCGGTGATATGCCGGTCGAACTGGGCGTCCGGGACGTGCTTGACCAGAACGACAATCTTCAATGTCTCTTCCACTGTCTTCGAAGCAGCCTTCCATGCTTGTGGACGGCCAACCGCAACAGCGTGGCCGTGAGTTGCCCAGCGCGTGGGCTCGTCCTAGCTAAGCATATTGCCCGCAGAAAACCACTCCCAGCGTTAAGTCCTGTTTCAGATGCCCTGGCCGCTGTTGTCGTTGGAGTCCCGGGCACAACACAACGGCGGGCGACACCGCTGAGGTGCCGTCCGCCGTCGTGCATTGTTCGCGCCGCTTACGGCTGTTCGCGCTGCCTACTGCTGGGCGGCGTCGAGGGTAACCTCGACCTCTTGCGTCTGGCCGCCGCGCTGCAGGGTGACCTTGACCTTGGCGCCGGCCGGCTGCTCACGGACTGCCGCGGTCAACTGGTTCGGGTCACTGACGGTGTAGTCGCCGAACTTGGTCACCACATCGCCCACCTTGATACCGGCCTTTGCAGCGGCCGAACCAGTGGTCACGGCCGCAACCTCGGCCCCTACGGAGAAGCCCGAGTCGCTGCCTGTGGACGACTTCGAACGGACTGAGACACCGAATTGTCCGTGGCTGGCCTTGCCGTTGTCGATGATCTCCTGCGCCACGCGCTTGGCGTGGTTGATCGGAACGCTGAAGCCAACGCCGATGTTGCCGGTGGACGAATCCGACGTTCCGCTGCCCGCAGAAGCGATGGCAACGTTGACGCCAATGACCTCGCCCTTGTTGTTCACCAGCGCACCGCCGGAGTTGCCAGGGTTGATGGCGGCATCGGTCTGGATGACGTTGATGGCGATGGAGCCTTCGTTCGCCGTGCTCTGGCTCTGCCCACCGTTTGGCGGTGCGAACTGGAAGCCCTCGTCACCTCCCTGGCTCTCGTCCGGCGTGCCTTCCGGTACGGCTGACGAGGCAACACTGATGGTCCGGTTGAGCGTGGAGACGATACCGTCCGTCACCGTACCTGTCAGGCCAAGCGGCGAACCGATGGCGACGGCGGTGTCCCCCACGTTGATCTTGGAAGAGTCACCCAGCGTTGCCGGAACCAGACCCGAGGCGTCGCTGACTTTGATCACGGCGAGGTCCGACAAGGGATCCGTACCGACCACAGTGGCCTTGAGTACCTTGCCATCGTTGGTCCGCACCTCAATGGCGGCGTTGGCGGTGGCGCCGTCAAGCGTCACGACGTGGGTGTTGGTGAGGATGTGGCCCTGGTCATCAAGGATGATGCCGGAACCTGTCCCGCCCTCGTTGCCGCTGGTCGCCTTGATGGTAACGACGCTGGGCGAGGCCTTCGCAGCCGCTGCGGTAATGACGTTGACGTCATCCTTGTTGTTCACGATGACAGTGCTCGACTGTCCGCTGCTTGACGCTGCCGGGGACGGTTGGTCCCACAGCACGTTGCTTCCGGCTACGACGCCGCCACCGATCAAGCCCGCCGCCAGCATGCTTGCCACGAGGGTGCCGACGCCGAACGCAGGCTTGCGCTTGGTGGCCACCGGTGAGCTCCCGCCGTGCTGCATGCCCGGCTGGTGTTGGGCTCCGGGATTGTGCTGGCCCTGGAGGTGCTGCCCCTGGGGGTTGGTGCCCCCGCCGTAGAACGGCTGGTGCTGGGGATAGCTCGGGCGGTGGGATGGATCCTCCTGCGGCACGCCGTAGTACTGCGGCTGCTGCGTGCTGGAATGTGGCTGGCCGGCAGACTGGGCAGGGGCTGCGTGCTGTCCGCCATGGTGTGTCGTGTACTGCTGGGGGGTGTGCTGCGCCGTGGCAGCATGCGGGCTGGCGTGCTGCGCAGGGGCACTATCCTGGCCGGGCTGGTGGGCATCCTGGCCGGACTGGTGGGCCTGGCCTGGCTGTTGGGCCGCGGCCGGCGGCTGAAAGGCGGGCAGGGGCGTAGTGGGCTGCGCTGCGTTTCCACCGGGAGCCTCCTGCCCTGAAGTCCAGGCCGGCTGCTGCTGGGTTGCGTTGGCGTCACTCTGATCGCCGGTCGTATCCCGCGGCTCAGCTGGCTCGCGGTTCTCCGGTGCGGTGCCCTGCGCTGGGTTCTCCGTCATGGGTCTTCCTTTCGTCCTCGTCTCCAACAACTATGGACCCATTAACTGGAACAAAAGCGGACGTTCGCTGGGAGCTTCCTGAAAGGGCTCCGGAGCCAGGCCACGGCCCTTCCGAATTAGCCTCAACGGCTGAACAATCCGGCTCTCTCCTATATTTCGCTGGTGGCATATTCACTCCTGTGGACGGGCCATGGGGTGCACCATAGAATCAAGAGGAATTGCCACAGCGACCTGCGGCTTTACACCATGCGTGGGGGCGCTGAGCATTCTGTGACGATTGGTACGCCTTGTTCCAGTCGCAGACGTGCTGAAGGGTTGCACATGCGGTCAATATTTAAACGCGTACTCGCCGGAATTGGCGTGGCTGGGCTGTTGGCTTTCCCCGCCACAGCTGCCTGGGCCACCGATCCGGTGACCATTCCGTCCGGCCAGAACATCGTGGACGACGCCAACGTCCTGGGCAGCCGAAAAGGCGAGGTCCAGGAGGCCATCCAAAAGACGCTCAAGGACCACAAGTACAACCTGTACGTGGTGACGGTGGATTCCTTCACGAACCCGTCGTCCCCGACAGAGTGGACGAAGGCTGTGGCCGAGAAGAAAGGCATGGGCAAGCCGGACGCCATTCTGGCGATCTCCACGGCCGGGCAGTACAACTTTGCCCTGAACTCGGGCAGCTCCATCTACTCCAAGCAGTCAGCAATCGCGCAGAACGCCGTTGTTGCCAATCTGGCAGGCGGCAAGAAGGACTACGCCCAAGCAGCCATAGATACAGCCGCTGCCATCGGCGACGCCGCAGGCGGCGGGAGCGGGACAGTGCCCAGCGGGAATGCCGGCGTCGGCGTCCTTGTCGGGGTTGGCGTGGTGGCGGCGGGTGGTGCCGGAACCTACCTCTACCTGCGCAACCGACGCAAAAAGGGCGGCACCAAGGCTGTCAGCGCCAGCTACGGCCCGCAAGGTGAACAGCTTGATCCTCTCGCCGGGCTGAGCATCCCCGAGCTGCGCCAGAAGAGCGGCTCGCTGTTGATCGAGGCGGATGACGCCATCAAGTCCAGCGAGCAGGAACTCGGATTCGCCCAGGCACAGTACGGTGATTCCGCCATTGGCAACTTCACCAAAGCGTTGGAAGAAGCCAAGGCCCACATGACGGAGTCCTTCAAGCTTCAGCAGCAGTTGGATGACCACATCCCTGACACTGAGGAACAACAGCGAAGCTGGCTCGGCGAAATCATTCGCAGGTCAGAGGCAGCACTTGCGTCCCTGCGAGACCAGAAGGCCGACTTCGACTCTTTGCGTGAGTTGGAGAAGAACGCTCCCCAAGCTTTGGCAGCAGTTTCTGCCGGAGCCAAGGAAGCAGATTCAAAGATCGCGAACGCCGAGCAATCCCTTGAGGGCCTCCGCGCCAAATACGCCGAATCTGCCTTGACCCAGGTCTCCGACAACATCCTGCAGGCCAAGGAACGGCTCGCGTTCGTACAGAATGCTGTCACAGCCGCACAGGAGAAACTTTCCAGCGGCGAGAACAGCCTTGCCGCTGTGGCGGTTCGTGCCGCCGAGGAAAGCCTGCACCAGACCAACGTGTTGATCGATGCGATTTCCAAAACGGCCGGCAGCTTGGATGAGGCACGGGCATCCCTGGAAAGCGCAGTTGCAGAGACCAGCCAGGACCTTGCCCAGGCCAGGGCCATGATCCAATCGGGCGAGCACCCCGAACTTGCCGGTCCTGTGGCCGGCGTGGAGGCAGCGTTGGCGCAGGTGAAAACCGAAATCCAGGGCGGGAAGATCGATCCCATCGCCACGCTTAGCCGCGTAGAGTCTGCCCACCAGGCTCTGGATCAGTCGTTGTCCGGTATCCGTGACCAGCAGGAGCAGGCCCGCCGCGCGCAAGCGTCACTGCAGCAGACCATCATGGCCGCTCAAGCACAGATCAGCGCCACGTCGGACTACATCACCGCCCGACGCGGCGGCGTAGGCACAGAGGCGCGAACCAGGTTGGCCGAGGCCCAGCGCAATCTCGATTACGCGCTGTCCATCTCACGCAATGATCCTGTCACGGCACTGACCTACGCCCAGCAGGCGCACTCACTTGCTGCCCAGGCGGCCCAACTTGCACAGTCCGACGTCGACCAGTTCGGCTATGCCGACCAAGGCCAAGGCTATGGACGCGGTGGCATGTTCGGCGGTGGCGGCGGAGGCGGCGGCCTCGGCGGCGCCATCCTCGGGGGTATCCTCATCAACTCCATTCTCAATGGCGGCGGAGGGGGCTGGGGCGGCGGCGGCAATGACGGCGGAGGCGGCGGCGGGTTCTTCGGCGGCGATTCCGGTGGCGGCGGAGACTGGGGCGGCGGCGGAGGCGACTTCGGCGGCGGAGACTCCGGCAGCTTCTAGCCCGACAGACTAGGTGGGGTCCATGCCCCGCATAGAAGCGGTACAACAACTGATCACTGACTTCAGTGGCACCACTGAGCAGGACGAAAGGCAACACCATGGTTAAGCAGTCCATTTTCGGTCGGATCTCGCAGCTCGCCAAGGCAAACATCAATGCCTTGCTGGACCAGGCTGAGGACCCGCAGAAGATGCTGGACCAAATGGTCCGCGACTACACGAACAACATTGCCGAGGCCGAATCAGCCGTGGCCCAGACCATCGGTAACCTCCGGATGCTGCAGGCGGACTACAACGAGGACATCAAGAACGCCCAGGACTGGGGCAACAAGGCCCTCGCAGCATCCCGGAAGGCCGACGAGTACCGCTCCGCCGGCGATACCGTTGATGCCCAGAAGTTCGACAACCTTGCCAAGGTAGCCATCCAGCGCCAGATGACTGCGGAGTCCGAGGCGAAGGCGGCTGAGCCGAGCATTGCGTCGCAGACCGAGGTAGTGGACAAGCTCAAGACCGGCCTTGACCAGATGAAGAACAAGCTCAACCAGCTGACCGCCAAGCGCAACGAGCTCGTGGCACGCTCCAAGACCGCAGCGGCCCAGTCCCAGGTGCATGACGCACTCAAGAGCATCGACATCATGGACCCCACCAGCGAGGTGGGCCGCTTCGAAGAGAAGATCCGCCGCGAAGAGGCCAAGGTCCTGGGCCAGCAGGAACTCGCCAGCTCAAGCCTGGACGCCCAGTTCAACCAGCTGGAGGACCTTGGCGAGCAGACCGAGATCGAAGCCCGCCTTGCAGCGTTGAAGTCCGGTGGTTCCAAGCCGGCCATCGGCGCCGGAGCGCCTGCTTCGACCGGCACGACGGTCGACGAAGCCGACTTCGACAAGCTCTAAGACTTATCGGACTCCAGGGCTGACAGGTCTCCAGGAATCATCGGCCAGGAGTCCATGACGTCCTGCTGAAGCAAAAAGAATGGGCCGGATCCCGGAAAGGATCCGGCCCATTCTTTTGGCGTATTGGCTTCTTGAGCACGGCGGTTAACCGGCAGGCTGCTCGACGGAATCCTGCCCCGGACTGACGTCTGTAGCTACTTCAGCCCGAATCTCGAAACCCTTGGGGTGGAAATAGGTCACCGTGCACTCCAGGACCTCCCCATGCGGGCCCAGGGTGGTCCGCTCCAGTCGCGGCACCATGGCGAACCCACGGACGTTGAGAGCGTCTGCCAGGTGCTCCGGGGGTGCATGCATGGTGACAGTGATTTCCGCCCGCTGAAGGGGCTTGAGCGTCCTGTCCTGGATGACCTGGTAAATGGAGTTCCGTTCGGCATCCGCCAGGCTGATATGGCGCCCAATGTGGGAAGGGATGAAAATCTCTGCAATGGCATAGGGCCATCCGGCACTGGAGTACGACCTGCGGATCACCAGGACGAGGTTGTCATCAGAGACCAGCTTGGCCGGCACTGATGTGTCCTTTTCCATCCATTTATATTCGATGAGCCCCTTGACGGTCTTCATCCCTGCCGCTGTGAACGTCTCCATGAACGGCGCCAGGCGGTTCAGCATCTTGACGGGCCGCTGGGCCATCACGAAGGTGCCTTTGCCCTGCCTGCGGACCAGCAGACCCTTTGCCACGAGCGTTTCGATCGCCTTCCGGACGGTGGTGCGGCTGATGCCGTACTCGTCCATCAGGGTCTCTTCCGTGGGTATGCGCGCCCCCGGCTCCAAGCGGCTGACCTGGTCCGTCAGGACGTCGGCCACCTGCTGGTAGACCGCAACAGGGCTATCCCTCTGCAGCACGTCACGGTTGAGGCTGGAATTGAAGTCTCCATTGACCATTGGGCTGTCCCATTCACTTTCTTGCCTCAGCAAATCCGGGTTTGATGCTAGCACTGCCGGCCCGGCTGCCCGTTAAACACCCGGCTGCCCGTTAAACAAAAGATCCGGATCAGTTGTTACTGATCCGGATCTTTTCTCCAGTTGCGGGGACAGGATTTGAACCTGTGACCTCTGGGTTATGAGCCCAGCGAGCTACCGAACTGCTCCACCCCGCGTCGCAAGAACAACTCTACCGCACCACTCGGGGTGCTCCTGACCATATGCCCCCGATGGTGCCGCAGATCACTTTCGAGAGGGCAAGCTTCCCCTTGGTCCACGCCGGCGTTCCGCGTCAACGGCCCTTGAATCCACGCCACCGGCGGCCGGGACTGACTATCCCGCAGGCGCGGGGCAACCCATTCGGGCAAAACAAAAGGTCCGGATCAGCTGTTACTGATCCGGACCTTTCTCCAGTTGCGGGGACAGGATTTGAACCTGTGACCTCTGGGTTATGAGCCCAGCGAGCTACCGAACTGCTCCACCCCGCGTCGCAAGAACAACATTACCGTCAGGTGAAGGGGAGGCCAAATCCTGGGGACGTGATGTCCGTCTCCCCCACCCGGAAGGCCGGCGTAAACCCCCAAAAAGGGCCGGTGCCCGCCCCCAAAGGGAACGGGCACCGGCCCTCTGTTGCACCTGCCTGCCGCCGCTAGCTGCTCGGCGAAGGTGAGGGTGTGGCGCTGGGGGTGGCTCCCGGGGTCGCCGTCGGAGCCGTGGTGGCACCCAGGCGTGTTTCCGCATCAACGGCCTTCTTCAGCGCCTCAGACAGCTTGGTCTGCTGGGCACCATAGGCGGCGAAGTCGCCCTTTGCCAGCGCGGCCTGGCCATCCTGGATCGCCTTGTTGGCTTCGTCCAGTGCAGCCTTCAGATCAGCTTTCGCGTCGGTGGGACCAGTGGGCGGCGCAGTGGTTCCCGGAGGAGCCGTAGGCGTTTGACCGTTGTTGTCCGCATCCCCCGCTGTGGCGCCGGAGTTGCCACCGAACAGCTGGTCGAGTGCCTCGTCCAGCGTGGGTGCGAAGCCGATCTTGTCACCGAAGGCAACCAGCACGCGCTGCAGTGTCGGATACGAGGTCTCACCGGTGGACTTCAGGTAGACAGGCTGGACGTACAGCAGGCCGCCACCCACGGGCAAGGTCAACAGGTTTCCGTTCAAGACGTCCGAGGCTCCCTGTCGCAGGAGGTTCAATGCCTGGGACACCGTGGGATCGGAGTTGAACTTGTTCTGCGCCTGCCCAGGGCCAGGAACCTGCGTATCGGTGGGGAGTTCCAGGAGCCGCAGCTTTCCATAGCTCTCGCCCTTGACGCCCTTGACGTTTCCGGCATCAGAATCGGCTGCCAGGAATCCGTACAGGATGTTCCTCGCGCTCCCGTTAACCGTCTGGGGAATGAAGGATGATGTCAGCTGGAATGCCGGCTTCTCCTGATCGGGCATCTGCAATGACATGTAGAACGGCGGCTGCTTGACAGCTTCCGAAACGGTGGGATCGTTCGGAACGCTCCATGCATCATTGTTCTGGTAGAAGCTGTCGGGGTCCGTTACGTGGTACCGGCCCAACAGTTCACGCTGAACTTTGAAGAGGTCCTCGGGGTAGCGCACGTGGCTCATCAGGTCGCCCGACATCTCCGAGTATGGCTTGATGGTGGTCGGGAAAACCTTCTGCCATGCCTTCAAGATAGGGTCCTGGTCATCCCAGGCGTAAAGATTCACGGAACCGTCATAAGCATCGACGGTGGCCTTGACCGAGTTGCGGATGTAGTTCACGGAGCTGTTCGGCAGCGCGACCGTTCGGCCCGCGTTGGTCTGCGAGTCAGCGGTGGCGTTCTGCAGTTGCTGCGGCTGGGAGTACGGGAAGTACTGGCTGGTGGTGTAGCCATCAACGATCCACTTCACGCGCCCGTCAACGACCGCCGGGTATGCGTTGCCATCCACGGTCAGGTACGGAGCCAGCTTCTGGACGCGTTCGCGGGGATTGCGTTCGTAGAGGATCTGGGACTCGGCGTTCACACCATCTGACAACAACAGGTCAGAGGACTGGAACTTAATGGAGTAAAGGATCCGGTTGAGCCAGTTGCCTACGTTGGGTCCACCGTTTCCACTGAAGGTGTACTGGGTCTCTCCCCCGCCCTCCCGGCCTGCGGGCCGGTCTTGCTCACGGTTCGGAGCACCGTCGGGAGCACCCACGATGGAGTACTCAGGAGAGTTCTCGCCGAAGTAGATGCGGGGCTCGTACGTGGTGTCATTTCCGAGGACGCCGTTGGACGGGATACCTGACTGCAGGAACTCCGGCTTGCCGTCGGCGGTGAACTTGTTGCCCTTGGCCGCGACCACTCCATACCCGTGGGTATAGACGATGTGCCGGTTGACCCAGGTCTGCTGGTTGGCGCTCAAGCCATCCGGGTTCAGTTCGCGAACAGCGATCACCGTGTCCTGGACCTTGCCGTCGACCATGTAGCGGTCAACGTTCAGGGTCTGGGGGAACTGGTAGTACGGGCGGTACTGTTCCAGCTGGGCGAAAGCCGACGAAATAAGGTTCGGATCGAGGAGCCGGATGTTCGCCGTGGTCTGCGCATCTGCAGCCAGTGCTCCGGTGGTGGCGGTGGTGGTGGCGTTGTAAGCCGATACATCAATCTGGTCCAGACCGTAGGCGGCCCTGGTCATCTTGATGTTTCGATCAATAAAGTCCTTTTCCAGGGTGTTTTCCGAAGGGCGCACCTGGAACTGCTGGATCACCCACGGGTAGACACCGCCGGCAAGGATGGCCGTGATGACCAGCATCGCTGTTCCGATGACCGGCAGGCGCCACCGCCCGATGACCGCGGCAATGATGAACAGGATGGCAACAAGTCCCGCGGCGACGGCAAGGATGGCTTTGGTGGGCACTACGGCGTTGACGTCCGTGTAAAGCGCGCCGGCCCAGCGGCCTGAGTTGCTCTGCACGGTGGTGTATCGGTCGAGCCAGAAATTGATGCCCAGCAGAATCAGGAAAAGGGCACCGGTCACGGCAATGTGGATCTGGGCGGCGCGGCTGGTAAAGATGCCGCGTTCCATCAAGCGGATACTGCCGTAAAGGTAGTGGGTCAGGATGCCTGCGATACCGGCCACGACAGCGATGCTGATGAGGAACCCGGTGACGAAACCCAGGAAAGGCAGCGACATCAGGTAGAAGCTGATGTCGAGGTTGAACAGCGGGTCAGTCTGGCCGAACGGCTCTTGGTTGAAGAACAGCAGGGCTTTCTGCCACTGGCTGGCGGCCGCACTGCCGGCGAAGAGGCCGAACAGGATGGGCAGGCCGATCATGACGACCCTGCGAACCGGCTCCAGCTGTGCCTGGTAACGGTTGAGGTTGTCCCTCGATTCCGCGTCCGGTGCGTAGACCGGACGGGAGCGGTAGGCAATCCGGATGGCGAAGAAGACAGCGGCGAACATCATGGCGAAACCGATCAGGAAAGTGATGATCCTGGCCAGGTTTTCGCGAATATACACTTCGAAGAAACCAAGCTGCTGGTACCAGAGGACGTCAGTCCACACATTGGCGAAGAAAATGAACCCGACGACGGCCACAGCCACGACGATGAGAGTCGGAGTGAGGGCACCTCGTCTCAGCGGTGATCTTCCGGGCGGGTTGGAGCTGGCGGGACGGGACAAACTCTGTACCTCATTGGTGTCAGTGAACAGTCGGTATGCGAGTGGTTGACATTCTCTGCCGCTGGGATATGGCGGAGGCCGTCATATATGCCACGAGTGGCGGTGGAGCTAAGTTCCACCGTCAGTCTAGTTGTTTGTGCAGGTGGGAAGGCCCGCCGTGTCTTCTCCCGACCCGAGTCGTTCCACTGCGGACGTGGCGTCGGCGAGTGTTTCGACTTTGACTACCTGCAATCCATCGGGAACGTGGCCCACAACGTCTGCGCAGTTGGCAGCCGGGGCGAGGAACATAGTGGCCCCATGCTGCCGGGCTCCGATCATCTTCTGGGCTATCCCACCGATGGGCCCAACAGCACCATCAGCGGTGATGGTGCCTGTGCCGGCCACGTGTTTGCCGCCCGTCAGGTCCCCCGGGGTGAGGTTGTCGATGATGCCCAGGGCAAACATCATGCCGGCACTTGGTCCGCCCACATTCTCGAGCGAAATGCTGACGTCGAACGGGAAAGTGAAGTCGCTGGCCAGGAGCACACCCAGGACGTAGCGATCAGCCGCATTCCGCGTGGGTGTGACGGTTTCCGTTACCGGCGCACCCTTCCTCTCCACCACGACGACGGCGGGCGCCCCGGCGCCTGCGGCCAGCTCGGCCTGGATCACGCTCATGGAGGTGATGGCCTTGCCGTTGATGGACTTCAGGAGGTCGCCTTCCTGGATTTTCCCGGCAGACGGTGACGCTTCCGAGAGCCCGGCAACGTTCAACCGCTGCTCGAAGGGGATATCCAACTCCCGCAAGGCCGCAGCGAACGCGTTCTCCTGGGACGTCTCCATGGCAATCTCGCCCTCTTGGACGGTCTGCTCGGCAGTGGTGCCCTTGGGGTAGATGAGTTCCTCGGGATAAATGGCCTTGGAGGTGTCCAGCCAGGCGCGGAACACATCGAAGATCGTGGCCGGACTCTTCGGACCACCTGTCATGACGACAGTAGTGAGGTCCAGGTTGCCACTGGCGGGAAAGGACTCGCGTCCGGAAATGCTGATGACCGGCTTGTCACCGTCTTTGCCCAGGGTGTTGAAAGTGGGCCCCGCTGATTCAATAACGTAGGGAACCGGCAAGGCTGCAGCGCCGATTCCGAGGCCCAGTGCAAGGAGGCCCGAGATCACCATCACCATGTACCTGGTGTCGCGGGGCGGTGCCGAAGGCACTGAGGAGGGATCGGCGTCGGACGTTTGACGCCGGGTGGCTGAGCCCTCGGGGCTGGGCGAAGTAAGCATTGAGGCCTCTCTATGCCGGCATTGCGTGACCGGTTCCATGGCTGGTGCCGCCGAAGACGCCGGCGGCACATACCAAAGATCAACACTACGCGGTCCTTCCGCGCCGGGCTGCTTTGCCTACAGCGAACGACGCCGTATCCGGGCAGACAGCGTTCCTGCTGCGGGGTACGGTGAAAGAGATCACCAGCCAGTTCGACGATCGGCGGCACCATGACATCAGACCCCAACAATCCGTCCAACGACGACGACACCCCCAAGGATCCGCTGGCGGAAATGCTGCAGAACCTGATGGGTGGCCAGGGCATGGGCAACATCGACCCCGCAGAGCTGGCCAAAGCCGCAGGCTTGCCCAACGACCCCCAGCTGCTCCAGCAGATGTTCGCGCAGGTCCAGGCAATGATGAGCTCCACCTCCGACGGCCCCGTGAACTGGCAGCTCGCCCACGAGAATGCACGCCGGGTGGCAGCGGCCGGCAGCGATCCCTCCGTCAATTCCGTCCAGACCAGGGAAGTCGATGAAGCCCTGAGGCTCGCCGAACTCTGGCTCGACCCTGTTACTGATCTCCCGGCCACGGGCCTGATCGGCCGGGCATGGTCGCGGGCCGAATGGGTTGAGGCGACCCTCGGAACGTGGAAACGCCTGACCGAGCCCGTGGCGAACAGCGTCGCGAATGCGTTGTCCAACGCCCTGACCCAGCAAATGCCCGAGGAAATGAAGTCCATGATGGGCGGCGCCTCGTCCATGCTGCAGAACATGGGCGGCGCGATCTTTGGCATGCAACTGGGGCAGGCAATCGGCGCCCTCTCGGCAGAGGTCGTCAGCTCCACCGATATCGGAGTCCCCTTGGCTGACCTGGAAATGGCGTTGTTGCCAGCCAACGTCGCGAAGTTCGGAGAAGGCCTGAGCCTCCCCGAAAACGACGTCCGCCTGTTCCTCGCCGTGCGTGAAGCTGCCCATGCCAGGCTTTTCGTGCAGGTTCCTTGGCTGCGCGGCCACCTCCTGGGGGCCATTGAGGCCTATGCCCGCGGCATCCACATTGACATGTCGCGCATTGAAGACCTGGCCCGGGACCTGGATCCCAGCAACCCCGAGGGAATCCAGGAAGCGCTCTCGCAAGGCGTCTTTACCCCCGAGCGCACCCCTGTTCAGACAGCCGCCCTGGAAAAGCTCGAGACCGCTCTCGCGCTGGTCGAAGGCTGGGTGGACGAGCTCACAGCGGAAGCTACCGAGAAGGTCCTGCCGTCCGCAACCGCACTCCGCGAGACTGTGCGTCGTCGTCGCGCCACAGGCGGACCTGCCGAGCACGCGTTCTCCTCCCTTGTTGGGCTGGAATTGCGTCCCCGCAGGCTCAGGGAGGCTGCCACTCTCTGGGCAGTCCTGAAGGAAGAGCGCGGCATCGCCGGCCGCGATGCGATCTGGCACCACCCTGACCTGCTGCCCACGGGTGAAGACCTGGATGACCCCAAGGGCTTCTCCGAGCGCCGTCGGTTGGCCGAGGCCAGTGACAGTGAAGTTGACGACGCCTTGCAGAAGCTGCTGAGCGGCGGCTACGACAGCCACGAAGCCGGGGACACTGACGGTCCGGACGCATCGGCGCAGGACGGGAGCACAGAGAATACTCCTGGCAGTGACGCCGACCCGGATGACAACGATCCGCAATCGCCGGCCACGTAAGCGGGCACCATATCAGCAACGGCCGTCATCTCCATGGCGGCCGTTGCTGCGTTAATCGGTCGAGTCCGAATCCGAAGGGAGGCCCCGGGACGTGGCAAAGGCTACGCCCTCAAGGAAGGCCTTCGCGCGTTGGGTCTCGGGATACGCCTCGACCAGCCTCCAGAAGTCGGCATTGTGTCCAGCCACCAGCAGGTGCGCGAGCTCGTGGACCAGGACGTAGTCGATGACCCACTGGGGCATGGGCTGAAGTTTGTTTGAGAGCCTGATGGTGCCATCCGCCGGCGTCGCCGAACCCCACCGGGAGTTTTGGTTACTGACCCACCGCACGGACGTCGGCACAGCGCGCCCGCCCAAGTAGGTTCGAGAAAGGTGGGCCGCATGCTCAGCAAGAACTTCGTCGGTGGCCGGACGGCGCCTGCCTTGGCGCGACCGTTGCTCGCCCTGTTTCTTCAGCTTGGCCAGCATGCGGTGAACCCACTCGCGTTCCTGGCTCTTGGTGAAGCTGGCAGGGATGGCCACTACGGCCTTGCCGTCCTCCCAGAAGGCGGCAACGGTCCTGCGCCGCCGGGCCGAGCGTCGTACCACCACCGGGGCACCGTCGTCGGTGACCTGTGGAACGCCGGCATCCGTCGCCGGTGGGCGCGCCATCAGAGCTCCGTGCTTTCAGCCAGGACCGTCAGGACCGCCTCACCATAGCGTTCGAGCTTGGATGGTCCGATTCCGGCCAAACCGGCCAGTTCCTCCAGCGAGGATGGCTTGGCTTCGGCGATGGCGGTGAGCGTAGCGTCGGTGAAAACGACGTAGGCAGGGACATCGGCGGACTTTGCCTCGTCCTTCCGCCATTGCCGCAGCGCATCAAAAGTCTGTTCCTCGTAGGACGGCGGGCACTGGTTGCAGCGCCCCACCTTGCGTTCGGCTCCGCTGGCCAGCATGCTTCCGCATACCCTGCACGACGCCGGCGCGGCAGCTTTCCTGCGCGTGGGACCTGTCTTGCTGCGTGCACTCGCGGATGCCACGGAATTGGGGCGAAGTCCGTCCAGGAACCGGGAGGGCTTGCGATTGGCACGGCCCCCCGGCGTGCGGGCTGTGGACCAGGACAAATTGAGGTGTTCCCGGGCCCGGGTGATCCCTACGTAGAGCAGCCGGCGCTCTTCATCGACGTCCTCGGGGGTGTCTGCGAAGGAGATCGGCATGAGTCCCTCGCTGAGGCCGACCAGGAACACAGCGTCCCATTCCAGGCCCTTTGCTGCGTGAAGGGAAGCCAGGGTGACGCCTTGGACGGTGGGCGCGTGTTGTGCCACCGAGCGTTCCTGGAGCTCATTGACAAATTCGGCCAGCGTAAACGACTCGCCCCGGCTGAGGGCCAGCTCATCGGCGAGTGCAACCAACGCCGCCAAGGACTCCCACCGCTCACGAAGGGCTCCCCCGTTGTGCGGCGCGGCGTCGGTGTAGCCAAGCGACGCGACGATGTCGCGCACGATCTGTCCCAGCGGTTCCTGGGGTCCTTCGGCCACGGCGCGGGTTGCAGCCCTCAACTGCAGGATCGCATCGCGGACTTCCTTACGGGCGAAGAACCGCTCACCGCCACGCAACTGATATCCGATGCCGGCCGAAGCGAGGGCTTGTTCGTAAGCTTCGGATTGGCCGTTGGTGCGGAACAAGATGGCGATCTCGCTGGCTTTGACTCCCGAGTCAAGCAGTTCCTGGATCCGGCCGGCCACCACCGCTGCCTCAGCCTCGTCATCCGGGCATTCCATGAATCGTGGTTCCGGACCCGGTGGCCGCTGGGCCACGAGCTTGAGGGGAGGTGCCCACGCAGCATCCGCCACCGGCCCCCCACTTCGCCGGGAGCCGAGGAGCTCGTTCGCCAACTTCACAACTTGCGGGGTGGAGCGGTAATCCCGAATCAGCTTGACGACGGTCGCCTCCGGGAACTGTGCTTTGAAGCCGAGCAAGTGCTTCGGTGAGGCACCCGTAAAGGAGTAAATCGTCTGGCTTGCGTCGCCCACCACGCACAGCTCGTTCCGGCCACCGAGCCACAAGTCCAACAGCCGCTGTTGCAGCGGCGATACGTCCTGGTACTCGTCCACCACAAAGTGGCGGTACTGCTCACGAACCGTTGCGGCCACTTTTGGATCCTCCTGGAGGATACCTACGGTTATCAGGAGGACATCTTCGAAGTCGATGACATTCCGGTCGGTCTTGATGTCTTCATATGCTTGGAAAACCCTGGACACCGCCGTGAGGTCAAAGCCGCCGGGCGTTCCGCGGTCCTGGGCGTTCTCAAGGTAGTTCGCAGGCGTGAGCATGGACACCTTGGCCCACTCAATTTCAGCGGCGAGGTCCCTGATGGTGGCACGGTCGGTGCTGAGCCGGAGCCTGCGGGAGGCTTCTGCGATCATGTTGGCCTTGTGGTCCAACAGATTCGGCAAAGTACCGCCGATGGCTTGGGGCCAGAAGAACTGCAACTGCCGTAAGGCGGCGGCATGAAAGGTACGGGCCTGAACGTTGGCCACGCCAAGGTCACGAAGCCTGCTGCGCATCTCGGCAGCGGCCCGCGCGGTGAATGTCACGGCCAGCAGCCTTTGCGGGCTGTAGACACCGGAGTGGACTCCGTAAGCGATGCGGTGAGTGATGGCACGCGTTTTTCCCGTACCGGCCCCCGCGAGAACACACAGGGGGCCAGTGAGGGTACTCGCTACTTCGCGCTGTTCTTCATCCAAGCCGCCGAGGATGCGTTCTTCAAGTGAACCACCGGCGTCGAAAATGTCTTCGGTCACGGCTGGAGGTCTTCGATGACGCCGCCGTACCAATGTTCAATCAGTGAACGCGCAATGGACAGCCGCGTGGAAATGGTGATCTCACCGCTCAAGACGGCGTCCTGCAACTCTTCGCGACTGAACCACCGGGCCCGGGTGACTTCGACTCCGTCCGGCCGGGCAACGGAGTCTTCGGTGGTGGCGGTGAAGCCCAACATCAGCGAAGCGGGAAAAGGCCAGGATTGCGAGCCGAGGTACTGGCAAGCCGATACACGGACACCCACCTCTTCCCCGATTTCCCGGACGACGGCCTGCTCCAGCGATTCACCGGGTTCCACGAAGCCCGCAAGCGTGGAGTAGTTCTTGGCATCCGTGGGGCCGCCACCGCCCAGAAGCAGTCGGCCGTCGGGGCCCACCACCGTCACGATGATCGCGGGATCCGTCCGGGGGTAGTGCTCTGAATTGTCCTTGGGGCACCTACGGACCCAGCCTCCGGACTCGATGTCCGTAGGAGTTCCACACTGGGGGCAGTGCGTGTGGGTTGCGTGCCAGTTCGAGATGGCGCTTGCCTCAATGAACAGCGCAGTATCGTTGGCGTCCAAACGCCCGGCGACTTCCCGGAAGCCGGCCCATTGGGCGTCAACGGGCACCGTCGCCGTGCCTGGCGCCGGAGGTTCAGCCACCGTGAACAGCAGGACGGACGTGCCTTCCGGCAAGGAAGAAGGTCCGAGGGTGGTGCCCAAGTATATTGCGGCGGCAGCACCGGCGCCGGCTCCGTTGAGGGCCTTCCATAGCGGCGCGGCATCCCCGAACCATAGACCGTCAGCAGTCACCAGCGCCTTGCGCTGGGAGATAACCATGGCCTTGGCCGTGCCCGAAGCAATGAGGTCCTCTACCATGCCGGGTTTCATCCGGACCCCGGAGCCGCGGTCCACCATGGCAGGGCGCACTGGAAGAACAGTATCCATCAGGTGGTTGGCCAGCGCCGGTGACTCCGTATAGCTCATGTATCTACCGTACTGACTCGTACCGACAAAAAACATTTGGCAGACTCCCGCCATGTGGATGGAACCCGGCGGGGCGTCCATCGCAGGCAGAATCGCCTTGTTTTGGTGCGGATCTGAAGACTCGCCGCACTGCATCATGGCCACAGGCCACACTCAATCTACCGTGGAGAACGTGAGAAGAACACCGCTCGAACTGGCCGCTATAGCAACCGCGGCGGTGCCCGGACTGGCGCCGACGGCTACAGCCTATTCCCCCGACGACGACGCTGACTTCGACTCGGCGCTGTTGCTCGACTCGGAGGGAAAACGTTGGCGCGTCCGCTCGCCGCGCCATCCGGAAGCCAGTACCCGGCTGGAAACGGAGTTCATGGTGCTGCGCGCCTTCGCTCCTGCCATCCGCGCCGAGTTGCCTTTCCACGTGCCCACTATCGCCGGTACTGTACGGCAGGGCGCCCTCACCACCTTCGTTTACGCCCACCTGCAGGGTTCGATGCTTTCCATCGAAGAACTCTCTGCCGGGAGCCCCGCCCTGGCCCAGGAGATCGGCTCGGCCTTGGCCGCCATTCACGACCTCCCCCTGACCTTGGTAACCAACGCCGACCTGCCCAGCTACTCCGCCAACGAGTTCCGGCAGCGCAAGCTCAATGAACTCGACCAAGCGGCAACCACGGGAAAAATTCCGGCGACCCTCCTCCGGCGCTGGGAACATGCCCTGGAGGACGTGGCCCTGTGGCGGTTCAATACCTCCGTGGTCCATGGGGATCTCCATGAAGACAACCTGATGGTGCAGGATGACTCTGTCACAGCCCTGACGGGATGGACCGACCTCCGGATTGGTGATCCTGCCGACGACTTTGCGTGGTTGGTGGCGTCCAACGAGTCCTCGTTCGTTGATGCAGTGCTGAACCACTACACCCAGGCGCGCCGGGAGACCCCCGATGCCCATCTGCTCCGACGTGCGGCACTGCTGGCCGAATTTGCCCTGGCCCAGTACTTGGTCAAGGCCATGGCTGCCGGCCACCAGAGCATGACAGCGGAGGCTGAATCGATGCTCCAATCGCTCTCCGACGACATCGACGAGCAAGCCAGGCGCGAAGAAGAAGCGGCGCGGGCCGCCGAGGACGAGGCCGCCGAAATGCAGGCCGCTGAGCTCGAGGCCTCCAGGGCTGTAGCCAGCCAGAAGCCTCCGGTCAGTGTCGTGGAAATTTCCGACGCCGGGCCACCAGTGACGGTGGCAGCCATACCGGCCGATGCGGACGCGGTTGACCCAACCACCAGCCCCTCGCCGGAGCCAACGCCAGAGGACAGCGACGACCCGGATGACACGTCCACTGCGGCCATCAGCGTGGTCAACGTCACGCCCATCCACGCTGCTGATCGGTCCTGACGCACTGATCGGTCCTGGCGCCCTGTCGCGGTCCTAACGCGCTGATCGGTCCTGGCGCCCCGACTCGTTTCCGCGCCCTTGGCCGTCGCCCTCCAACGCCTTGGCAACGATCTCCTCCAGTTCCTCGGCGCTGCCCAAATCATGCGGGCGCACCACTGAATCATCCGCCACGTAATAGAAAGCCGCGCTGACTTCTTCGAGGGGAACGCCTTTGAGCCGCGCCCAGGCGAGCCGGTAGACAGCCAGCTGCACGGCGCGCGTCGCCAACTGCTGACCTGCGGGACGCCGTCCGGTCTTCCAGTCGATCAACTGCCAACTGCCATCGGCCTCACGGAAGACGGCATCGATCCGTCCCCGGACAACGACGTCGCCGATCCGGGTTTCGACGGGTACCTCCACGAAAGCGGGGGCACGCTGGGCCCACTCGGACTTTTTGAAGGCCGCGACCATCTCGTCCAAGCCGTAGGCCTCGTCGATGTGGGCATCCGAGCCCGGGGCTTCATCGAGGTCCAACATGCCGGTAGTCCCGAAGTACTCTTCAACCCAGGCATGGAAGGCCGTGCCTTTACGGGCAGAAATGCCCGGTTCGCGGGGAACCGGCCTGCGGAGCTGGGAGAGGACTGCGGCTGGGTCAGCGCCGAGGTCAACGAAAAGAGAGGCGGAGATATGGCTGGGCAGGTGAACATCCTGGATGGTCTTACGTTGCTGTTGACGGTCCAGCAGGAGTTCCGCCTCCTGGGACCATTTTCCAGCGGGTCCAGCGAGCTCCGTGGACGGGGTTGAGTAGGAGCCGTCCTCGATCCAGGCGCGGACGTTTGCAGCCGCCTGGTCCATGGCGAGCCTGCGTCCGGGCACCAGCCTGAGTCGGGCGCCGGTCCGTGGATCGGAGGGACCTTCCAGGGGATCGTATGGGAACCCGGCAACCTCGGGAATTGCCGTCAGGGGGCTTTCCCCGGGAAGTGCCTCCTCCGCCACTGACTCCGGATGGACGAAGGCGGCGCGTGCCGGTCGGTCCGAGGAGCCGCCTTCGTCTTCTCCGGCAACTCCGGCAAGCGGTGCAAGCTCGGAAAGGAAGGCGGACATACCGGCCATTCCAGAGCGCGAACCGTTCCAGGCAGCGCTGGACGCCCACAGGACAAACTTCGCCCGGGTGTAGGCGACATAGGCCAGCCTCCGCTCTTCGGCCTCGCCGTGATGCTGGACCTCGGACTTAAAGTCCTTCTCGGCATCCAGCCATCCCTTTTGGTCGGGCTGGTCCAGGTCCCACTGCGGGAGGTCTGACCGGTCACCCCGCAAGGGCCACGGCAAGGCCGCAGCACCGCTGCTCCATCGCGAGTCCCTGGAGCTCGGGAATGACCCTGCGTTGAGGCCCGGGACAAAGACAACGTCCCATTCCAGTCCTTTGGAGGCGTGGACCGTCAGCAACTGCACGGCTTCCCGGTTCGTCTCCACGGGGGCCACATCCAAGCCGCCTTCCTCGGATGCCGCAGCTTCCAACCACGACAGGAATGCCAGCAGGTCGATACGCTGTGAAGTCTGCAGGAAGCCGGCCGCAGCATCCTGGAACGCATCCAGGTTGCGACGTGCCTGGTGGATGCTGATCCCCGGTTTGGCTGCCACTTCGATGTCCAGGAGCATGGCGCGTTCCACCTCGCCAAGGAGCGTCGTGAGGTCGTCACCGATATAGCTCCGCAGGGAACGAAGTTCCGAGGCAAGGCTGGTCAGGCGCTCCAGCGCAGCCACGCTCAGGCTCCTCCCGTGCCCGGACGTCCAGCCGGGCTTCGGCAGGAAGTCCAGCGCCTCCACCAGGCTTGCGGCATCGGTAATGTCGCTTTCGACTACTGCTGCCGGCTCCTCATTGTCGTCAGTGGTTTCGGCCGTGGCACCGGGAGCCGAGCGGCGTCGTGCAAGGAACCGGGACCAGTCACTGAAGGCCATCAGGTCTGCTGGGCCTATGCGCCATCGGGCGCCGGCCAGCAACCTCATCAAGGCATCGGAGCGCCCGGGATCAGCCAAGACACGCAGGGTAGCCACGAGGTCGACGATCTCCGGGGTATCCAACAAGCCACCAAGACCCACGATCTCATAGGCGATTCCCTGCAGCTCGAACTCCCGGCGGATGCACTCCATCTGCGCCCGCCTGCGGCACAAGACCGCCATGGTCGGCTTGATGGGCGTCCCGTCTTTCTCTTCCTCGAAGACGGTCCGCTGGTAGCGGCGGACATCGCGGGCTATGACGGCAGCTTCGTCCTCGTCCGTCCCGAAACGACCGATCACGACGCTTCCGTCTGCCGCCGCCGGGCTCGGGACCAACGCGGGTACTGAAACACTGCTGGCCGTCTCCCGCTCCCCTGCCGGGCCACCGGATGCAGCAGCTTTGTTCAGGGGTGCTGCGATGGTGTTGGCGGCCTGGAGGATGTTCCTGCCGTTTCGCCAGGCCGTGGTCAAGTAGGAAGTGGGGGCCACTGAGTAGACCTCCGACCCATCGGTGGCATCCCTGTGCCTGACCGGGAACTCCTGTACAAAATGGAAGAGCTGTCCGGCCGAGGCACCACGGAATCCGTAGATCGCCTGATTGGGGTCACCCACGGCTGTGACAGCGTGCCCTTGCCCAAAGAGACGCGAGAACAGAACCAGTTGGGCGTGGGAGGTGTCCTGGAATTCGTCCAGGAGGACCACCTTGTACCTGGCCCTCTCCGTGGACGCTGCGAGCGGAATGTCGCTGGCGATCCGGGCAGCCAGGGCCACGAGGTCACCGAAGTCGAGAACTCCACGTTGCCGCTTCGCTTCCTGGTACCGCACCACCATGTCCGCGACGCTGGCGCGGGTGCGGAGCATTGCCGACAGGGAGGCTGCGGCCTGGGTCGGGTTCTTACTGGCACCGGCGACGTAAGGAAGCTGCTCGAAGGTCTGCACCCGCTCCAGGACCCAGTCCCGCACCGACCCGGGATCCTGCAGGTGCTCGGCGCACTCTCCCGCGAGCTGAATCACTGCGTTGACCAAGGTGGACTTGGCCGCTGTGAAATGTTCGTAGTCGCCGTCGTAGGCCTCTACCACTTCACTGGCCAATTGCCAGGACTGTGCCCCGCCCAACAAGACGACGTCACGCTCAATCCCCAGCCGCAGGCCATAGTCGGACACGATTCCGCTGGCATACGAGTGGTAGGTGGACACCTTTGGTTCGAGGTCGTCAGCCTCCAGGAGTCCTTCAGGAAAGCCGATGCTGCCGTTGTCCTCGGCTGCGATTCGCTGCAGGGTGGCCAGCTTGGACCGGATCCGGCTGGCCAGTTCCCCCGCAGCCTTGCGCGTGAAGGTTACACCGAGTACTTCCTCCGGGCGCACCCAACCATTGGCCACGAGCCACACCACCCGGTCAGCCATGGTGGCAGTTTTCCCCGATCCGGCACCGGCAATCACCAGGCGTGGCGACAAGGCCGAAGCAATGATGTCCGCCTGTTCGGCTGTGGGGTGGTTTTTCTCACCAAGGATGTCTGCCAGTTCGGACGGAGTGAACCGGGGTTCTGGAACATCCGGGAGACCGGGCTCGTCGGGAAGAGCGGCCGCGAAGCCGTCCAGGAGCTCAGTTGTCATTCGGTGACCTGCTTTCCTCTGGCGCACAACGGGCAAACATCAGGGAGCCGGCAGCCATGGCCGCCGTGCCCGCCTTTGCCAGCATCGTGCCGTGCTTCGAACGATGCCCCTGCCATCAGGGCAGCGGCCTCTGTGACCAGATCTGCCGCCCAGTTGTCGGACGGGTCCAGGGGATCCTGCTGCTGAACCACAGGCGCCTTGGTCTTGGTCCCGAGGTGGGCCAGGACAGCCCCGCCGGGGACGAAACCGGCCGCAGCAGCGTTGGGGGATCCAGCGTCGACCGCTTCTTCGCCGGCTCCGGCGTCCTGGAAGGCGCCTTTGAGGACGGCAGCCTGGTAGGCGCCCAGTTGTGGATGCCTGGCCACTTCGGCTTTGCCGGGTTGGCGCTTGCCCGTCTTGAGGTCGACAATGACCAGCCGGCCTTCGGCATCGACCTCCAGGCGGTCCACCTGCCCCCGGAGCACGGCGTGCCGGGCAGAGTCCGATTCGGGATCTGCCGCGATGACGGGATTTACCCGGACATCGGGAAGCTGAACTTCGAAGTCATGCTCCACGGCCAGAAGGCTCCGTCCTTCGCTGCGCATGATCAGGATGTACTGGGCCAATTTACGCACCATCTGTTCGGCGCGCTGGAAGTCGAGCTTGCCTTCCCAGTTGTCCTTCATGCCCAATGTTGGCCATCTGCGGACAAGTTCAGCCACATACTCTGATCCCGAAGCATCCGGCAGTTCCTGGGCGATGCTGTGGACCAACGTCCCGAGGCTGCGCGCAAAATCAGTAGCAGCCTCCCCTCCAGCAGCCTGGACGAACCAGTCCAGTGGGGACTTGTGGACAGCCTCGACCTTGGAGGGCGAGACAAAGACCGTGCCGCCGGGAGGAACGACAGGTTCCAGGGAACTCAGCGGCGCCAATCCCCACCATGTGTCCGGGTGCGCCCCGGGAACAGGTGGCTCCGTGCTGGCGAGCCGGGCCAGAACCCGCGCAGCCTCCTGCCCTGCACTCATGGCACCGGGGGCGGAATCCTCAGACTGGGCGTGCTGCCTTAGCTCCGCAACAAGGGCCCTGAGCGTCATGGGACGATCCACAGGAGTGTAGTCCCGTTTGTACTGGCCGGGCTCCAGTGGTGCAACATAGTCCAGGAAAGCCGAGGGCTGCTCGTCCTCCGAGGAGACGGCGGTGCAAATCAGGACCTCGCGGGCACGCGACACCGCTGTGGAGAAACTCCTGAGTTCGTCGTAACGGATGTCCCGGAGCCTGCTCAGCGGTCCCCGCCTGACGGCATAGTCCACTCCGTGTTCCACGGCGTCGGCGTAGACGGTGCTGCCGAGAAGCTCACCACGCAAACGGGTGTTCGGCCAGACACCTTCCTGCAGACCGGCGACGATCACCACGGGCCATTCGCGGCCGGCGGCACTGGCCGGCGTCATGATCTCCACGCAGGCTTCAAGCTGTGCCCGTGCCGCGAGGGTATCCATGGGAAGTTCCTGGTTCAGGACATAGTCCAGGAATTGTTCCGGACCGGAACCGGGGAGCTGGTCCACGAAACGTTCGGCTGTATGGAAGAGCGCCATCATGGCATCGAGGTCACGGTCCGCGCGGGCACCGGCATTCCCGCCTTCCATGGCCATGTCCGCCCAGCGTGACGACAAACCGGTGGCCTGCCACAAAGCCCAGAGAACGGACTCAGCGTTGGCACCGGGCTGGGCGGCGGCTGTGGATCCGGCCGCGATCATACGGGAGAGCCGGCGGGCCGAGCTGCCTTCGATGCCCAGCGAGGCCAATGCCCCGGGTTGAAGCAGGGCTTCCACCAGGAGGACATCGCTGGACCGGCCACCTCCACCGAGGAGTTCCTCGCGCCGGAGGGATTGCCTGAGCCTGCGCAGCTCGATGGCAGTGGCTCCGCCGATACGCGATGCCAGGAGGGAGACTGCTGTTTCCGGTGTCAGCTTGGAGGGATCCAGGACGACGGCAAAGACCTCCAGCAGCGGACGGACTGCCACTTCGTCCCGGACCGCTGAGTCCGCCACCGGAACACGCACCGGGATTCCCTGTCCGCCCAGGTAGCGTTGCAGCTGCGAAATTTGGCCGCCGTTCCGCACGATCACCGCGATATCGCTGAACTCCCGCTGTTCGCGCAGTTGCGCTTCCAGGATCCGCTGTGACACATAGCGAAGCTCGTGGACAGCTGATGGCAGGACGTGCCCTTCCACCCTGCCGTCACCGGCCGGCGCCTGCCCGGGTCTGTCAGCACGCGGTGGTTGCTCCAGCCGCCTGGCCAACTGACCACCGGAACGCTGCGAGATGCGGGACGCGACGCGAGTCCAGGCGTCGGCTACCCCCGGCCGGTGCCGGTGGGTGAACCACAGCGGGCACTCATGAACCCCACCTTGCATGCCGCCCAGCAGGGCAGGCAGTTCAGCGACAAGGTCCGGACGTGCACCCCGGAATCCCTGGACCACAGTGTCCGGAGAATACGTCACCACCACGTCCTTGCCCTCCGAAATATCGGCGAGAAGCTCGAAAACGGCCGGATTGGACTCCTGGGCATCGTCCACCAGGATGAGCTGGAGGCGTTCCCGTTCCGCGGCAAGGAAGGCCGGGGAATCCTGGAAGATCTGCCGCGCCGTGGTGATGATTCCCGCGGGATCAAAGGCCTCAGGCATGCGGAGGTCCAGGACATCCCGGTATTCGCTGTACAACTCGGCCGCGGCCATCCAGTCGGGGCGTCCGCATTCATACGCCAGCCCCACCAGGTCCTCCGCGGTTCGGCCGGACTCAATGATGCGGTCGAACAACTGGCGGATTTCGTGGCGGAAGCCCCTGGTGGGCAGCGCCGCGGTGAGGTCCTCCGGCCATGGCAGCTGGAAACCGGTTCGCACGTGGCCTTCCAGCAGTTCTTTGATGATGAGGTCCTGCTCCGGACCTGACAAAAGTTTGGGCGGCCGCGGCAGCGGGATGACGCCTTCGGCTTTAGCGCGCCGGATGACATCGAAGGCATACGACGCCCAGGTGCGTGCCGGCGTCGTACTGAGGCTGCGGTCCAGCCGGCCCGTAAAGGTGTCCCGCAACGCTGCTGCCGCATGCCGTCCAGGAGCGAGAATCAGGATCCGCTCGGGGTCAAGCCCGTCCTCACGAACACGGCGTACAGCGGATTCGACGAGCACCGTGGACTTGCCGGTTCCGGGGCCACCGGGCACCAGCACCGGGCCGCTGCCCTGCCGAAGGGAAACGACCGCCCTTTGGTCTTCAGACAATTCCGGCGCCGCGTAGTAGGTTTCGCGAGGGGGCAGCAGGCGAAGGGCTGCCGCTGCTTGGCGGGTTCTGGCGGGAGTGGCGGTCACACAGTCATTTCATCATCGGGCACCGACAATTTATGGAGTTGACGCTCCAACTGGTCCGAGATCACATCAAGTTGGTCGAAGTCAGCGTCCGTCGGAGCCCATCGCGCGGCCGTCAGGTCCACCCGCCACCGGCCTTCGCCCGTCCTGAGGAATGCCTCATGGGCGCCATGGAGCGGCGTCGATTCCTCCAGGTAGTGCCGCAAGGCGTCTGCTTCGTGGCCAGGGGGCGCCTCGCCGCTGGCCCGCAGCACCCTCCACCAGGCAACAGGGCTGCCGTAGTGGCTCATGACTGCCCCGACCTGCCGGGGGCCACCGGCCCCCAGGAGCTCAGCGACGTCACCATAGGAGACCACCGAGCCCGACGGAACGAGGTCCACAACGGCCAGAACCGCCGTCACATACTCCATCCGCATGTGTTCAGCGTAACGGCAGGAGTGTCGTGCCCAAAGAGTGTCGGACCCAGCCGGTAGCTTGAAGGCATGAGTTCCTGGAACACCCTCTCCCGCGCCGCATTCGACCTAGAGACCACCGGGAAGAACTCGCGGTCCGCGCGGATCGTTACCGCTTCGATCACTGTCGTGGATGATCACGGAGAGCTTATTGCCGAGCACGAGTGGCTGGCGGATCCCGGTGTTGAGATTCCCCTCGAAGCAAGTGAAGTGCACGGCGTGACCACAGAGAAGGCACGCGCGGAAGGCCGTCCCGCGGCGGACGTCACACGCGAAGTCGCTGCGGTACTTCAGGAACTGTTCGACGCCGGGACTCCGGTGATCGCTTTCAACGCCAGTTACGACTTCACGGTGCTGGCAGCCGAGTCTGCCCGCTACGGCGTCCCGCAGCTGAGCCGTTTCCCCGTGCTGGATCCGTATGTCATGAACAAGCAAGTGGACCGCTACCGTAAGGGCAAGCGCACCCTGACGGCCTTGTGCGAGGAGTACGGGGTGGACCTGACCAATGCACACACATCTGCCGCAGATGCGCTTGCCACCCTTCGCGTCCTGGACGCCATGGCAGGCAAATTCCCCAAGCTGCAGATGCCGGCGTCCACACTCCACCAGCTCCAAGTTGACTGGGCAGCGTCCCAAGCCGCGGACTTCCAGCAGTATCTGCGACGCAGCAAACCCACGGCAGTCATAGAGGGCCAGTGGCCCGTCCTTCCGCCCGAGGATGCAAGCCGGGGCGGCTTCTAAGCCGGATAATCCCACGCACAGTTACGTTCTGCGACGCAAGTCACAGCAATTTCGGGAACCCCCGACGCGGGCCCACGAGCGCGCGGATTCCACGTCCACCCCTGTCCTCTGAATAGTCCAGAGGTTGACCAGCCGTATTCAGGAACTTTCTTCGGGAAAATCGAGTGCGAGCAACCACTTCTTCGATTCACCGCCCTCTGGCGGGCTGGTGACATAATTAAGTTTTGGCGGGTTGAAGTCTGCTAGGGCAGCCAACCACCTTTGGGTTGCCATATTCCCCGCCCACCGCGAAACGTCCCAGTGACTCGATGAAAGTGATTTCTTCATGAAATTCAAAGCCCCTAAGTGGCTGTCTGTTGCCCCCGTGGCCGCAGCCCTGGTGATTTCCCTGGCAGCATGCGGCGGAGGAAGCTCCGAGCCCAGCGGCTCCCCCACCGACGCTCTCGCCGGCAGTGACCAGCAGACGCTGGACAAGTACACCACCGCCGACGTTACCCCCTTGGACAAAATCGACAAGTCCAAACTCGGCCTCGCGACCGAAGGCACCCTGCGCGTCGGCACCCTCTCCGATGCCCCGCCGAACATCTTCATTGATCCGTCCGGAAAGTTCACCGGCTACGACAATGAGCTTCTCCGCGCCATCGGTGACAAGCTGGGCCTCAAGGTCGAGTTCGCTTCCACCGACTTCTCGGCGTTGCTCTCCCAGGTAGCCAACAAGCAGTTCGACGTCGGATCCTCCTCGATCTCCACCACGGACGCACGCCGCAAGACTGTCGCGTTCACCAACGGCTACGACTTCGGCTACATGGCCGTCGTGACCAAGAACGACTCCGCCATCAAGGGCTTCGCAGACCTTAAGGAAGGCCTCCGGGTCGGCGTTGTCCAGGGCACCGTCCAGGATGACTACATGACGAACACCCTCAAGATTGAGCCGGTTCGTTTCCCCGACTACAACACGGTCTACGGCAACGTGAAGAACGGCCAGATCGACGCTTGGGTGGCTCCTTCCCAGCAGGCTGACGGCCAGGTCAAAGAAGGCGACAACACCAAGATCGCCGAGAAGGTCGTCAACACCCAGAACTTCACCGCATACGCTGTGAACAAGGACAACCAGCCGCTGATCGACGCCCTGAACTCCGGTTTGGACGCTGTCATTGCCGACGGTACCTGGGCCAAGCTGACGGCTGAGTGGTACAAGGACCGTCCGACTGCCGCAGAGCAGACCCCCCAGGGCTGGACGCCGGGCAGCAAGGCCGTCCAGGTTCCTGCCAAGTAACCGGACGTTCCATGGATATCCTCAATCAATTAGCTGACGCCTTCCTGGACTGGGAGGCGATGGGCGAAGTCATCCCCAAGATGTTCGCCGTCGGTCTTCCGAACACGCTGATCCTGGCTGTCACCTCAGGCATCATCGGGACAGCCATCGGTATGCTGCTGGCACTGATGGGGATCTCCCGGAACGCAGCAGCCCGGTGGATTGCCCGCATTTATACGGACATCCTCCGTGGCTTGCCGCCGGTCTTGACCATCCTGGTCATCGGATTCGGATTTGGCCCGATCGTTCGTGAACTCACCGGTTCCAGCAACCCGTACCCCATGGCCATCACCGCGCTGTCCATGATGTCCGGCGCATACATCGGTGAAATCTTCCGCTCCGGCATCCAGAGCGTGGACAAGGGGCAGCTCGAAGCGACGAGGGCCCTCGGGTTCAGCTACGGCTCCTCCATGCGCCTTGTGGTGGTACCCCAGGGAATCCGCAGGGTCCTCCCTGCCTTGGTCAACCAATTCATCGCCTTGATCAAGGAATCCTCGCTGGTGTTCATGCTCGGCCTCCTGGCAACAGAACGTGAGATCTTCCAGATCGGCAAGGATGCCGCCGCAAACAGCGGCAACCTGTCCCCGTATGTCGCGGCAGCCATCTTCTACCTCGCGCTGACCATCCCGCTCACCCACTTCGTGAACTGGATTGACGCCCGTATGCGCTCCGGCCGGCCGGAGAAGAAGGAACCGGACGAAGCAGCAGCCGTCGTAGGAAAGGGAGCCCAGGCATGAGTGAATTTGCTTCAGGCACATTGACTGCGAAGAACATCCACCTGTCATTCGGCAGCAATCACGTGCTGCGTGGCATCGACCTGCACGTGGAGAAGGGCACCACGGCATCCGTGATCGGCCCCTCCGGCTCGGGCAAGTCGACTCTGCTGCGTGTGATGAACCGGCTCATCGAGCCGGACCAGGGCGACATCCTCCTTGATGGACGTTCTGTGCTCAAGGACAACCCGGACGAACTGCGCCGACGCATTGGCATGGTCTTCCAGCAGTTCAACCTTTTCCCCCACAAGACGGTGGCGGAGAACATCTCCCTGGCCCTGCGCAAGCTCCGCGGCATGTCCAAGGAACAGGCCCGCGAAGAGGCCCTGGCGCAGTTGGACCTGGTAGGGCTGAAGCACAAGGCCGATTCACGTCCGGCAAACCTCTCCGGTGGCCAGCAGCAGCGTGTGGCCATTGCGCGTGCCTTGGCCATGAAGCCCGAGGTCATGTTCTTCGATGAAGCCACGTCCGCTTTGGACCCGGAACTCGTCAAGGGCGTCCTCGCCCTCATGACGGATCTGGCCCAGGGTGGCATGACCATGGTGGTAGTGACCCACGAGATGGGCTTCTCACGGAACGTCTCGGACGTCGTAACGTTCATGGACGCCGGCGTCGTCGTGGAATCCGGTCCCCCGGAAAAACTGTTCACCGATCCGCAGACGGAACGCCTGCAGGGCTTCCTCTCGGACGTCCTCTAGCCGGGACGAACAAACGCCACAAAGAACCCCGCCTTCCCTGGGAAGGCGGGGTTCTTTGCTGCGCTCACTGCCCGGCTTTCACCCGCAGCACCGTCAACGCGGCCGCATCCACCTTGGCGCTGAAGGAGGGATCTGTTTGGGCTTTCTTCACCACGGCTTGGTGCATGGCCGGAATACTCGCGGGATCGGCACACACCAGCATGGTTCCACCGGCACCAAAGAAGTTCAGGGCACGGTCCGCATCGGACCAGGCTTCCAGTTGGGCTGCGCTGCAGAGATCATCCGAGAGAATGATTCCCTTAAAGCCGGCATCGGCACGGAGCATCGTATCCATCACCGTCGGGGAAAACGGTGCGATGTTTGCCGGATCGATCCTGTCGTAGAGCGCATTGGAGACCATCACCCACTCTGTGCCGGACTTGATGGCAGCATGGAACGGCTCCAGGGAGGGGTCCTCCCGCGTAGTGACGGTGTCCCTGACATCGCTGGTGACATCGGTATTGGGGACAACCCTGCCCAAGCCCGGGAAGTGCTTCACCACAGGCGCCACCCCGGCGTCCTTCATACCATCGGCAAAGGCATTGCCGAGGGTTGAAACGGTGCCGGGTGCGTAACCGTACTCGCGTTGGAAGTGGCCGATGGGGGCATTGGACGGTGCGAACTCCGGGCTGGTGACAGTGTCCAGCACAGGAGCCAGATTGACATTGACGCCGGCGCTCCGGAGTTCCTTGCCCCAGGTTGCAGCATCGGCCCGGAGCTTTGCTTGACCCGATCCTGCCTGCGCCAAGGCCGTGGGAATCGTCGAGAACCCGGGGCCTGAGAGCACTTGGACATAGCCGCCCTCCTGGTCTGTTGCCACGAAGAGGGGAACACCTCCGGTGGTCTCCGACGAGACAGTGTCCGTCAGCGACGACACCACGGCTGCTGTGGCCACACTGCCCGCTTTGCTTCGTCCGCTGAGGTAGACGTTGCCCGCGTGGTATTTGGTCAAAGCCTGGATGGTGCCTGGTTCGGCGCCGGTGGCCTTGGCCGCCACCATGAACAACTGGCCCACCTTCTGCTCCAGGCTCAGCCCCGCAAGCTGTTGCTCGGCGGCGGGAGCACTGGTCGCGGGGGCGGCAGACGGCGAGGGACTTGCGGCCGGCGGGGTGGGAGCCGCTGACGCGGCGCTGGATTGCGGGGTCGCAGAGGGCGACGACGGGGCGGAGGCCGACGGCGTCCCTTCCGTGGTGGGGTCGGCGGTGGTTCCGCTGCCGGTTGAGCAGCCGGACGCCATGGCGAGGAGAGCTCCAGCCGCCGCGATGCTCGTACCGAGGGATGCAATTGTCTGGATCTTGCGCATGGTAAACCGTTAGTTCGTTGGGGTTGGGTTTCCACCTACGAGCCTACCCCGTGTGGACGCAACGATGCCCCGGGCAGCGGCCTTCCGCAGCTCCCCGGGGCATCGGCAGGTCAGGCCGAGGCAGCCGCCGCAGCCTGCGCCGCTGCCGGGAGTGCCTCCACGATACGGTTCATGGCCGCGTCGTCGTGGGCAGCAGACAGGAACCAGGCTTCAAAGACTGACGGCGGAAGGTAAACTCCCGAGTCCAGCATGGAGTGGAAGAACGGGGCGTAGCGGAAGCTCTCCTGGGCTTGGGCGTCGTCGTAGTTGTGTACGCCGCGGGCCGATGTACCGAAGGCTACCGAGAACAGGTTTCCGGCGCGCTGGATGGAGTGGTCGACGCCTGCAGCATCCAGGGCTGAGGAGAGTGCGGCCGAGAGTTCCAGCGAACGTGCGTCAACGTAGGCGTAGACCTCGGGGGTTGCGTTGGTCAGTGTGGCCACACCGGCGGCCATGGCCACCGGATTACCGGACAAGGTTCCTGCCTGGTAGACCGGGCCAACCGGAGCAAGGTAGTCCATGACGTCGGCACGGCCGCCAAGTGCCGCCGTCGGCATCCCGCCGCCGATGACCTTACCGAAAGTGAGCAGGTCGGGGGCCCAGCCTTCCTGGCGGCCCGTCAGCCCCCAGTAGCCGGCGTAGCCGGTGCGGAATCCGGTGAGGACTTCATCGAGGATCAGCAGTGCCCCGTGTTCCTTGGTGATGCGGGAAAGCCCTGCGTTGAAGCCCTCCCCCGGGGTCACGACGCCCATGTTGGCGGGTGCGGCTTCCGTGATGACCGCGGCGATGTTGCTGCCGTGCGCGGCGAAGGCGGCCTCGACTGCGGCGAGATCGTTGTAGGGCAGAACCAGGGTTTCCGCCGCAGTGGCCTCCGTGACGCCGGCCGAGCCGGGCAGCGCCAGGGTGGCAACGCCGGATCCTGCCGCTGCCAACAGACCGTCCAGGTGCCCGTGGTAGCAGCCTGCGAACTTGATGATCAGGTTGCGTCCTGTAAAGCCCCGCGCGAGGCGAACGGCCGTCATGGTCGCTTCGGTCCCGGTGGACACCATGCGCAGGCGCTCGACGGCGGACACGCGCTCCTTGACGATCTCGGCCAGGTTGGCCTCATCCGGTGTAGAGGCACCGAATGACAGCCCCCGGTCCACGGCTGCGTGCACGGCGTCGAGAACTGCCGGGTGTGCATGGCCCAGCAGCGCCGGCCCCCAGGAGCACACGAGGTCGACGTATTCCTTGCCGTCGGCATCCGTCAGGTAGGCACCCTTGGCCGAAACCATGAACTTCGGGTTGCCGCCCACGGATCCAAAGGCGCGGACCGGAGAGTTCACGCCACCGGGCATGAGGGACCGGGCACGGTCGAAGAGCTGATCGGACACAGGGGTGTTGGAAGTCATGGTTCCTATTCTTTCAGTGATTCTGGAGCAGCAGGTTTGCGGCGGATGCGCCTACGCGGACGCCAGCAGCCGGGCAACCCGCGGGGCCACCTCGGTGCCGTAGAGCTCGATGCAACGCATCATGGAGGAGTGCGGCAATGTCCCGTTGCTGTACTTGAGGTCGAAGCGGTCCACCCCAAGGTTGCGCTTGAGCAGGGCGATCTTTTGCGCCACAGTCTCGGGCGAACCGACATAGAGCGCGCCTTCAGGGCCGCACATGGCATCGAATTCGGCCCTGTTCCCTGGACCCCAGCCGCGTTCGGCGCCGATCCTGTTGCGCTGGTCAATCCAGTGCGGGAACAGTTCATCACGGGCGTCCTCATCCGTATCAGCGATGAAGCCGGGCGAGTGCGTTGCAATCTGTCGCATCGGGTGGCCGTATTTCGCCATCGCTTCGCGGTACAGGTTCACCAGCGGGGCGAACCTGCGGGGTTCACCCCCAATGATGGCGAAGATGATCGGGTAGCCGTATTGCGCGCAACGCAGTACGGATTCGGGTGTGCCGCCCACCCCAATCCACGCTGGCAACAGGTGGTGCTGCAATTTCGGGTAAACCTGCAGCCCGCTGACGTTGGGGCGGGTCCGGCCTTCCCAATGGACCGGCTTCTGCGCACGCACTTTGTCGAAGAGTTCCAGTTTTTCCTCGAACAGGACTTCGTAGTCGGCCAGGTCCAGGCCGAACAACGGGAAGGATTCCACGAAGGACCCCCTGCCGAGCATGACCTCTGCCCGGCCATTGGACAGTGCATCCACCGTCGCGAAACGCTGGAAAACGCGGATGGGGTCATCCGAGCTGAGCACCGTTACCGCTGAGCCCAGGCGAATCCTGGACGTCACTGCGGCTGCAGCTGCAAGGAACACCTCGGGAGCGGACACCGCGAAATCCCGGCGGTGGTGTTCCCCGACGCCGAAGGCATGGATCCCGACGGCATCAGCCAGCTTCGCTTCTTCGAGCAGTTCGCGCAGGACGACGGCGTGTTCCTTGGGGTTCCCGTCTGCGTCGACGCCTGCGTCGCCAAAGGTGTTCAGGCCAAGGAGGAGCTCGTTGGCCGCGACCGGGGCGGTGGGGTCGGAGGGAACGGATGTCATGATCAGGACTCCTTCAGCCAGCCCGCCAGTTCGGAGGCCCAGTAGGTCAGCACGGTATCTGCTCCGGCGCGCTTGATCCCCAGGACGGATTCGGTAATGGCGCCCCTCCTGTCGATCCAGCCGTTGGCCGCAGCAGCTTCGATCATGGCGTACTCACCGGAGATTTGGTAGGCCGACACCGGCACCGGGCTCATGGCTGCGACGTCGGCCAGGATGTCCAGGTAGCTCATGGCCGGCTTGACCATCACCATGTCCGCACCTTCTTCAAGGTCCAGTTCGACTTCCAGGATGGCCTCACGGCGATTGGCGGCGTCCATCTGGTACGTCCGGCGGTCGCCCTTGAGCTGGGAATCGACGGCCTCACGGAAAGGACCGTAGAACGCGGACGCGTACTTCGCCGCGTACGCGAGGACCGCGGTGTTCTTGTGGCCTGATTCCTCCAGCGCCTGGCGGATGACGGCGATCTGGCCGTCCATCATGCCCGAGGGTCCCAGCACGTGGGCGCCGGCGTCGGCTTGGGCCACGGCCATCTGTCCGTAGATCTCCAGCGTGGCGTCGTTGTCCACGTAGCCCTCGGCATCGAGGACACCGCAATGGCCGTGATCGGTGAACTCATCCAGGCAAACGTCGCCCATGATCACCAAGTCGTCGCCAACTTCGGCCTTGACGTCGCGGATCGCCTTGTTCAGGACACCTTCGGGGTCCAGCGACGCCGTGCCCTGTGCATCACGAACGGCGGGGACTCCGAACAGCATGATGCCGCCCACTCCCAGCTCCACGGCTTCGGCTGCTGCGCGCTTCAGGGAGTCGGTGGTGTGTTGAACGACGCCCGGCATGGAGCTGATGGGGCTCGGTTCGGTGAGGCCTTCGCGAATGAACGCCGGAAGGATCAGGTCTGCAGGCGCCAGCCGGTTCTCTGCGGTGAGCCTGCGCATGGCGGGAGTTGTCCGCAGGCGGCGGGGACGATGGTTCGGAAAGCTCATTGCGGGTTCCCTTCGTAGGCGAAAACAGATTCCAAGGCGGCCACGATGCCGTCAGGGGTTGGTTCGTTGGCTGTGGCAGCCACGGTGAGGCCCAGGCGCGAGGCCTCAGCCGCCGTCGGACGCCCTATGGCAATCAGGCGGCACCTGCCCAGCGGCAGGAGGGTTTGGGCGATGCGCCGTGCGGCGCTGGGTGACGCGGCCACCACGGCATCCACGGTTCCGGCGCCAATGCCGCTCCGTGCCTCGTCCGGGCTGAGCGTTGGCGTCAGTCCGTCATCGGATAGTACGACGGCGGGCGGCAGTTCCGCTTTCAGGCGGACTTCTTCCCGGGCCGGGTAGTCGACGGTGTGGTAGGCAACAACGGACGTCACCTTCGCACCTTTGGAAGCCAGGCCTTCCCGGAGCCCCGGTGCTGCGATGTCTGCCTGGGGCAGAAGGACCTGCGCAGCTCCCGCGTCCCACAGCTCCACCAGGCCCTCCGCGGACTGGCGGTCCGAGGGTGCACGGTGGACGGAAAGGCCGATTGCTTCCAGGACCTGCTGCGACGACGGCCCAATGGCGGCCACCCGGGTAGCGGGCGGGACCAGGCCGGCCGGCGTTGTTCCCCGTTCTGCTGCCTTCTCCAGCAGGACCCGGGCGCTGGTGATGCTGCTGATCACCAGCCAATCGAAGCCCCCGGCGGCCAAACGGTCCAGCGCGGAGTCGAGGGAGTCCTGGTCCCGTGCCCGCTCGAAATCAATGAGCGGCAGCACCAACGGTGCAGCGCCCAGGCTGTGCAGAAGTGCTGCCAACGGCCTGGCACGGTCGGCGCTCCTGGTGATCAGGACGCGCCGGCCGGCCAGCCTCGATGGAACATGCAGGTCAGGACGCGGCAAGGTCCGCGATCTCCGCGGCACCGGCGGCGAGCAGGAGCTCAGCCACTTCGATGCCGAGCAACGTGGCGCCTACTTCAGTGAGCCCGTCCGTGGCTTTCTTCTCGCGGACAGTCTTGGTCCCGTCCACGGCGCAAACAACGGCTTCCAGGTGAAGCATGCTGCCCTTGCGGAAGGCATAAGCACCCACTGGAGCGGCGCAGCCCGCTTCCAGCCTGGCAAGCACGGCGCGCTCGGCCGTCACCGCCAGTCTGGTGTCGTCGTCGTTCAGGGCGGCAAGAGCCTGGGCCAGTACTCCGTTGGAGCCCTCGGTGGATCCTGCCTGGCGCGGAGCATCCTCAGTTCGGCATTCGATGGCCAAGGCGCCTTGCCCGGGTGCGGGCAGCATGACGTCGGTCTCGAAGAACTCACTGACGGTGTCCAGACGGTCCATCCGTTCCAGGCCCGCGGCCGCCAGCACCACGGCGTCAAGATCGCAGGACTTGCCCGGAACTACGTCGTCGGTGATGTTTCCCGGCAGCCCCGGGACCCTGCCAAGGCGGGTGTCCACGTTGCCGCGGATGTCCAGCACCTCAATGTCGGGCCGTGCTGCCCTCAACTGCGCAGCACGGCGCGGTGAACCTGTGCCTACTTTGGCGCCGCCCGGCAGTTCAGCCAGGGTCAGCCCGTCGCGGGCGCAGAGAACGTCCCTGACGTCAACGCGTTGGGGCGTAGCGGCAATGCTGAGTCCCAGGGCCGCCCCGGTGGGCAGGTCCTTGAGTGAGTGGACTGCGACGTCACAGCTGTCAGCCAGCAGGGCGTCGCGCAGTGCGGCCACGAACACACCGGTCCCGCCCATCTGGGAAAGGGAGCCGGTTTTGACGTCGCCCTCGGTCTTGATATGAACCAGGTCCACGGGGAAACCGCCAACCGCAGCCAGTTTGTCTGCGGTCTGCTGCGTCTGCGTCAAGGCCAGCTTGCTGGCCCTGGTGCCGATGCGAACGGTCACTTCGCGGCCTCCGTTGCCGGGTAGGCATCGTGGCCAATGCCCACAGTGGTGCCAACTTCTGCAATGACAGGCTTGGCACCGCGGAAGTTCTCGCAGCAGTTGGGACGGCACACGTCGTACCACGGGCCAAGGTCAGTGACGTGGGGGCGTTCGGCGATGTTGTTCTCCACCGTACGTTCACAGATGAGGTCCACCAGGCCGGACACGAACGCTGCGTGCGTGCCCGGGGTGGGAACGCGGGTTGCTTCGATGTTCAGGTTCTTGCAGGTCTCCAGTGCCTCGGTGTCGAGGTCCCAGGCAACTTCCATGTGATCGCTGACAAAGCCCAGCGGAACGATGACGACGCCGCGGACGCCTTGGGGAGCAAGCTCCTCGAGGTGGTCGTTGATGTCCGGTTCGAGCCACGGAATGTGCGGCGCGCCGGAGCGCGACTGGTACACGAGGTCCCAGGCAACATGGGGGGCTACGGCATCCATGATCGCCTTGGCGTTGGCCAGATGCTGGGCTGCATAAGCCGAACCTTCCGCGAAGTCGCGCGGTTCATCCTCCGAACGTCCCGCCGCCTCCGCGTCCCGGGTGGGGATGGAGTGCGTCGCGAACAGCACGCGGATCTTCGAATCCGGGTCGGCTTCGCCGGCTGCGGCAAGCTTGCCACGGATCTCCTCCAGGCCAGCGGACGTACCCTCAAGGAAGGGCTGGACGACGCCGGGGTGGTCGAAGTACTGGCGGATCTTGTCCACCTCAAGCTTGCCGTCCAACCCGGTTTCCGTCAGCGCAATGCCGATGTCTTCGCGGTACTGGCGGCAGCTGGAGTAACAGGAGTAGATGCTGGTGGTGAGCATCAGGATCCGGCGGTGTCCGGCGTCGTAGGCGTCCTGCAGGACCGGTGCGATGTACGGATCCCAGTTCCTGTTGCCCCAAAGAACCGGCAGTTCGATGCCGCGTCGGGCCAGCTCGGCCTCGATAGCTGCCTTCAGCTCACGGTTCTGCTGGTTGATGGGGCTGATGCCGCCGAAGGCGCGGTAGTGGTGCGATACCTCTTCCAGTCGCTCATCCGGGATACCACGGCCACGGGTGACGTTGCGCAGGAACGGGATGACGTCATCCTGCCCTTCCGGTCCGCCAAAGGAAGCGAGCAGCACGGCATCGTAGTGCTTGGCTTCCTGGCGCCCACGCTCAGTGATGGCGTTCGGTGCGGTGGAGACAGCGGGGCTGGTCATGCGAGAACCTCGGCAATCTCGGCAGCCGTGACTCGGCGGCCGGTGTAGAAGGGGATTTCTTCCCGGACGTGGTGGCGTGCCTCGGTGGCCCGCAGGTGGCGCATCAGGTCCACGAGGTCAACGAGTTCAGGCGCTTCAAGGCCAAGGATCCATTCCCAGTCGCCCAGGGCGAACGAGGAAACGGTGTTGGAGATGACCTGCGGGAACTCGCGTCCCAGCAGGCCGTGGTCGCGAAGCATCTTGCCGCGCTCGTCCGTCGGGAGCAGGTACCACTCGTACGAGCGGACGAACGGGTACACGCAGAGCCAGGTGCTCGGCTCGACGCCCCGGGCATACGCGGGTACGTGGCTCTTGGCGAATTCGGCCTCGCGGTGCACGCCCATGGCGGACCAGACGATCCCGGTTCCCGCGAAGAGTTTGCTGCGGCGGATGGAGCGGACGGCTGCCTGCAGGTCCTCCGGCTTGGGCCCGTGGAGCCACACCATGATGTCCGCGTCCGAGCGCATCGCCGAGACGTCGTAGCTGCCGCGGAGAATCACTCCACCCTCCGCGAGCTTCTCCGTAAGGGCTTCGAATTCCTGTGCAGCATCGCCGCTGCGCAGGACGTCGGCCGAGCGCTTGAAGACCGTCCACAGCGTGTAGAACTGTTCTTCGGTTTCAGCAGTTTTAGTGACAGATTCGGCAGAAGTGTGGCTCATGGTTCAAGTTTGCCCCGTGCCAGCCCCTAAGTCGAAACGGATCAGTTCTACAATGCGTAGAAGTGATGCAATTCACACACCCGAGGGGTCCCCGGCAATGTCGGCAGCGAGCTGCGACCGCGTATCGGCCACCACCGCAGCCAGGCCATTCCCCGCCAACCAGCCGCCGACCACCGTCAGTCCGGCTGCCGACGCGCACACCGCGCGCACTTGCCCGACGCGCTGTTTATGACCGACGGCGGCGAACGGCAAAGCGCCCGCCCACCGCACCACATCCCAATCCACAATGTCCGTCCGGGATACCCGCACGGACAACAAGGTGGAGGCGTCATCCAAGGCAGCGGACAGGAGGGATTCATCGTCCAGGACCAGGTCCGCTCCCCCACCCGCTTCTTCACGACGGCCGTAGGAGAGCCGAAGGACGTGCGTCCCTGGTCCGGCCTCGTCGGACAACCAGCCCCATTTAGCTGTTGCGTGGGTCAGTGCCTTGGCCGTAATGCCCGGCGTCTGGGGCGCCACCAGTATCCCGGTACCGCGGGGCCTGCCATCGAGTTCGGGAAGGTCCACCACCATGGTCACCAGGCTCACCAGCGGTCCGGGGGCGGGACGCAAGCCGGACAATTCCGGCAGTGACGACTCAAGAAGCCCGACGGCGGCCGGACCGTCGAGCGCAACCACCAACCGGTCGGCGTCGTACGTGCCTCCGGCTGCGGTGACGCGCCAACCACCAGCGGTCTTCACCACGGCGTCGGCCCGCTGTCCGGCTTTCAGCTCGACCCCACGTTCGCGCAGGTCTGCCACCAGGGCGGACACCAGCGTATGCATGCCGCCCTTCAAGCCCGCGACGGCGGACCCCGCTTTCGCCGGACCCGAGGTTAAGCCCCCGCTTGCCTTGCGCTGGGCAGCGACAGCAGAGGCCAGGGAGCCATGCTTCCGCAGGCCGGTTCGCAGGCCCGGCGCGACCATATCGACATCCAGGAGCGCCGGGTCGGCGGAATGTACGCCGCCCACCACCGGGGACACCAGCCGTTCCAGGACTCTCTTGCCCATCCGGGAGCGAACCAGCGACGAAACACTGGTCACCGTTGAGGACGTGCCCACAGAGGCCGGCAACCAGCGGTCCATGGACGCCCGGATGGCTCCGGCGAGCCCCAGGGTCCGCCGTACTTCCGGATCCCAGGGATTGGCTGGTATGCCCAGGACTCCCGTTTTGGGAAGCTCCTTCGGCCCATTGGGCAATTGCACCCAGGCACCTCCCGGGCGCGGAGCAACAATCCTGTCCGCCAGGCCGAGTTCCCGCGCGAGATCGGCCACCGCTGTGGACCGGGTGGCGAAAGACTCCGCCCCGCTGTCCAGCCGCAGTCCGGCCACTACATGGCTTCCGACGCAGCCGCCCCAGGTGTCACGTGCCTCCAGGATGGTGACAGCCAGACCGGCCAGGGCGAGCTCCCTGGCAGCGATCAAGCCGGAGACGCCACCGCCCACAACCACGGCGGCTGGCCGTTGTTGCGGTGTCGCCGGCGTTGCGTGTCCCCCGCGCATGGGTCCTACTCCGAGGGGATGGAGTGGATGAGTTCCACCACGCGGGTCAAAACGGTGGGATCCGTCTCGGGTGGCACTCCGTGGCCCAGGTTCAGCACGTGGCCGGGAGCGTGTGCTCCGGCTGCGATGACCTCGCGGACGTGGGCTTCAAGGACCTCCCAGGGCGCGGACAGAAGGGCGGGGTCGATGTTGCCCTGCAGCGGCACCGTGCCTTCAAGGCGGCGGTTCGCTTCATCAAGCGGAAGCCGGTAGTCGACACCCACGACGTCCACTCCGACGTCGCGCATGGCCACCAGCAGTTCCGACGTGCCCGTTCCGAAGTGGACCAAAGGAGCCCCCAGTCCGCGAACGTGGTCAAGTGCCCTGGTCGACGCCGGCGCGACGTACTTGGTGTAGTCAGCCAGCCCCAGGGAACCTGCCCACGAGTCAAAGAGCTGCGCGGCCGAGGCGCCGGCTTCAAGCTGGGCCTGGAGGAACATTCCGGACGTATCGGCGGCCCAGTTGGCCAGCGCCGCCCAGGTTTCGGGGTCGGCGTGCATCATGGTCCGCGGGCCGAGGTGGTCGCGGGAAGGCTTTCCTTCGACCATGTAGGCGGCAAGCGTGAACGGTGCGCCCGCGAAGCCAATGAGGGGTGTCTTGCCGAGTTCGGCAACCGTCAGGCGGACGGCTTCGCGGATGGGCTCGAGTGCCTCCCACGTCAGGGTGGGAAGCGCTGCCACGTCCGCAGCCGTGCGCACGGGCTTATCCAGCACCGGCCCAACACCCGGGACGATGTCCACCCCCACGCCGGCAAGCTTCAGCGGAATGACGATGTCGGAAAAGAAGATCGCGGCGTCAACATCGTGGCGGCGCACCGGCTGGAGTGTGATCTCTGCGGCAAGTTCCGGGCGGAGGCAGGAGTCGAGCATGGCGACACCCTCCCGGACCTTGAGGTATTCAGGCAGGGAACGCCCCGCCTGGCGCATGAACCACACGGGCCTGCGGGATGGTGTGCCACCACGGTAGGCCGTGATCAGCGGAGAGTCCGAGGTGCGGCCGTCCTTCAGCGGGTGGTTGGCGCCGAGGGTTCCCGCCGGGGCGGTGGAGGCCGTACTGTTGGATGCTGCCGCGCTAGAAGTCATGCCTTCGATTGTGCCGAAGATCCGGGGCAAAAGATAACGACAAGCTGTCACGTCGCGCCCCGCCCGGGCCGTTGTGGCGGGGATCACTCGCCTGCGTGTGGATCACCACGGCGCCACATTGTTCTACCGGGCTACGAAAAAGCTATGATTGGGGTGCTGTGGTTCTTTTCTCATTGGTGGCTACACACGCCGACATCGACCTCGAAACTGTCGCTCAGTTGAGCAACGGTTCCTCTGGGCTTGCCTCGGCAGCCCTGACGGATTCCCCCGTGGTCTCCGGCGCCGTGGTCCTCGCAACCTGCAACCGCTACGAGGTTTACGGGGAAACGGCCAACGGGGCCGACCTTGAGGCAGCCCGTTCCGCCCTGGTTTCCCAGATCAGCGAACTCAGCGGCCTCAACGAGCAATTGGTCTCCCGTTCCTTCGCAACCCGCACCGGCCCCGAGGTCACCCGTCACCTTTTTGCCGTCAGCGCAGGACTGGACTCCGCCGTGGTGGGCGAGCGTGAAATCGCAGGCCAGGTCCGTCGGGCACTCATCACGGCCCAGCAGGAAGGCACGGCAAGCTCCGGGCTGGTCCGGTTGTTCCAGGCAGCTTCCAAGACCGCGAAGGACGTCGGCGCCCAGACTGCGCTCGGCTCCCGCGGCCTTTCCATCGTCTCCGTCGCTTTGGACCTGGCCACCGACCTCGCCGAAAACGGCGATTGGACCACCAAGAAGGTTGTTGTCTTTGGTACTGGCGCATACGCCGGGGCCACCATGTCGCTTCTCCGCGAACGCGGCTGCACGCACATCTCCGTTTACTCCTCTTCCGGCCGCGCCGAAGGCTTCGTGGCCACCCGCGGCGGAACAGCGCTCGACGCCGACACACTTCCCGCTGCTGTTGCCGCAGCTGACGTCATGATTGGCTGCAGCGGTTCCGACAACCGGGTTGAGGCAGCAGACCTCGCCCATGTCCGGGCCAACTCGGGCAAGCCGCTGATCGCCATCGACCTCGCCCTCACCCATGATTTCGACCCCGCCGTGGGCGAACTTGACGGCGTTGAACTCCTGACCCTGGAGTCCGTGCGGCTCGCTGCACCGCAGGAACAGGCAGAGTCGTTGTCGCAGGCCAGTGCGATCGTCAATGGTGCCGCCACCGCCTTCGAGTCCGAGCGCGAAGCCCGTTCAGTGGACAGCGCCATCGTGGCCCTGCGCCGCCACACCATGAATGTCCTCGACGCCGAAATGGAAAAGGTCCGTGCCCGCCACGGCTGCACGGCTGCTGCCGAAGAGGTGGAATTCGCGCTGCGCCGCATGGTCAAGCAACTCCTCCACATCCCCACCGTCCGCGCAAGGGAACTCGCTGCGAACGGCCAGCAGGACGATTACGTTGCAGCCCTCGAGGCGCTTTACGGAATCCAGGTGGAGCAACCCCAGGCGCAAGCCCCGGCCGCGGAGTGCCCTGTGGACCACCAACAGCTCCGCTCAGAGAGCGCCTGAGCGGCTGCGGGCCTTGCCCCCTATGCGAAGGCGTTGACCCCGGTCAATTCAGCGGAAAGGCTCCACAACTTCTTCGCTTCGGCCTTGTCGACCGCGTGCGCGTCCACTCCTTGGTACCTGGCCAATGGCGAATCCTTGTCCGTAGGGTGGGCGATATCGCAGTCCTCGCAGTAAACCCCGCCCTTGCCCGCCAAAGCGGGAGAAGTCGCCGCCCACACCGAGGTCGCCGCTCCCTGTTCCGGCGTCTTGAATCCTTCGCGGAGATTTCCCTCAGCATCCATCCAGCCCGCAGCCACCATTTCTTCCTTGGGCAGGTGCCGCTGCAGCTCCGTCATGATCCCGCCGGGATGAACAGCGAACGCCCGGACTCCTGATCCCCTGCCCAGTCGGTCCAGCTCCACGGCAAGGAGGGAATTTGCCGTCTTTGCCTGGCCGTAAGCCCGCCACTTGTCGTAGCCGGAGGCGAAATCGACATCGTCGAACCGAATCGGCGACAACTTGTGTCCCGTCGAGGACAGCGAGACCACGCGGGCGCCTCCGGAGGCGGCCAGCGCCGGCCACAGCGCGTTCACCAAGGTGAAGTGCCCCAGATGGTTGGTCGCGAACTGCGCTTCCCAGCCGGGCCCTACGCGATGTTCCGGACTCGCCATGATGGCGGCGTTATTGATGAGGATGTCCAAGGACGGGTGTCCCGCCAGGAATCGTGCGGCGAAGTCCTTGACGCTGTCCTGGTCTGCCAGGTCCAGGTGCTCCACCTCCACGTCGCCCAGCCCGGCTTTTGCGAGGACCGCACGGGCGTGGTCCAGCCTGCGGGCCGGGACGGTGACGTGTGCTCCGGCCGAGGCCAGGGCCCGCACCGTTTCCAGGCCGAGGCCCGAATATCCACCGGTAACGATCGCCGTCTTGCCCGCGAGGTCGATTCCGGAGATCACGTCCATGGCGGTCGAGCCGTGTCCAAATTCCGTACCCAGGGGCCGCTGCGGGGTGTCCGTCGATTCGCTCATGGTTGAGCTTCCCAGACACACAGGCTGCCGGGCAACACCCTTGGCGGGCGTGCGTCCTTAGTAGACGGGCTTCTCCGGCTCGATGTCGCGCACCCAGGCGAGGATACCGCCGTCGAGATGGCTGACGCGGGTGTAGCCGGCCTTCCTGGCCGCCTCAAGGACAGCGGCCGAGCGCGTGCCGGCTTTGCAGTGGAAGACGATGTCCTTGTCCTGGGGCAACTCCACCCACGCCTCGCCTGAGAGTATGCGGCCCTGCGGGATAAGGACTGAACCGTCAATATTGACGATGCTGTGCTCGCCCGACTCCCGAACATCCACCAAGTCGAAGTCCCGCTCCCCCGACGCACGCTCGGCGAGCATCACCGCAAGGTCCTTGGCCGAAACCGTATGGTCCTGGTCGGTCACGGCCACCGGTGTTACGCCGCAGAAAGCCTCGTAGTCCGTGAGTTCCGTGATGGGTTCAGCCTCCGGGTCCTTGGAAACCTTGATTTCGCGCCAGCTGCCGCCCAACGCGTCAAAGAGGGCAACACGGCCCAGCAGTGAACGCCCGACGCCGGTGATCAACTTAACGGCTTCGGTCACCATGAGCGAGCCAACCGCCGCGCACAACATGCCGAAGACTCCGCCTTCGCCGCACGATGGCACCGACCCGGCAGGAGGGGCTTCCGGGTAGAGGTCCCTGTACGTGGGCCCGTGCTCGGCCCAGAAGACGCTGACTTGGCCATCGAAGCGGAAGATGGACCCCCACACGTAGGGCTTGCCCAGGATGGCTGCGGCGTCGTTGACGAGGTAGCGCGTGGCAAAGTTGTCCGCACCGTCCAGGATGAGGTCGTACTGGGCGAACAAGTCCAGGGCGTTGGATGAGTCCAGGCGGACGTCATGCAGGACGACGTTGACCAAGGGATTGAGTTCAGCAATGGCGTTGCGGGCAGACTCGATTTTGGGGACGCCCACGTCCTTCACCCCGTGGATGACCTGGCGTTGCAGGTTGCTGAGGTCCACGACGTCGTCGTCAACAATTCCGAGTGTGCCGACGCCGGCCGCCGCCAAGTACAACAGGGCAGGCGACCCAAGTCCGCCGGCACCTATGACGAGGACTTTCGCATTCTTAAGCCTGCGTTGGCCCAAGGCTCCGATTTCAGGAATGATGAGATGCCGGGAGTAACGCTCCACCTCGGCCGGCGTGAGTTCGGCGGCCGGTTCAACGAGGGGCGGCAGGACAGCGGGCGCAGCAGGGCGGGCAGCAACAATTGAGGCCATACCCCAATGTATGCCTGCCGATGCCGCCCGGTCATATTACCCACCGGTAGAGTGGTCATAACTGCAAAGGAAAGGCGGCAGACTGTGGCTGACGGCACACGCGCACACGATGGGGCACCAGCCAAGCAGGAGCGGGCTGTTTCAACGCGTTCACCAAGGTTGCCGCGTGATGAGCGCCGCGCGCAGTTGCTGAATGCTGCGTTGGAAGTCTTTGTCTCCAACGGTTTCCATGGCGCAGCCATGGACGAAATCGCCGAGGCTGCCCACGTGAGCAAACCGGTGCTGTACCAGCACTTTCCGTCCAAGCGCGAGCTCTATATGGCCCTCTTGGACAGCCACCTGGCAACATTGACGGAATTGATGCTCAGTGCCCTGAACTCCACGACGGATAACAAGGAACGCGTCAAAGCCGTCATGCGGGCCTACTACAGGTTCATTGCCGATGACGACCAAGCCCACCGCCTGGTCTTCGAATCGGACCTGATCAACGATCCCGACGTGAGTTCCCGTTTGGAGACTTTCAACAAAACCTTCGCCGACGCGGTAGCCCATGTCATCGCGGAAGACACCAAGCTGCCTCCCCTCGAGGCCCAGCTCCTGGGCCGCGGCCTGGCGGGAATGGCGCAGGTCAGCGCACGCTACTGGCTTGAAACGGACGGAAATCTCGACCTCGATGTGGCCAGCGATCTGATCTATCGTTTAGCTTGGCGCGGAATCAGTCGATTCCCCAAAGAGTCCTAGGCTACAAATAGAGGACTGACTTAACACTTGATTGGCTTGGAGGCCTTGCTGTGGAAGTAAAGATCGGCATTCAGAACGTTGGCCGTGAAATCGTGCTCGAATCCGCTTTGGATGCAGACGCCGTGGCCAAGATCGTGGCAGAAGCCGTGTCCAAAGGCTCGGAACTGCGCCTGACCGACGAAAAGGGCCGCCAGATCATTGTTCCCGGCAGTGTCCTGGGCTATGTGGAGATTGGCGCCGAAGAAGTCCGCCGCGTCGGGTTCGGCGCCCTCTAGGGCTTAGTTACCCAACGTCGTCCGCTAAGGAGTCTTGATGCTTTCACTCGTCGTGGTGGTTCTGGCCACCGTAGCCACCGGTTTCATCGTGTGGGCCAACGACAAGAGGCACGGCAAATACGGGATCGCTTTGCCGGCCGGCGTATCGGCGGCTGTGGGCACCCTGAGCTGGATTGCCTTCATCAGTGCCGGCCTGGGCTACCAGCCGGGGGCGACCTGGATCCCCTGGGTCCTGCCCATCGTCCTGGGAACTGCCGCCGCAGCCGGCGTCGTAGTCTACCTGGGCCGGATCCGCACGCAGCACGATACCGCGGCTCTGACCAAGGCGCTGAGGCTCTAGCAGCGACAAGCAAACAGTGGCCATCGTCCCTCGGGCGATGGCCACTGCTGCTTAAGGACCTTGCCTACAGAACGTCCGGCGGGCCAATGCCGGTCACACGCCCGGATAGCGCTCCGGCTGGGCGGCAGCGCCTATCCCTGCTGCCGCCTCACTCACGGCACCCGCGGCCGCGATATCCCGTTCGGTGACCTGGCCTCCCGCATCGTGCGAAACGTACCGGAGGAAGACCCTGTTGTAGCGCCATTCCAGGTCAGGGTGATGGTTTTGCTGTTCGGCGATCTGTCCGATCGCTGCAATAAGGTCCAGCGCAAGGGCTGCTGTCGGAGTTTTGTAGACGGTCACCAAGCCCTCCTGGTAACGCCAGCCTGGCAGCTTCTGCAATGCGGCATCGAGGTCCGCCCGGGTCAGTTGCCCACCATGTTCGGCCATGACGTGTCCTTCGCTTAGAGGAACTCTGCCCGGCCTTCCATGGCCGAAGAGGCCAAGGCGTGCTCACGCCGCGGAATCCGGCCTGCCTGCTTGGCCAGCCTACCTGCGATCACGGCGTGCCTGAAGGCTTCGCCCATCTGAACCGGGTTCTGCGCCCGGGTCACTGCGGTGGCCAGGAGCACGGCGTCGCAGCCCAACTCCATGGCGAGAGCGGCGTCGGAGGCTGTCCCGATCCCGGCGTCCAAAACCACCGGCACGGAAGCCCGGGACACGATGAGTTCGATGTTGTGCGGGTTGAGAATGCCCAGGCCGGTGCCGATGGGCGATCCGAGGGGCATGACGGCCGTGGCGCCCAGGTTTTCCAGGCGCAGGGCCAGGACGGGGTCGTCGTTGGTATAGGCGAAGACTTTGAAACCGCGGTTTACCAGCTGCTCCGTTGCCTCGACGAGTTCCACGGCATCGGGAAGGAGGGTGTGTTCGTCCGCAATGACTTCCAATTTCACCCAGTCTGTCTCCAGTGCCTCGCGTGCCAGTTCAGCGGTCATCACGGCGTCCTTGGCAGTAAAACAGCCGGCGGTGTTGGGCAGCACGCGGATGCCGTGGTCCACCAGGAGTTGGAACAGCGACCCCGTTTCGGCGGGTGAGTAGCGCCGCATGGCCACGGTGGTGAGTTCTGTCCCGGACGCCAGGAGCGCCGCACCCAGGCCGTCCAGGCTCGGAGCGCCGCCCGTGCCCATGATCAGGCGGGAGCCAAATTCGACGCCGTCGATCGCCAAGGCGTCCGTGCGGACCTCTGTGTTTGCTGTTGTCATGGTTCAGCCTCCTTGGACTGCTGTAACGAGTTCGAGTTCGTCGCCCTCGGCGAGCGCCGTGGCCGACCATTGGCTGCGGGGCACCACTTCGGAGTTGCGGGCGACGGCGACGCCCAGCTTGCCGCCGTCGGCTGCCTGTCCGCGGTGGTCCAGGACACGGCCGGTGACAGCCGTGACCAGGGTGCTGACGGAAGCGTCCTCCGGCACTGCGTGATCGGATCCGTTGAGTTTGATGTTCATGCTGACTCCTTGCTGGGTGCGTGTGCCGGCGTCAGTGCCCGCCCTGTGGATGGATTGGTTGCGAAGCGGTCCGGACGGAAGGCGGCCCATCGGGGGTCCGCTGATCCGTTGAGCAGTTCGCCCACGATCCTGGCAGCCACCGGCGTCAGGAGCACCCCGTGGCGGAAGAATCCTGTGGCAATCACCAAACCTTCCACTTCCCCGGTGGAACCGGCAACGCGTCCAAGCAACGGGGCGTTGTCCGGGGTCCCGGGGCGGGCGCGGGCCGTTGCTTCGAGGAGTTCGAGTTCCGATACCGCGGGGACCAGCACCTGGGCGTCGCGCAGCAACTGGTACACGCCCCCGGCTGAGACGGCGTTGGAGGATGCGGACAGTCCGTCCTCGCGTTGGGTGGCCCCGATGACCACCGTGCCGTCATCGCGGGGGACGATGTAGACGGGTACTCCGCGGACCATCCCGCGGATGGTGGAGGTGACCAATGGGCGGAGGTCCCCGGGTACCCGCAGGCGGAGGATGTCGCCGTACACCGGCCTGACGGGAAGGCTGAGGCCGTCCGGCAGCCCGGACAGTCCCGAGGCACCCAGGCCGTTGGCCACCACTGTTTCCCTGGCGTGGACGACGCCACCGGAATCGAGCACTACTCCTGAAACGCGGGCATCGTTCCACAACAGGCCCAGCGCCGCGGACCGCACGGAGAACCCATCATCGGCCCCCGGAACCCAGGTGGAGCCGCCGGGCGAATGGGTTGCCAACCCTGCCAGGAGGCGTGAAGCCAACCTCCGGGGATCCACCTGGTGGTCGGCTGGAATGTCGAAAGCGCACGAGATGTGCGGGCTGAGGCGCGGTTCGCGTTCCCGGGCAGCCCGCAGGGCCAGCGGTTCAACCGCCAGGCCCGCAGCCAGCTGCACTGCACGGAGGTCTGCCAGCGCCCTGCGGTCCGCGGCGTCGGCACCAACGGCGAGTGTCGGCGTCGTACGGTAACCGGCGTCCCCGCCGCCGTGGGCCAGGCTCCCAACAAAGGACGGCCACAAGCGGGATGACTCAAGCATCAGTTCCAGGAGGTCCTCCTCCTGGTAATGCAGTTCGCTCACGGGGGCAAGCATTCCTGCTGCAGCGAACGTGGCGCCGGTTGCCGGTGCGGGATCGATCACCACCACCGACCGGCCCAGCCGACGTGCTTCGTGGGCGATGCCCAGGCCGATGACGCCACCGCCAATGACGGCCACGTCGGCCTGGAGCGGGGTTTGGCGGGGATCTGCCATAGCGCGTTTCCTTCCCTACGCCGGTACTAGCCGGATCAGGTCAAGCGGTCGGCTCTTAAGCCCTCTCAGCCGGACAGTCATATGACGAACGTCGCGGCTCCCGCAGTACGTGCCCAGTTTAGAGGAACTACTCTGGGTTCCATGACCCAGACTGATGCCCTCGCCACCGCCCGCTTGTATCTGTGCACCGATGCGCGGAAACGGCAAGGCGATTTTGAAGACTTTGTGGACGCCGCGTTCGAGGGCGGTGTGGACATCATCCAGCTGCGCGACAAGACCTTGGAAGCAGCCGAAGAATTGGACCTGCTTGCCGTCCTCCATGGCGCTGCGCAACGCCATGGACGGCTCTGGGCGGTCAACGACCGCGCCGATATTGCCAGTGTTTCCGGGGCTCCGGTGTTCCACATCGGACAAAAGGACCTGCCCTTGGGAGTAGCCCGGACACTGCTTCCCGAACCCACCCGGATCGGTCTTTCGACCCACACTCCTGAGCAGGTGAACGCGGCCATCGCAGCCTCACCGGGCCAAGGAGGGTTGGACTATTTCTGTGTAGGACCCGTCTGGGCGACACCCACCAAACCCGGCCGCCAGGCCGTCGGACTTGATCTGGTCACATACGCCGCAGAAGCCACGAAGCGTGCGGATGAAACCACCGGTGGCGCCGTCCACATCCCCTGGTTTGCCATCGGCGGGATCGACCTCAGCAACGTGGAGCACGTGGTTGCCGCCGGAGCCAGCCGCATCGTCGTTGTCCGGGCCATCACCGAAGCGACGGATCCGACGGCGGCAGCGAAGTCGCTGCTGCAGGCGCTGGATGCCGCGTAGCAACAAGCGCTCTTCAACGTCGGAGGCCGTCACGCCGTCAGGCCGAGGCCCGTCATTCGGCGGGCATGCCGTTCGGCCAGCTCGCCCGTCAGTCTTTTGACGGCGGCGCGGGCGTCCCCGCCGCTTTTCAAGATCGGCCCCAGGTGGGGGTGCTCCATGCCGACACGCTGCGCCTGCGTCAGGGCTTCACCCACCAGCCGGCGTCCCCACAGCGCCAGGCGCGAGGCCAAGCGCGGGTCATCTGCGAGCGCGCGCCGCAACAGGACGCGAAGGACTTCCGTCGCCTGGTCGGGTGAAGCCACCCGATCAACGAAGTGTTGGGTTGTGGCATCCAGGAAGGCGGCGACCGCCCGGTAGAAGTCCGAGGACACCGTATCGATGACGTAGGCCTTCATCACGGACTCGAACCAGTCCCCCGGCTTGGTGCGTTCATGGAAGTGGTCGAATGAGCGCTGGAACGGCAGCATGGCCTCCTCGGGATCGATGCCCATTTCCGACAACCGATCGTTCAAGAGGGCGAAATTTCCGTAGGAGCCGACGGCGATTTTAGCGAGCACCGAGCGGTCATGGAGCGTGGGTGCGTACCGGGAATCAAAAGAGAGCCGCCCAAACGCTGACAACTCGCCGTACGCCATGGCTCCGAGCAGCTCTGCAGCGAGTTGGCCGTCAGGAGCTGTGGCGGCCGGGGAAGTGCCCATGGTCCAAGAATATCCCGGCTGTCCACAGCCCCCCCCCGTAGTACGGCTTTACTGCTTCGCACCGTGGTCCTACTAGGCTGCTGGAAGTGAGTTGACTGTCAGGCCTGCCCCGCAGCCCTTGTGTCCTCCTCCCCGCACCCACTCCATTGAAGGATGATCCATGAGTAACCCGAGCTACCCTCCCGCGCCCCGGAACGAATCCGGAACAGCGGCCCCGGCAGTCCCTCCTGCGCCCGCCGCTTTCGGCACCCAGTACCCGGGCGGACCAGGTGCCGGGTACCAGCCTGGACCCGGTTCCAGCTATGGGGCTCCCACGCAGGGGGCTCCGGCGAAGTCCTTCATGACCACCTGGATCCTGTCCCTGCTGCTGGGTGGCCTCGGCGTGGACCGCTTTTACCTGGGCAAGATCGGCACTGGTGTCGCGAAGCTCCTGACTGCGGGCGGATTCGGCATCTGGTCCATCGTTGACCTGATCATCACCCTCACCGGAAATGCCAGGGACAAGGATGGCCGTCCGCTGCTGGGCTACCCGGAGAACAAGAAGAAGGCATGGATCATCACGGTGGTTGTGTGGTGTGCAGGCTTGATCCTCGGAATCGTGTCCACGGTGGTGTCGTTGACTCTCTTCGCTGCTGCGGTTCAAGGACAGGCGACGCCCGTGCCGGCCATCCCGTCGGCGTCACAAGAGGCACCGCTCCCGTCGCAAGGCACTGCCGCTGACGGCAATTCCTTCATGGTCACCGTCTCGGAGGGCACCACAGCCAAGGTCACTGTCCTGAACTCCGGATACACCACTGAAATCCCGGAAATGGCCTACATGAAGCCTCTCAACGGCGGGTTCCTCCTGGTGGAGGTTTCCTGGGAGGCCGTGTCCGGAACGAGCTTCGCCGCGTCCACCAACTTCGAGGCTTACGACGCTGATGGCAAGGAGGGCGACCGAATCTTCCTCGACAACGCTTTGGGCGGTCTGACATCGGGCGATGTTGCCGCCGGAGACGTACAGCAGGGCGTCATTGCCTTCGACATCAAGAACGGCCCCACCACTGTGGTGATCAACGATGACTTCGGCGACAAGGCAGCCACCTTCACCCTGACCCCGGCCAGCTAACCGCCCCGGTCCGCAAACAGCCGCTGTGCCTCGAGCCCGTTGCCCCCTTGGGGCGGCGGGCTCTTGCGTGGAGCATCCAAGACTATCCGCCTGTTTCGGGCTACCCTGATTTTCGTGTCACATCATCGGATATCTCCCAACGTCGACGACTCGTCGGACCAGCTCGCCGCAGCACTTGCGGCCCTGAGGACGGAGTTGGAACTCCCCGGCGCGTACCCGGCCGAGGCAGTACAGGAAGCGCGGCAGGCTGTGGAAACCCTCAAGCTGCCGGACCAGGACCTGCGGGACGTCCCCTTTGTCACCATTGACCCCGCTACCTCGACCGACCTGGACCAGGCTTTATTCATTGAGCGTGCAGGAGACGGCTACAAGGTCCTCTATGCCATCGCCGACGTACCGTCCTTCGTAGCTCCCGGCGGCGCACTGGACGCCGAGACCCGGCACCGCGGACAGACTTTCTACGCTCCCGACGGCCGCATCCCGCTGCACCCGGAGGTCATCAGCGAAAATGCCGGGAGCCTGCTGGCTGAGCAGGACTGTGGCGCGTTCGTGTGGAACTTCGACCTTGATGCAGCAGCAGAGGTCGTAGCCGTTTCCCTGGCCCGCGCGACTGTCCGCAGCCGGGCCAAGCTGAGCTACAAGGGCGCCCAGCGACAGATCGACGACGGGACCGCCCCGCTTGTGCTGCAACTCCTCAAAGAAGTGGGGTTGAAGAGGGTGGAACTGGAACGGCAGCGCGGTGGCGCCAGCCTGAACATGCCGGAACAGGAAATAGTGCAGGCTACCGACGGCGGCGGGTACAGGATCGTGGCGGCCCCCTCCTTGCCGGTGGAGGACTGGAACGCGCAAATTTCCCTGATGACCGGGATGGCGGCCGCAGAGCTGATGCTTGAAGGCAAAGTGGGCATCCTCCGCACCATGCCTGCCCCGGACGAGCGATCCCTCCAGCATTTCAAGCGCCAAACCAGGGCGTTGGGCAAACCCTGGGACGGCCAGGTGACCTATGGCGAGTATTTGCGGACCTTGGATGCGTCCGATCCCCGGCAGTTGGCCATCCTGCACTCGGCCGGGACACTGTTCAGGGGCGCCGGCTACACGCCCTTTGACGGCGACGTGCCCGATGTCGTGATCCAGGCGGCCATCGGGGCTCCTTACGCCCACACCACTGCACCGTTGCGGCGCCTTATCGACAGGTTTGTCCTGGTCATCTGCGAAGCCCTCAGCAACAACAAGGACATCCCGCGTTGGGCCCGTGAGGCCCTGCCGTCGTTGCCCGAGATCATGGCTGCCTCAGACCAAGTGGCCGGACGCCTCGAGCGGGCGGCCTTGGACACGGTGGAAGCAGCACTGGTGGCCAATCACGTCGGCCAGGAGTTCGAGGCCGTGGTGATCTCGGGTTCCAAGCCTCCCAACGGCAACGGCAGCAAGGGGAACGGGAACGGCGCCGCGAACGGGGGCGGTCCCTACGGTGTTGTGCAGATCGCTGAACCGGCCGTCACAGCCCGCTGCGACGGTGAACTGGAGTCCGGTACAAAGGTTCGCGTACGCCTGGTGAAGGCAGATATCGCCAGCCGGGAGATCAGGTTCGAACTGCAGCCGTGAGGCCATTCCAGCGGTGATCCGGGCTTTATGGCTCCCAGAGGATAGACTGGCCCTGTAGTAATGGATGCCCGGTCGTTGATTCAGTTAATTTTTGAATTCAACAAGCCCGCCCCTACGCGATCTTGAGATGTACCAACTGGTCACCAGTGCCAGTACTTAGATAGCCCGCGATCGGCTTCCACTGGATTTGCTTGCGCGCCCGTTCGTGCTCCGGTACGGCTTCGCCGCCCCGTTGAGCATGCAGCGCCAATGCCCAAATGAATAAGGAAACTCCCTGTGAGTGAATTGCATACCCATGAAGTCCTGACGGACTCCACCGGAACTGAAACCATCGAACCCGAGGAAACGATCATCTCGGATGAGACGCCCCACGAGATCGAAGAGAAGACGTTCGCCGACTTCAACGTCCGCGCCGACATTGTCGAGTCGCTGGCCGACGCCGGCATCACGCACCCCTTCCCCATCCAGGCCATGACCCTGCCGGTCGCCCTCAGTGGACACGACATCATCGGCCAGGCCAAGACGGGTACCGGCAAGACGCTGGGCTTCGGCATTCCCGCCCTGCAGCGTGTCGCTGGCCGGGACGACGCCGCCTACGACAAACTCGCTGTCCCCGGGGCTCCGCAGGCCCTGGTCATCGTCCCGACGCGTGAACTTGCCGTACAGGTCGCCAACGACCTGCAAACCGCATCACGCAAGCGCAATGCACGCATCGCCACCATCTATGGCGGACGTGCCTACGAGCCCCAGGTCGATGCCCTGCAGAAGGGCGTCGAAATTGTTGTGGGCACCCCGGGCCGCCTCATCGACCTTTACAAGCAGAAGCACCTGAGCCTCAAGAACGTCAAGATGGTCATTCTCGATGAGGCTGACGAGATGCTGGACCTCGGCTTCCTTCCGGACGTTGAAACCCTGATCGCCGGCACTCCTGCCGTTCGCCAGACGCTGCTCTTCTCGGCAACGATGCCCGGCCCTGTCATTGCGATGGCACGCCGTTACATGACGCAGCCAACCCACATCCGGGCCGCTGATCCGAACGATGAAGGCCTCACCAAGCGCGACATCCGCCAACTCATCTACCGTGCCCACAGCATGGACAAAACAGAGGTCGTGGCCCGCATCCTGCAGGCCCGTGGACGTGGCCGGACCATCATCTTCACCAAGACCAAGCGCACGGCGGCAAAGGTGGCCGAGGAACTGGTCGACCGCGGTTTCGCTGCGGCTGCCATTCACGGCGACCTCGGCCAAGGCGCACGTGAGCAAGCCCTCCGCGCCTTCCGCAACAACAAGGTTGACGTCCTGGTGGCCACTGACGTTGCCGCCCGCGGTATCGACGTTGACGACGTCACCCACGTCATCAACTACCAGTGCGTTGAAGACGAAAAAATCTACCTGCACCGTGTTGGCCGTACCGGTCGCGCCGGTAACAAGGGCACGGCTGTAACGTTCGTCGACTGGGACGACATGCCCCGCTGGGGACTGATCAACAAGGCCCTGGGACTCAGCGTTCCCGAGCCCGTTGAAACCTATTCCTCCTCGCCGCACCTCTACACCGACCTCGACATTCCCGAGGGCACCAAAGGCCGCCTGCCCCGCAACAAGCGCGTCCTCGCCGGCGTGGACGCCGAGGTCCTGGAGGACCTGGGTGAAACCGGCAAGAAGAACACGCGCTCCGGCGGCTCCGGCCGCGATGGCGGACGTGACGGTAAGCGCGACGGCGGACGCGACGGCGGCCGTGGTCGCCAGGGCAAGTCCGACTCCGACTCCAGCGAATCCAAGGGCGAGGGCGGACGCAACCGTACGCGCCGCCGTCGTACTTCTGATGCCGAAGCAGCCCCCGCCTCAGGTGCCTCCGAAACCCGTACGGACAGCGCCGAAAAGCCTGCCAGGACGCGTCGTACCCGCACCCGCCGCCGTAACGGCGAAGTGGTCTCCGGTGAGACCGCATCTGCCCGGTCCGGCAGCGCCGAGGCCTAAAACCCTCAATGACTGAAACTGTTTGGGCGCCGGACGGCGGCAACATGGTGGTGCACGCGGACAACGCGGACTTCCTCCCTACGCTGCCGGACGGCGCCTTCACACTCATTTACGTCGACCCGCCCTTCAATACGGGCCGGGTGCAGCGCCGCCAGGAAACGCGCATGGTCCGCAACGCGGACGGCGATGGTGACCGGGTCGGTTTCAAGGGCCGCTCCTACGACACCATCAAGGGTGCCCTTCACAGTTACGACGACGCCTTCAGCGACTACTGGTCCTTCCTGGAACCCAAGCTTGTTGAGGCGTGGCGATTGTTGGCCGACGACGGCACCCTGTACCTGCACCTCGATTACCGCGAGGTGCATTACGCCAAGGTGATGCTGGATGCCATCTTCGGCAGGGAATGCTTCCTCAACGAGATCATCTGGGCCTACGACTACGGCGCCCGCGCCAAGAACCGCTGGCCCACCAAACACGACAACATCCTGGTGTACGTCAAGAACCCTACCAAGTACCACTTCGACAATGCCGAGGTGGACAGGGAACCTTACATGGCGCCGGGCTTGGTCACGCCCGCTAAGCGCGAGCTTGGCAAACTGCCCACGGACGTTTGGTGGCACACCATCGTGTCGCCGACCGGCCGGGAGAAGACCGGCTACCCCACCCAGAAACCCGAGGGCCTGGTGCGCAGGATCGTATCCGCATCAAGCCGCGACGGCGACTGGTGCCTCGATTTCTTCGCCGGTTCGGGAACCCTGGGTGCTGTTGCAGCCAAACTCGGCCGCAGGTTTGTCTGCGTGGACCAGAACGAACAGGCCATCGACGTCATGCGGAAGCGGTTGGGGAGCAAGGCTGTGTTCCACAACGTCCAGCCGACCAGCCTCTAGCCCGCAGACTGCCTCTCAGCTCCAGGACTGCTTCAGGCTGCGCCCTGCACAAAGGCCGTCACGGAGTCCGCGATCATCTGCACCGCAATGGCCGAGAGAAGAAGGCCTGCAATCCGGGTGACGAGCTCCACGCCGTTTTCGCCCAGCACGCGCTGCACGACGCCTGCAAAACGCATCGCCAGATACAGCGAAGCCAGCACCACGGCGATCCCGAGCCCGACGGCCAGGTATTCCGGGAACCCGCCGGACTGCTGGACGAAGACCATCACGGCAACGATCGCGCCGGGGCCGGCCATGAGCGGGGTACCCAGCGGAACGAAGGCCACGTTCTTGTACTTCGCCGCGTTTTCTTCACCGCTGGTGGAACCGGTCAGAAGCTGCAGCGCAATGAGGACCAGCAGCAAACCACCCGCCCCCTGCAAGGCAGCCAGCGAAATGTGCATGTAGTTCAGGATCGACTGGCCGAAAATAGCGAACACCACGATCACGCCGGTGGCTACCAGCAACGCCTGGAACGCGGAGCGATTGCGGTCCTTGGCGGACATCTGTGCCGTCAGCGACATGAAGATCGGCACGGTACCCGGTGGATCCATGATCACGAACAGGGTCACGATCACCGATGCGAGCAACTGCAAGTCCATCAACGGACCCCTCTCAACGAATTACCGTGCTGCCTGTTGCCATCTCCTCTATTTGCGCCAACACCGCCGGCGAGGTGGTGTTCTCGCCCAACAGGTTCGGCTTGCCCGCTCCGTGGTAATCCGAGGATCCGGTGATGAGGAGGTTGTGCTCTGCAGCCAGTGCACGCAGGAAAGTGCGTCCTTCCTCCGGGTTGTCCCGGTGTTCGACTTCCAAGCCCAGCAATCCTGCGTCGATCATGTCCCGGTAGGTCCCCTCCCCCACGATGCGTCCCCGCGAGGACGCCACCGGATGGGCGAAAACAGGAACGCCGCCGGCGGCACGGACAAGCTCGACGGCGACCGCCGGGTTGGGCGCATAATGCTGCACGAAATACCGCGAACGGGAGGTGAGGATGGAGGTGAAGGCTTCCGTTCGGTCCGAAACGACGCCTGCGGCGACCAAGGCATCCGCGATATGCGGGCGGCCCACCGTGGCACCAGGAGCGACGTGGTGGATGACGTCGTCCCACGTCAATGGATAATCCTCGGACAACAGGGAGACCATGTGCTCGGCACGGGTCAACCTTGCGTCCTTGGACTTGGTGATCTCCTCCAGCAGGCCCGGATGGCGGGGGTCGTGAAGGTAACTGAGCAGGTGGACGCTGATGCCCTGCTCTGTCCGGCAGGAGATCTCCATTCCCGGAACAAACGCAATGCCGTGTTCGCGGGCGGCTGCGGCGGCCGGATCCCAGCCATCCGTGGAATCGTGGTCGGTCAATGCCACTGCGTCCAAGCCTGCCGCGACAGCGGAAATGATCACCCCGGCGGGTGTCTGGGTTCCGTCGGAAACATTCGAGTGCGCATGCAGGTCTATCCTCACTTTCCCAGCCTAGGGGATGCGGGCCTGCTTGGCGGGTTGCGCCGTTGGCCTCCTCACCGAACTGGTGGGACGATGGAACGGTGAACGATGCCGAAAACACCCAAACCATGGACTCCTCAAATTCCCAGCCGCTGGAAGAGCGCGTCAACAACCGCTCACAGAGGCCCACGTCCGATGCCTTCAAGGCATTCATGGCCAGCAATTGGGCGCCGGCGCCGCAGGTGACCCCTGCGCGTGACGCCGTCGCAGACCATGCCGCCCGCCGCCGTCGTGCCATCTCCGAACTGTTCAAGGGCGAACGGCTTGTAGTCCCCGCGGGACCGTTGAAGGTCCGCTCCAACGACTGCGACTACCGCTTCCGCCCGCACTCCGGATTCGCCCACCTCACCGGGTTGGGCCTGGACCACGAGCCCGATGCCGTCCTCATCCTGGAGCCCGTCGCTGAAGGAAAGGGCGACGACGGCGGTCACCACACTGCCACGCTCTACTTCCGCCCATTGGCCGGACGCGACACCGAACAGTTCTACGCGGACTCCCGCGCGGGCGAGTTCTGGATCGGCGCCCGCCCCACCCTGGCCGAGTTCGAAGCGCGTCTGGGACTGCCCACCGCACACATCTCCGAACTCGAGATGGCCATCACCAAAAACGTGGGTGCCCCGGAAATCGGTGGCATTTCCATTCGCCTGGTCCGCAAGGTGGACGAGAACATCGATGCCCTGGTGGACACCGCCCGCTACAACACGGCCAAGGACCCCGAAAACCTGGACCTCGGTGAACTGGACGCCTTGGACGAAAAACTCAGCGAAGCACTCTCCGAGCTGCGCCTGATCAAGGACGAGTGGGAAATCGAGCAGATGAAGATCGCTGTTTCGGCCACCGTTGAGGGTTTCGCAGACGTGGTCCGGGCCCTTCCCCGCGCCCTGACCCACAAGCGTGGCGAGCGCGTTGTTGAAGGCGCTTTCTTTGCCCGCGCCCGTGAGGAGGGCAACGAACTCGGCTACGACACCATTGCCGCTTCCGGCAACAACGCCACGGTGCTGCACTGGAACCGCAACTCGGGAACCGTCAACGCCGGCGAACTCCTGCTCCTGGATGCCGGGGTTGAAGCCGATTCCCTGTACACGGCCGACGTCACGCGCACCCTGCCTGCCACCGGCACGTTTACGGACGTCCAGCGAAAGGTCTACGAGGCCGTGCTGGACGCCGCCGACGCCGGATTCGCAGCCGCGCAGCCGGGCGTGAAATTCCGTGACATCCACACCGCGGCCACCACGGTCCTGGCCGAACGCCTCGCCGAGTGGGGCCTGCTCCCCGTCTCCGTCGAGGAAGCCATCAGCCCCGAAGGCCAGCAGCACCGCCGCTGGATGCCCCACGGCACCAGCCACCACCTTGGCCTCGACGTCCATGACTGCGCCCAGGCCAAGCGCGAGCTTTACCTCGACGGGATCCTCACCGAGGGCATGGTGTTCACCATCGAGCCAGGTCTGTACTTCAAGAACGAGGACCTTGCCATCCCGGAGGAATACCGCGGAATCGGCGTCCGGATCGAAGACGACATCCTCATGACCGCCGACGGCCCCGTAAACCTCAGTGCCGCACTGCCCCGCAAGGCCGACGACGTCGAGTCCTGGATGGCCGGCATCTACCAGGAGGCCCAGGGCTAGACCCGGCTGGACGGTTACAGAACAAAGGAACGGCCACCGGAGATCCGGTGGCCGTTCCTTGTTAATACATGGTTAATGCATGCGTTAGTGCGCGCGCAGCAGCTGTGTTAAATGCCTCCGCGTGGACGGACTACTGCCTGGACGAACCTTCCGGGCCGTGCTGCTGCCCGTCCTCCTGCGGCGGGTTCTGCGCCGAATTCTGGCCTTCTGTGACACGGACACCGTACTGCGGCCGGCCATCGGGAAGGTCCGGGTAGCGGACGGCTGCCGGCGCCGGGTTCGGCGCGGGCTGCGCCGCGGGCGCAGTGTTCCCCGCAGGTGCGTTCTGTCCCTCCGGGGCGCCCGCGGTGGACTCAGGCCCGCGCTGGCCGTAGGGGTCGTTCCAGGTGGAGGGCCGCTCAGGCGTCTGGCCCGGCTGCTGCAGCGGGGCATTGTGGGGGTTGTAGCCGGTGGGCTGCGCCGTGGCCGCCTGCGACGGGTTCATGGGCAGCTGCTGGAGCAACCGGCGGGCTTCATGGGCAGCTTCCACGGCGACAATGACGTCATAGTTCGTGGCCACTACCTGGCTGGTGGAGGTGAAGTCACGCTTGCCGCGCTGAGTGGCGTAGGTGACGATTCCGAACAGCATGAAGAAGGCGGCACCCATCAGCACCGAGGTGATGATGGAGAACGGACCGCCGGCCGGGGTGAAGAAGGAGAGCATGACGCCCACGAAGAGGCCGAACCACATGCCGCTCAAAGCCCCGGACAGTGCCACCCTCGGGTAGCTCAGCCGGCCGGTCACCCGCTCCACCATTTTGAGGTCGTTGCCCACGATGGACACCAGCTGCACCGGGAACTGTTGGTCCGCGAGGTAGTCCACCGCCTTCTGGGCATCCAAATACGAGGTGTACGAACCCACGGTGTCGCCTTGCGGGACGCTGCGGGATTCCTCAACGGCTTTGGGGGCACCAAAAATGTTAGACATAGCCCCATTGTGTCCCATGTACATGTGAACCTGCTGGAATTCAGCTAAAAGAGAGCAGACTCGGTAGCCTGTAAACATGAGCACACATCCTTCACGCGTCTTTGTCGCGCGCCTGCTCGGCCTGGACGTCTTCGACCCCTTGGGCGACCGTTTGGGCCGGTTGCGCGACGTCGTGGTGCTCTCCAGGGGCACCCGCGGCGCTCCCCACGTGGTGGGCATCGTGGTGGAGGTACCGGGCAAGAAGCGCGTCTTCGTTCCAATGACCCGGATTACGTCCATTGACCAGACGCAGATCATTTGCACTGGACTGGTCAATTTGCGCCGCTTCGAACAGCGGGGTGCCGAAACCCTCGTGGTCGCCGAGATGTTCGACCGCCGGGTCACGCTGGCCGATGGCTCCGGTGACGCCACGATCGAGGACATCGCCATGGACCAGCACCGGTCCAAGGACTGGTTCGTCAGCAAGCTGTTCGTGCGCCGCGGTCACTCCCTGTCACCGCTGAGCAGGCTTCGCCGCAATGAAACCCTGATCATCGATTGGGCCGATGCCCAGACCGGCGCCCACAACGAACCGCAGGCGGCTACCCAGTTCGTCGCCACCCACGAGGACCTCAAGCCCGCCGACTTCGCCGAAGCCCTCCAGGAGATGAGCGACAAGCGCCGCTTCGAAGTTGCCAGCGAGCTTCAGGATGAGCGCCTTGCGGACGTCCTCCAGGAACTACCCGAAGATGACCAGGTGGAAATTCTCTCCGCCCTGGACGTGGAGCGTGCCGCCGACGTCCTCGAAGAGATGGACCCCGACGACGCCGCCGACCTCCTCGCCGAACTTCCTTCGGCGCAGGCGGAAGAGCTGCTGCAACTCATGGAACCCCAGGAAGCCGAAGATGTCCGTCGCCTCCTGGAGTACGACGAAGACACCGCCGGTGGCCTGATGACCCCGGTTCCCGTCATCCTCCCCCCGGAAGCAACCGTTGCCGAAGCACTGGCCCACGTCCGCCGCGAGGAACTCTCCCCCGCGTTGGCATCCTCCATTTTCATTGCGCGGCCTCCGCTGGAGACACCCACGGGCCGGTTCCTGGGCGTTGTGCATATCCAGCAACTTTTACGCTTCCCGCCACCGGAACCGCTGGGGAACCTCGTGGATAAAAATCTTGAACCGCTCTCGGACCAGGCCCACATCAGCGAAGTCGCCCGGACCTTGGCCACCTACAACCTCAATTCCCTCCCAGTCGTTGACGACGACGGCCGCCTCGTGGGGGCGGTGACTGTTGATGACGTGCTGGATCACCTGTTGCCGGATGACTGGCGCGCCCACGAGGACGACGCCCCTATAAGGAAACTTGGAGGCCGCATTGGCTGATAACAACGCCACCCGATCCCCCAAGACGTCGGGACGCTCAAGCAGCAGCCTCGACACGCCCCTGAGCGGCCGCCAACGGATCCTGCCCAAGTTCTCCCCCAACCCGGATGCTTTCGGCAACGCCACCGAAGGCTTCGCCCGCTTCATGGGTACGCCGACGTTCCTCGTCTACATGACGATCTTTTGCGTTTTCTGGCTTGTCTGGAACACGTTTGCGCCCACGGACTGGCAGTTCGACCGGATGGAACTGGGCTTCACCCTCCTGACGCTCATGCTGTCCCTCCAGGCCTCGTACGCTGCGCCGTTGCTCCTTCTGGCCCAAAACCGGCAGGATGACCGCGACCGCGTGTCCCTCCAGCAGGACCGTCAGCGCGCCGAGCGGAACCTCTCCGATACCGAGTACCTGACCAGGGAACTTGCGTCACTCCGTATCGCCCTGCGCGAAGTTGCCACCCGCGACTACGTCCGCGCAGAGCTTCGGAGCCTCCTGGAGGACATCATTGATGCCCAGGAAGAACTCCGCGAGAGTGAATCCGCGGCAGACGGCTCAGAGTCGTCGGGCGAGAAAGTGAAGGAGAAGCTCAAGGAGAAGCGGGACAAGTCGCGAGGTCCCCGCACGCAGCAGATCCCGAAAGTCCGTCCGGCTCGGACCGCGGGACCCCAGCACTCCACCGCGAAACCGTCGCCTGACAACCCCGAAAGCCGAGCCTGACCGAATGAGCACCGCATCTGCCGAGGCCCTGCATGCTGCCTTGGCAACCGTTATCGACCCCGAGCTTCGCCGGCCCATCACGGAGCTCGGAATGGTGGAATCCGTGTCATCCGACGATGCCGGTACAGTCCACGTCGCCGTTCTGCTGACAATTGCCGGCTGCCCACTCCGCGAGACAATCACGGCGGACGCTACCGCGGCTTTGTCCAAGGTGGCAGGCGTCAATGCAGTGAACGTCGAACTGAAGGTCATGACCCCGGCCCAGCGCGAAGCACTTAAGGAACAGCTTCGCGGCCCCGGCGGCCAGCGCGGCATACCTTTCACCAAGCCGGGTTCATTGACCAAGGTCTACGCCGTGGCCAGCGGAAAGGGCGGTGTCGGCAAGTCGTCCGTCACCGTCAACCTGGCCTGCGCACTGGCCGCGCAGGGCCTGCGGGTGGGCATCGTGGACGCTGATGTCCACGGCTTCTCCGTGCCGGCACTGATGGGCATTACCCAGAAACCCACGCAGGTGGACGACATGATCCTGCCGCCGGTGGCCTACGGCGTCAAGGTCATTTCGATCGGCATGTTCGTTGCAGGCAACCAGCCAGTGGCGTGGCGTGGTCCCATGCTGCACCGGGCCTTGGAACAATTCCTCACCGACGTCTATTTTGGTGACCTCGATGCCTTGTTCCTGGACCTGCCTCCCGGCACGGGCGACATCGCCATATCCGTAGCCCAGCTGTTGCCCAACGCAGAAATCCTGGTGGTAACCACGCCGCAGGCCGCTGCCGCCGACGTCGCCGAACGTGCCGGCACCATCGCTACCCAGACGGGCCAGAAAGTGGCCGGCGTCATCGAGAACATGTCGTTCCTGGAGATGCCCGACGGCGGCCGGATGGAATTGTTCGGAAGTGGCGGAGGTGCCATCCTGGCTGAGCGGTTGAGCGCCGCCGTGGGCAGCGAGGTACCGCTGCTGGGCCAGATTCCCTTGGACATCCAACTGCGCGAAGGTGGTGACGCCGGGAAGCCCGTCGTCCTCGCCGCACCAGAAACTGCCGCTGCCAAGGCCATGCAGGATGTGGCGGCGGCGTTGGCCTCGCGTCCGCGGGGGTTGTCAGGGCTGTCGTTGGGAATCCAACCCCGCTAGCGACTCCGCTTAGCCCGCGGCCTGGGCTCCCGAATCAGGTGGCTTCGGAATCGAAAGGCGCAGCTTCGCCTTCAGCCAAGCGTTCTATGACCCTGGTGGGTGCCTGTGGCTTGGTCTCTGCGGAGGTGGCTGCAGCAGCCGTCGCCGCGGCGGCAGGCCCTCCCGCACTGACCGGCTTGGTGTCGTCATCCAGGAGTGCGTCCTTGATGATGCGCCGGGGATCGTACTGGCGGGGATCGTACTTCTTCCAGTCGACTTCATCGATATCGATGCCGACTTCTTCCTTGATCTGCTCACGCGCACCCGAAGCCATCCGACGGACTTCCTTCACTAGGTTTGCAAGCTTTTGAGTGTATTCGGGCAAACGGCTGGGACCGATGACGAGTACGCCGATAATCAGAAGGAGTATGAACTCCGGGCCGTTGATTCCAAACACGCTACGAAGATTACCTTGTCTGTGGTGTCGCTCATAAACCGGCGGGACGAAGAAGGGTCTGGAGCCCGCGCAGCAGCCTCGCATACCACGCCTCGGTCCCTTCGTTCGGAGCGGCAACGGCCATGGACTCGCCCGCCCGGACGATTTCCGGCACCGCATCATCGGCAGAATCTGCCGGAAGATCCGAAGAGTAGCTGATCACCGCCGCCGGCATGGTGTAAACGGCCTCCCAAGGGCTTCCCTGGGTGACGGAAAGCCGGGCGGACGCCGATTGCCCATGTTCGGACGTATCAGCCGGCAGGTGCTCTTCCACTATGGTCGCGTAGTGGCCATTGCTCTCGAGCCGGATCTCCACCGCAGGATGCCCGTTGCGCATGGTCGCCTGGGCTGAAACCACGTGGAAGCCCATCCCGGACAGCTCGGGGCAGGCCCATCCTTGGTCGCGCAGGTCTTCCAGCTGGGCGGGGTCAAGGCTGACGGAACTCCCGGCCCGGAACGCGGGCCCCACCATCGTTTCCACAGGGCTGCCCGTCCACGCACCGGCGAGTGCACCGACGTCGCTGGTCCCGGCACGGAGCTGCCGGTCTTCATCGCCGGCCACCACGTAGGCGGACACTGCCAAAGCACCGGCGCTGACAGCCAGCGTGCTGGCCGCGACACCGGCGAGGCGAAGGCCGCGCCGAACCCCGCTGGGTGGCGGCTCGGCCATGAAGGCCGGCCCAGGCTCGTTGGCAAGACGCTCTGTGTGCTGAATCAGCCGGGCCGCCAGATCCTGGCTGGCTTCGGGCACGGAGGCACCCCGGAGACGTTCAAGATACTGACGTTCCCGGCGAAGGGCGTTGCTGCAATCGGTACAGACCTGCAGGTGTTCCGGGTTTCGAGTGTGGCGCAGCGCAGCCAAGGTGCGCCTGGACCGCAATCCCGGCCGACGAGGGTGTCGAGGCATCGACGTCCTAAAGGATGCTTGCGATGCGCGGCATCTTCAGGCGCGGCTTGCGGGCCTCTGCCGGACGGGGGTCACGGTGGGCAAGTTTCTCGCGCAGCATGGTCCTGCCTCGGTGGATACGGGACCTCACGGTTCCCAGCTTCACGCCGAGCGCTTCCGCGACCTCGTCATAGGACAGACCTTCAAGATCGCACAGCACGACGGCTGCGCGGAAGTCAGGGGGCAGCTCTTCCAGGGCACGCTGCACGTCAAGGTCGAGGTTGTTGTGCTCGAAGCTTTGCTCCGGGCCGGGTTCGCGGCCGGGCAACCGGGACTCGGCGTCCTCCGCAAGCGCATCGAAACGGATCCGGCTCTTGCGCCGGGCCTGGTCCAGGAACAGGTTGGTGGTGATGCGGTGCAACCAGCCGTCCAAGGTTCCCGGCTTGAAGTTCTCCAGCGAACGGAACACCCGGACAAAAACTTCCTGGGTGAGGTCTTCGGCGTCGAACTTGTTGCCGGTCAAGCGATAGGCGAGGCGATATACCTTGGCGGAGTGGTTCGCAACCACTTCTTCCCAGCTGGGCATGACCCAGTCGGTAACGCCCTCAATGCTCTCCGATGTCTGGACTGGCGCAGCATGCGATGCCGGCATCGTCCACTCCCCTCAAACTGTGGTTCACCGAGGCTTTCGGTGCCGCCCACCTCATGGATGACCGGAGCAACATCATCCCAAGGTTGTCTGGGAATTTCCTGACTGGCAGGACTTTTTCCCGGAGGGCTGAAAACGTCGCCGGACACAACCGCGGGGCGGCTGCGCAACAGCGGGATTCGCGGTCCCTACACAGTAGTCTTGGTACAAACACCCCTACCCGCGGAAAGCGAAACCCTTCATGAGTGCCGACAAGTCAAGCAGCTGGTCCTATGCCGAAGATCTGCCGGCTGAGGATGACGTCTTGTTGCGTGCCCGGGAGCGGTCCTTCGAGCTGGGAGTGACCCCCATCAGCCCGGGCGTGGGCGCGGTCCTGACCGTTCTGGCCGCAGCTTCCAAAGCGCAGACAGTGGTTGAAGTCGGTTCGGGAGCTGGAGTGTCAGGCGTCTGCCTCCTGCGCGGCTTGGGCCCGCAGGCCGTCCTGACCACCATCGACGTTGACGTTGAGCACCTCAAGGCGGCCAGGGAGGCGTTTCTGGAATCCGGCAGCCCCGCAAACCGGACCCGCACCATTTCCGGCCGGGCAGCGGACGTGCTGCCACGCTTGACCGACTCCGCCTACGACCTCGTCTTCATCGACGCCGACAAGCCCAACTTCCCCAAGTACGTGGAGCAGGCGATCCGCCTCCTGAAGGCCGGTGGCACCCTGGTCATCAACGATGCCCTGGACAAGGACCGCGTCTCCAACCCGGCTGCACGCGATGCCACCACCGTTGTTTTGCGTCAGATCGGCAAAGCAATCCGCGACGACGAGCGGCTGGCTTCGGCGATGCTGCCCACCGGCGACGGACTTTTGGTGGCGGTCAAGAAGTAGGCGCCAGCGTTGGCAGGCACCAGCGTTAAACCAAAAAGCAGGGTCCCGGCTCCAGCCGGGCCCTGCTTGGTACATCTATTCGGTCACACCTACGAGGCATTCCTTGAGGTTCTCCGCTTCAGCGGCGTTGAGCTCGACCACAAGTCGTCCGCCGCCTTCGAGCGGCACACGCATGATCAGGCTGCGTCCCTCTTTGGTTACTTCCATCGGGCCGTCGCCAGTACGTGGTTTCATCGCCGCCATTAGGAAAATCCCCTCCATTTGTCCCAAGTCACGCCCAACCCGGCCGGGCTGGATCCGCATCGCAATTGCAGCCGGCGGCACCGCTTGGGAGGCCGCCTTGGCCGGGCACTTTTAGGTGCTTTGTCCTTGCTCGTAGACCATTATCCCGTACTTACCCGTCCGTAGCGAATCAGCACGTGATTTGTCCGGGCTTTGTACATATTGCCTTTCCCCGGCAAAGCTCCACGTCAGGGCGGATAGTCGCCTCCCCCGGGCAAGGGGGCCCATGCCCACAGCCAGACCACCCAGACAATCTGGAGAAGGACGAACATGGCCACCACGGTGCCCCTGTACGCCTTGGATTTGGACAGCATGGCTGCCCCGAGGGCCAGCGGGAACAGCGGCAGGAGCATGCGGAAGGTGCTGGTTTGCGGGTGCAGGAAGACCAGCAGGTATGCCATGTAGCAGGCACACCACAGCCGCAGCTCCGTCCCGATCGCCCTGACCGGCTTGGAGACCATCACCAGCACGAAAAGTCCCGTAAAAATGAAGGGAGCCAAGGGTCCCAAGACCGGTCCGAACAACATACGGCCGGTATCGAACCACGGTTTGAACGGCACAAGGTCGTGGCCACGCCACGCAGTCTCGGTGCGGGTGTACGCCGTCGGGTCCCCTGTCACGGCCCACGCGATGGCCGGCCAGGCCAGAGCACCCAGGCCCGTGGTGGCGACCAGGACGGCCAGTGATACCAGATTGCGCGTCGACGTGGGGTCTGCTCCACCGCCGGCAGCTGCAGTGGAGCCATCAGACGTCAGCGCCGTTGTCGAGGGCCGGCACCGCTGCCACAAGCGCCACAGGAACAGCAGCCCCAGCATCGTGGCAAACGGCACTCCCGTGGGCCTCGACAAACACATCAGGAGCACTACGGGGATGGCGGCCAGATAGTGGCGCCTGACGACGAGCAACAGGGACGCGGCCAGGAGCATCAGGTTCAGGGACTCTGCATACGGAACCTGCAGGATGGGTGACACCGGGAACGTCGACACGAAGACGACGCCCCACATGGCTGTACGCCGGCCTGCAAACTCCCGGAAGAGCGTGTAGATGACCAAAGCCGCGCCGAGGCCGGCCACCATCGCTATCGCCGTCAGCGCAGGGAGGGTTCCGATGCCCGTGATGGCAGACAGGCCCCGGGCCAGAAAGGGAAACAGTGCGTAGAAGGCCCAGGCGTTTTCCTTGACCACGCCGTTGGCATCCACAGGAAGGTCTGCCGGATAGCCGTTCTCCGCTGCTTCCTGGTACCAGCGTCCGTCCCAAATGGTGATGAAGTTCCAGTAATCGGGGGCGGGCGGGAACCACGGGTTGGTGCCCTGCTGGATGGCAGCGGCCATGAAAATGCAGGCGCTGACCAGTCTGGCCGCCACGAACACCAACGAAACCTGGATCCACCACGGCCACCCGGCCATCCGGGTGGCTGCGGCAGAAACTGAGCGCGATATCCGTTCCGTGGGTCCCTGCACTGGCTGGCTCCGGGACTGTTGGCTCACGGTGTGGTCCGGCCGGTTCCGCCGTCCTCCAGCCGAGGCTGAGCCGGTGCACTGAGGCGTTCGATCTCCTGGTCCTTGGCCTGCAGCTGGTCCCGAAGATCATCGAGGACCTGGTCAACCTGGTCCATGCGATATCCCCGCAGCCCCAGGGCGAAACGCAGGGAGTCGACGTCGGAGGGCGTGGCCTTGGCCGGAAGGACCACCGGAGGAAGGTTGGGCACGGGATCGTCCAGGCCCGCTCCGATGGACTTCCCCCGGACCATCCCGGCTCCGAGGTACAGCACAGCGCCGATGAGGACAATCGCGAGAAACACCAGGAAAAAGCTCACAGGTCCATCGTGCCAGAAACGGGTGCCCTATTCCGGGCGCTGGTTCCCGTTGGGTGTGGGAGGGAGCGGGGCGCCGTGCAAAACGCGGTGAACGGCGTCAGCGGGGTCATCCACCAACTGGATCAGGTCCAGGTCCTTTTCGGACACCATGCCCTCCGCCACCAGTGTCTCCCGGATCCATTCGATCATGGGACCCCAGAACCTGACGCCCAGGAGCACGATGGGGAAGGACGTCACCTTGCGGGTCTGCACCAGCACCATGGCTTCGAACAGTTCATCGAGCGTCCCGAGCCCACCCGGCAGGACCACGAAGCCTTGGGCGTACTTGACGAACATGGTCTTGCGGGCGAAGAAGTACCGGAAGTTGATCCCCAGGTCCACCCACTGGTTGAGGCCCTGTTCGAAAGGCAACTCAATGCCCAAGCCCACGGAAACCCCGTTGCCCTCGACGGCGCCCTTGTTGGCCGCCTCCATGGAGCCCGGTCCGCCGCCCGTGATGACGGCGACGCCGGCCTCTGCCAGTTTGCGTCCGACGTCCACGGCCATTTCGTAGTATTCAGTTCCGGGCTTGGTGCGGGCCGAGCCAAAAACGCTTACTGCCGGGCCCAGGTCTGCGAGCGCTCCGAAGCCCTCAACGAATTCGCTTTGAATCCTCAGGACCCGCCATGGATCCGTATGGATGAACTGCCCGGCACCACTGGTGTCCAGCAAATGTTGATCAGACATTCCCGTATCCGCCTGTTTGCGGCGAAGCTCCAAGGAGCCCTTGTGCTTGGCCGGCGCGATGTCCGAGGGCAGGGGCACATTGCTGGTCCTGACCTGGCCGTTGGCATCCGGGCGGGGTACTGGGTGCTGGCTGATGCTCATTGCCCAAGGCTAGCGCTTACAGGCGGCTGCTCCGTTACTGCGACCCGCTTCTTGCATTGCAGTCTGGTATATCGCTGGGGAGCAGGTTTCTGTTCAGTCACGATCTTCAGGAAGTTGCCGTGACCGTGGTCATATTTGCTTCTTTGTTCGCTAGATTCGTCGTATGACTACTCAAGCGTCCGGCGATGCCCTCGTCTCACTGAACGGCGTCAACAAGCACTACGGTCAACTGCACGTCCTCAAGGACATCAACCTCCAGGTCAAGAAGGGCGAAGTGGTGGTGGTCATCGGGCCTTCCGGTTCCGGTAAATCCACCCTGTGCCGTGCCATCAACCGTTTGGAAACCATCGACGACGGTGACATCGCCATCGACGGGAAGAAGCTTCCCGAAGAAGGCAAGGACCTCGCGCACCTTCGTGCCGACGTCGGAATGGTCTTCCAGTCCTTCAACCTGTTCGCCCACAAGACGATTCTTGAGAACGTCACGTTGGGTCCCATCAAGGTGAAGGGCGTGGCCAAGGGAACTGCCGACAAGGAAGCCATGGCTCTCCTGGAACGCGTCGGCGTCGGGCACCAGGCCCCGAAGCTTCCTGCACAGCTCTCCGGTGGCCAGCAACAGCGTGTGGCCATCGCACGTGCTCTTGCGATGAAGCCCAAGGTCATGCTGTTTGACGAGCCCACGTCGGCGTTGGACCCCGAAATGATCAACGAAGTCCTGGACGTCATGATCCAGCTGGCCAAGGAAGGCATGACCATGATCGTGGTCACGCACGAGATGGGCTTCGCCCGCAAAGCCGCTGACCGCGTGGTGTTCATGGCTGACGGCCAGATCGTGGAGGACGCCACTCCCGAGGAATTCTTCACGAACCCGAAGAGCACACGCGCCAAGGATTTCCTGTCCAAGCTTTTGACCCACTAGCTCTTTACCGCCCGCACCCAGGCCGTAGAGACCGCACCCAGGCCGTAAGACGGCCAACCTAAGAAAGGAATGTCATGAAGGCTTTCATTACCCGGAGGAAGTCGCTGCTGGTGGCCGCTTCTGCCGTGCTCGCCCTCTCGCTGAGCGCATGTGGCGGCAGCAGCACCACCACTCCCCCTGTTGCTTCGGCCAGCTTCGAGGCCGGCACCACGATGGAGAAGCTGAACAAGGCCCAGAAGATCACCATTGGCACCAAGTTCGACCAGCCGCTCTTCGGCCAGAAGGGCCTGGACGGCAAGCCTGTCGGTTTCGACGTTGAAATGGGCAAGGCAATCGCCGCCAAGCTGGGCATTCCGGCCGACAAGATCGAATGGGTGGAGACCGTCTCCCAGAACCGCGAATCGTTCATCGAGCAGGGACGCGTTGACCTCGTCATCGCCACCTACACCATCAACGACGCCCGCAAGGAGAAGGTTGCCTTCGCTGGACCGTACTACGAAGCGGGCCAGGCCCTCTTGGTCAACAAGGACGACACCTCCATCACCAAGCCCGAGGACGTCAAGGGCAAGAAGGTCTGCTCCGTGACCGGTTCCACCCCGGCCAAAACCATCGCTGAAAAGTACGGCGCCGAGGTTGTACCTGCTGCGACCTACACCGCCTGCCTGGAGCCGCTGCGCAACAAGCAGGTAGTTGCCGTGACCACTGACAACGTGATCCTGGCCGGCTACGTGGATAAGGAACCGGATGCGTTCAAGCTCGCCTCGGATGAAACCTTCACCAAGGAGCCCTACGGTATCGGCCTGAAGAAGGACGACACTGTCTTCCGCAACTGGATCAACGACCAGCTCGAAGCATTCCAGAAGGACGGCGATTACAAGAAGGCTTGGGAAGCCACTGCAGGCAAGGTCATCAAGACCACTCCTGAACTTCCCGCGGTCAACCGCTACTAGTCGGGATCCGTTGACTGCCGCCGCCCCTTCCGGGCGGCGGCAGTTGACGACTCCAGGACCCTGTTCCCTGATTAGCAGCTGCCAAAGGAAACCATGGACGCCGTCATAGCAAGCCTCCCCGAATACTGGGACGGATTTCTCCGGACCCTTTATCTTTCCGTCATTTCAGGAATCATTGCCCTCATTGTCGGCACACTCCTGGCGGCCATGAGGGTCTCCCCCGTGGCTGCACTCCGTGGTTTCAGCATGTTCTATGTTGAAGTCGCCCGTAACACCCCGTTGACCATTATTTTCTTCTTCGCAGCGATCGTTCTTCCCCGGCTGGGCGTCAAGTTCGAGCAATTCGAAGTCGCCGCCATCATCGCGCTGAGCAGCTACACGGCAGCCTTCATCGCCGAAGCAGTCCGTTCCGGCGTCAACAGCGTGCCCGTAGGCCAAGCCGAAGCTGCCCGCAGCATCGGTATGACCTTCACCCAGGTGCTGGGCTTCATTGTCCTGCCCCAGGCCGTCCGTACAGTCATCCCCCCGTTGATCAACATCCTGATCGCCTTGGTGAAGAACTCGTCCGTTGCCGGCGCGTTCTTCGTCCTCGAGCTTTTCGGCTACGGCCGCAAGCTCTCCAACGACTACGGTGACCAAGTTCTCTGGATCCTGCTGGGAGTGGCGTTCTTCTACCTCCTCATAACGGTGCCTTTGGGACTTTTGGCGCACTTTGTTGAACGAAAGGTGGCGATTGCCCGATGACTTCGGTCCTGTACGACGTCCCCGGGCCCAAGGCCCGCCTTTATTCACTGATCGGATCCGCGGCCGGCATCCTGATCATCCTCGGCATCCTCGCCATCGCAGTGATGACCCTCGCCCAGCAGGGAATCTTCGACGCCGACCGTTGGGAGATCTTCTACGGCCCCATGGCCCCGGATGTCTGGAGCCTGATCGGCCAGGGCATCCTGTCCACGCTGGCCGCAGCTGCCGTGGCAGCGATCATCGCATTCCCCCTGGGCATTGCTCTCTGCTTGCTGCGCATTTCCCTGATTGCCTGGATCCGCATCCCCACCCAGGTGGTCCTTGAGTTCCTTCGCGGCATGCCCGTGGTGCTCATGATGTTGTTCGTCCTGCTGGTCTTCGCCACCGGTCAATTCCAGGCAGTGGTGGTGGGGCTGACGCTCTACAACGCCGCCATCTTTGCCGAAATCCTCCGTGCAGGCATCCAGTCGCTGCCCAAGGGACAACGCGAAGCCGGCCTTGCCATCGGCCTGCGAAGCTTCCAGTCACGCATGTCCATCGAATTTCCGCAGGCCGTCCGCCGCATGCTTCCCTCGCTGGTCGCCCAGCTGGTGGTGCTGCTCAAGGACACCTCGCTCGGCTACATCGTGGGCTATGAGGAACTGCTGCGGAAGATCCAGATCATGGCCGACTTCCTCGGTCCGGACTTCCTGTTCCCGGCATTCTTCGTCGGCGCGGCCATCTATATCCTGATCAACCTGACCGTGTCCCGGATCGCGATCATGATTGAACGCCGTGGTTCCAAGAAGGCCGCCGGTGGCGTCGCGGCGCCCAGCCTCCGGACGGGGCTCATGGTGGGCGGAAACGATCCCCTTGCCAAGGACTCCGTGGAGGGTCCGGACAAGAAGTAGTCCGCAAGCAAACAAAGAGAAGGTCCACAGCCATGAGGCTGCGGACCTTCTCTTTTGGGCGTTGCGGTATCCCGGGCTAGGGCGCCAGCCACGTCCTCAGTGCACGGAGGCACTCGCGGATGGCGTCGGCGTCGACGTGTTCGTTGTCCTTATGTGCCAGCAGCGGGTCGCCGGGCCCGAAGTTAACCGCCGGGATGCCCAGCTCACTGAAGCGCGCGACGTCGGTCCACCCGTATTTGGGCTTGGGCTCGGCACCGACCGCGGCCACGAAGGATGCGGCCGCGGGATGGTTCAGACCGGGCCTGGCGCCGGCAGCAGCGTCGGTACGGACGACGTCGAATCCTTCCAGAAGTTCCCGGACGTGCGCCTCGGCCTCGTCCGGCGTCTTGTCCGGAGCGAAGCGGTAGTTGATTTCCACCACGCAGCGGTCCGGGATGACGTTGCCGGCTGTGCCGCCGTTGATCTTCACCGCGTTGAGGCTCTCGCGGTAATCGAGGCCGTCCACGTTGATGGTGCGTGGTTCATACGCTGCGAGCCTCGCCAGGATGGGGGCAGCAGCGTGGATCGCGTTGACGCCCATCCATGCGCGGGCAGAGTGGGCCGTTTCACCCAGGGTCGTTGCCTCGAACCGGCTGGTCCCATTGCAACCACCTTCCACGGTGCCGTGCGTGGGTTCCAGCAGGATTGCAAAGTCGCCGTGCAGTTGATCACCGTGGTTGCGGACCAACCTGCCCAATCCGCTCTTCACGGCTTCGACTTCCTCGTGGTCGTAGAAAACGAAGGTGACATCCTTGTCCGGTTTCCGGCCGTCGTCGAACAGGGTCGCCGCAAGCGCGAGTTGCACCGCCACGCCACCCTTCATATCGGTGGTTCCGCGGCCGTACAGCACGCCCTCGCCGGGCACGCCGGATTCCCAGGTGGACGGAACGGTGCCCAGCGAGCCTTCAACGGTGGGCAGGGGCACCGTGTCCAGGTGGCCGGCCAGGATGACACGCTCGGGGCGGCCAAGTTCGGTCCGGGCAATGATGGCGTCGCCATCGCGGATCACCGTATAGGCAGGGATGGCGCGCAAGGCGGACTCGACCGCATTAGCCAGTTCTGTCTCGTTGCCGGAGACGCTGTTGAAGTCGATGATCGCGGCCGTCAGCAGGGCAACGTCCTGGCGCAGGTCGAGGAGGGCGGGGGCAGGGTTCAGGGTCACCGGTCCAGCTTAACAACCCTCAATGCGACCACCACGGCATGAGACGGGTTTAAACCGACCTCCGAGTGCTGGATACACTTGGCGCATGACTGAAACTGCTTCCTCTGCTGTGCCCACAGACGCGCCCGCCCACCACCGATCGGCCTACGGGTTCGGCCTCGCCACGATCGCCACCTCGGCCTCCGGGGAAGCAACAGTGCTGGACGTCTGGTACCCGGCTCCCTCGCTGGGCGTTGCCGCCGAGTCCCTGCGCGACGTCGAGAACGCCGACCCGGCACTCACTGCCTTGGCCGACGACGGCAAGGACGCCGATCGCGGCACGGAGCAGAAAGTCGTCTTCGCACAGATCGACCTTGATGCCGCCCCGGCTGACACCGCCGACGCGTACCTGCGCCTGCACCTCCTCTCGCACCGCCTGGTCAAGCCGAACAGCATCAACCTGGACGGCGTCTTCGGCAAGCTTCCCAACGTCGTGTGGACCAACTTCGGTCCCGCCGCGGTTGATGGTTTCGAGTTGACCCGGGCCCGCCTTCGCAAGCGCGGCAACGTAGTGGTTTACGGCGTGGACAAGTTCCCGCGAATGGTGGACTACGTTGTCCCCACCGGTGTGCGCATCGCCGACGCCGACCGCGTGCGCCTGGGTGCGCACCTGGCCGAAGGCACCACCGTGATGCACGAAGGTTTTGTGAACTTCAACGCGGGCACCCTGGGCACGTCCATGGTGGAAGGCCGTATCTCTGCCGGCGTCGTAGCCGGCGACGGCACCGATGTTGGCGGCGGGGCATCCATCATGGGCACGCTCTCCGGTGGCGGCAAGGAAAAGATCGCCCTGGGCGAGCGCGTCCTGCTCGGCGCCAACTCCGGTGTGGGCATCAGCATCGGCGATGACTCCGTGGTGGAAGCCGGACTGTACGTCACTGCCGGAACGCGTGTTCGTGTTCCCGGCCCCAAGGACGAGAACGGCGAGGACACCAGCAAGATCATCAAGGCCGTGGAACTCTCCGGTGTCCCCAACCTGCTCTTCCGCCGCAACTCCACCACTGGTGGCGTGGAAGTCCTTCCGCGCAAGGGCCAGACCGTGGAGCTCAACGAGGCCCTTCACGCCAACTAGCAGGAGGACCTCCGTGCGCCGGTTCCGCCGCGCCATCGTAGCGGTGCTGGCTGTGGCCCTCGTAGCAGGTGCCATTTATGCGATCGTTGCTGTGCTGCAGCGCTCCGAGACCCTGGTCACGGAGCGCTGCGTCGCCGTCGTCGGTGCCGAAAACCACGAGCTCGCCACGGACCAGGCCGCGAACGCTTCCCTTATCACTGCCATATCCGTCCGGCGCGGCCTGCCGCCCCGGGCAGCGAGCATTGCCCTTGCCACCGCCATGCAGGAGTCCCGGCTCCGCAACATCAACTACGGCGACGAAGCCGGCCCCGACTCGCGTGGGCTCTTCCAGCAGCGCCCCTCACAGGGCTGGGGAACTGAGGCCCAGGTCATGGACCCCGTCTACGCAGCGAATGCCTTCTTTGACGGGCTGGTCAAAGTCCCCGGCTACGAATCCATGGAGATCACCCAGGCCGCCCAAGCGGTGCAGCGCTCAGCCTTCCCCCGCGCCTATGCCCAGCACGAGGGCATGGCCAGGGCCTTTGCGTCTGCGCTCACAGGGCACTCCGAGGCGTCACTGAGCTGCGAACTGCGAATGCCCGAAGCGGCTGGCGACCCTGCCGCCGTCGTCGATGAACTTACGGCGGCGTTCGGCACGCAGGCGGCCACCGTCCAAGGCCGTTCGGTCCAGGTGGACATCACCGGCGCCCAGGCTTGGGCCGTTGCCCACTGGGCTGTGGCGAACGCCAAGACCCTGGCCATTACCCAGGTGGATGTTGGGGGCCAGGCGTGGAACCGGGAGAAGCGCGACGGCTGGCAAGCCTCTGCATCCCCTGCCACGGCGGTAACCATTACGGTCTCAGCACCCACCACGTGAGCCCGCTCAGGCGAGGATCTCCACCACCGGCTGAACATAGCTCCGGAACACGTCGGGCTCGGCCAAAAGCTTGTGGCTCATGATCATCGTGCTGGGTTCCAGGTACCAGGCCCTCGGCTCATTCAACGGCAGCTCAATGATGGTGAGCTCGAAGTCCCGGGAACTCCGGCCGACCTCCAGGAGCCGGTCCTCCACCATCTCGCTAAGCATCTGCGTGACGCCGTTGGCCTCACGGGTAGCTTCAAGGTCGGCGTACTCGTCGATCCTGTCGGTGGCCCAGCCCAGGGCCGAGCCGAAGTGGGCCTGCAGCACGCGTTGGAGTGCCGGGGAGTTGCCGAAGGCTTTGAAGCTGGGAGGTGCCAGTTCCGAGGCGGGGTTGGGGTAGGACTTCACCAGGCTTTCCCACCAGGCCTCCCACTCGGTCTTGAGCGCTTGGATGCCCCCGACGTCGGAGGTGAGGTGCTGATGATCGGCATGCCGGACTTTAGGGTCTGCGTGGGACAGGCTCGGTTTACCGGCACCATCCAATCCGGCCACGTCCCGCAAGTACAGGGCGATGAGCATCGGCCCGGACGTGTCCATGGTGATGCGCCATCCCGGGCCGCCTGACTCGTGCATCCGAATTCCTCCCTTGGCAGGTTCCCGACTGTTCCAGTCTATTCCCGTTGCGTCACGACGGTAGGGGCCCGGCGGCTTTGCTTTGCCGGGGAATACTTCCCGCCAGCGGGTCTGCTATCGGGCCGCGGGAACGCCGGGCAGCGACCGCAGGTGGGCTGTGAGGACGTCGCTGCACATCTCGGCCGTCATCCACTCCGGCTGCAATAAAGCGTGCATGCACAAGCCGTCCATGGTCGCCAGGAGCCGTTCCGCTTCGGTGACGAGGGTTTGTTGGTCGTCGGCTCCGCCGGGGCTCAGGAGCATGATCAGACGCCCGACGACGGCGGCTACAGTCCGGTGGCTGCGTTCGGCTTCGGCCGCCAGGACAGGTTTGATCCGGGCGGCGTGCCTGAACGCCATCCACACACAAGCATCCACTGCGAGTTCCTCGTCCAAGGGCAGGAATTGTCCCAGAAGGTTCACCACGGCCAGATGCTGTTCCGGGCTGGCCGGCGTTTCCTTCTCAACTGCTGCCAGTGCTGATTCCAGGCGACCGGCAATGCGGTCGATCACTGCGCCGAACGAGAAGACCAGGAGGTCGTCGCTGCTGGCGAAGTAGTGCCGAACGGAGCCCACTGCCAGGCCTGCCTCGTCGGCAACTTCCCTCAGTGATGCCCGTTCCAGGCCATCGTCGGCAATGATCCGGAATACTGCTTGGACAACTTCCTGGCGCCGGGCTTCGGCATCAACAATTTTAGGCACCAGTAGTTTTTAGCACGAACGTGCTTCAACACCGCTCAACACAAAGCGGCGTGGCTCCACTTTCCGCTAGCGTAGAGACCATGAAAATTCTTGTCACGGGTGGCACCGGCTACATCGGTTCCCACACCGTTTTGTCCCTTCAGGAAGCCGGCCACGACGTCGTCGTGCTGGATAACCTCGTGAACTCCAGCGAGGAATCTCTCCGCCGTGTTTCGGAGCTCACCGGCAAGACCGCCGCCTTCCACAAGGTTGACTTGGTGGACGAGCCCGCCGTCGAAGCCGTGTTCGACCAGCACCGGATCGACGCCGTGATCCACTTCGCTGGCCTGAAGGCCGTAGGAGAGTCCGTTCAGGAACCCCTCGCCTACTACTACAACAACATTGTGGGCACCTTGAACCTGCTCCGGGCCATGGACAAGCACAACGTCCGTTCCATCGTGTTCAGCTCCTCTGCCACGGTGTACGGCGAGCACAACCCGATCCCTTACATCGAAAAGATGGAAATCGGCGCCAACAACCCCTACGGCCGCACCAAGGAACAGATCGAGGACATCCTTTCGGACCTGGGCAACGCGGACGACCGCTGGCATATCGCACTGCTGCGCTATTTCAACCCGGTGGGCGCGCACCCGTCCGGCCGCATCGGCGAGGACCCCCAGGGCATCCCCAACAACCTTGTTCCGTTCATCGCCCAGGTGGCTGTTGGCCGCCGCGAGAAGCTCATGGTCTTCGGCGGCGATTACGACACCCCCGATGGCACTGCACAGCGCGACTACATCCACGTGGTGGACCTGGCCGACGGCCACGTAGCGGCCCTGAACTACATTGCTGAGCGCGCCGGGGTCCGCCGTTGGAACCTGGGCTCCGGCCGCGGCTCGTCAGTGCTCGAGGTGCTGCGCTCCTTCGAGAAGGCCGTCGGGCAGCCCATTCCCTACGAGATCACTGGCCGCCGCGCCGGCGACCTCCCCGCATTCTGGGCCGACGCTTCCTCCGCCCTGGCCGACCTCGGCTGGTCCACCACCAAGACCGTGGACCAGATGTGCGAGGACCACTGGCGCTGGCAGAAGAACAATCCGTACGGCTACAACGCTGCTCAGCCTGCTGCGGCGAACAACGCTTAGTCTGCAAAGCACCGCAACCAACGACGGCGGCCGCCCACCTTGCGAGGTGGGCGGCCGCCGTCGTTATTGACGATATTGCCGTATCAGTTGGCCGGGTAGTTGCGTTCCGGTTCCCCTGTGTAGAGCTGCCGCGGACGGCCGATCTTGGTCTGGGGGTCGTTGATCATTTCGCGCCACTGGGCAATCCAGCCCGGGAGGCGGCCAATGGCGAAGAGCACGGTGAACATCTTCTCCGGGAATCCCATGGCCTTGTAGATGAGGCCGGTGTAGAAGTCGACGTTCGGGTAGAGCTTGCGCTGGATGAAGTAATCGTCAGCCAGGGCCTTCTCTTCGAGGCGCATCGCGATGTCCAGCAGTTCGTCGTTTCCGCCGAGCTTGCCGAGAACTTCGTGGGCCGTCGCCTTGATGATCTTGGCGCGGGGATCGTAGTTCTTGTAGACGCGGTGCCCGAAGCCCATGAGGCGGACGCCGTCTTCCTTGTTCTTGACCTTCTCCATGTAGTCCTCGGGCTTGATGCCGTCGGCCTGGATCTGGCGGAGCATCTTCAGCACGGCCTCATTGGCACCACCGTGGGCAGGGCCAAAGAGGGCGTTGATGCCTGCGGACACCGAAGCGAAGAGGTTCGCGTTGGACGAACCCACCAGGCGAACGGTGGAGGTGGAACAGTTCTGCTCGTGGTCTGCGTGCAGGATGAGCAGGAGGTCCAGCGCCTTGACCACTACCGGGTCCATCTCATACTGCTCCGCCGGGAGGCCGAAGCTCAGGCGCAGGAAGTTCTCCACCAGGTTCATGGAGTTGTCCGGGTAGAGCATCGGCTGGCCGATGGACTTCTTGTGCGCGTAGGCAGCAATGACCGGCAGCTTGGCCATCAGGCGGATGGTGGAAACTTCCACGTGCTCCGCGTTGAAGGGGTCAAGCGAGTCCTGGTAGAACGTGGACAGCGCAGAAACAGCCGAGGAGAGCACCGGCATGGGGTGGGCATCACGGGGGAACCCGCCGAAGAAGCCCTTGAGCTCTTCGTGCAGGAGCGTGTGGCGGCGGATCTTCTGGTCGAACTCTTCCAGCTCCGTGGGAGTGGGGAGGTTCCCGTAGATCAGCAGGTAGGAAACTTCGAGGAAGCTCGAGTGCTGCGCGAGCTGCTCAATCGGGTAACCGCGGTAACGCAGGATGCCTGCGTCGCCGTCGATGTAGGTAATGGCCGAGGTGGTGGCCGCTGTGTTCATGAAGCCGGGGTCATAGGCGACGGCGCCCGTCTGCTTCAGCAGCTTGGAAACGTCGTAGCCTTCGTTTCCTTCTACAACCTTGATGCGCGGCAGTTCGAGTTCGCCGCCGGCATGGCGCAGTGTCGCGCTGGTGGTCTCAGTCATGGAGTCCCCTTCATGAGGCCTTTGGGCCTCTATCGAACGCTTGTCCAACCAACTTCTGGTGTCGCCGCCTTCGGCCCTACTGTTGCAGGGCTCCAACGGCCGAAGTGCTTTCTTAGAGAAGGCCACCATTGATAGTCAGTTAAAAAGCTACCGCCAGTAACCCTGCGGAACTAATCCGTGCCGTCCGATTACTGGCGGAATCACGCTAACAGTGGCGCAAGTCACAGCATTGTTATGAGGCTGTGGCAAGCCGTTCAACCGCGGCGTCAATGCGCTCGTCGCTGCCCGTGAGGGCGACGCGAATGAAACCATTGCCGGCGTCCCCGTAGAAGACGCCCGGGCCCACCACGATGCCAAGGCCGGCAAACCTGGCCACGGTGTCCCAGGTGGCTTCGCCCGCCGTGGACCAGAGATAGAGGCCGGCCTTGGATTGGTGGATCTGCAGCCCGAACTTCTCCAGCGCCGGGAGCAGCCTCTCGCGACGGCCGCGGTACAGGTCTTTCTGGGCCAGGACGTGCCCGGCGTCGCCCAAGGCTACGCGCATTGCCTCCTGGACAGGGTATGGCACAATCATGCCCGCATGCTTGCGGCTGTTGACCAGATTGGCCATGATGGCCGGATCGCCGGCCACGAACGCGGCACGGTACCCGGCCAGGTTGGACTGCTTGCTCAGGGAATACACGCACAGCAGCCCGTCAGTTGAGCCGCCGGTGACCCGGGGATCCAGGATGCTGGGAACAGCCTCTCCCCCGCGTTGGGCATCCCATTCGCCCCAGCCGAGCTCGGCGTAGCACTCGTCCGAAGCCACCACGGCTCCGAGTTCACGGGCCTGGCCGACGATTCTGCGCAGCGACTCGACGTCGCGGACGCTGCCGGTGGGATTGCCCGGTGAGTTGATCCAGATCAAACGGACTTTGGCACGGGTGGCCGGATCCAATTCCTCCAGATCATCGGCAGCTACCGCTGTGGCCCCTGCCAAGGAAGCCCCGATGTCGTATGTCGGGTAGGCCACCGTGGGCCGCACAACGACGTCCCCGGCGCTGAGGCCAAGCAGGAAAGGCAACCACGCGACAAGCTCTTTGGAACCCACCGTCGGCATGACGTCCCTGGGGTCCAGTCCGGGCACGCCGCGTCGGCCGGCGAACCAGTCCACCACAGCCTGCCGCAGGGCCTCGGTTCCATGAACCGTGGGATAGCCGTGGGCGTCCGCCGCGGCCGCCAGGGCCTCCCGAATGAGCCCGGGAGTGGGATCCACCGGCGTTCCAATGGAAAGGTTCACTGCGCCACCGGGATGCTTGGCTGCCGTGGCAACATACGGTGCCATGGCCTCCCAGGGGTAGTCAGGCAGGTTCAGGCCGAAAGCCGGTGCCGCGGAAATCAAAGAAACAACCGCCCTTAGTGGTCTTGGTTCTGCGGGGGCAGTGCGGAGATGAACGGGTGATCCTTGCCCGTGTTGCCAATCTTGGCGGCTCCACCTGGGGATCCGAGGTCGTCGAAGAACTCGACATTGGCCTTGTAGTAGTCAGCCCATTCTTCCGGGGTGTCATCCTCGTAGTAGATGGCCTCAACGGGGCACACAGGTTCGCAGGCACCACAGTCGACACATTCATCGGGGTGGATATAGAGGGAACGCTCACCTTCGTAAATGCAGTCGACAGGGCACTCTTCAATACATGCCTTGTCCTTGACATCCACACACGGCTGCGCGATTACGTACGTCACGTCCCAGACCTCTCCACGGTTTGTCCCGGCGATGGCCGGGGTACTACGGCCGGCATCATGCCGGGCACTCAACTTCCGAGCCTATTATCCAACAGTGCGACAACGCCAACCTAGCCCGCGTCTTAGTATGAAACGGTGACTCCCCCGCATTTGCCACCCAGACAATTCCTTCTCACTGCAAAGCCGGGTATCCGTGTGGTGGTCCGTTACAGGTTCGACGACGGCCTGACGGACGCGTTGGGCTACCTGCTGGACACCAGCGAAAACAGTTGCACGGTGCGCACCCGCACGTCCGACGTCGTGATTCCCCTGGCGATGGTCATCGCGGCGAAAGAGGTTCCACCGCCACCGCCGCGCCGGCCGGCTGTGCGGCGCGCAGGCGGCTCGCTGCCACCAGCATGACCACGGTGACCGCCGCGATGCCAAAGACCCACACATTGCCTACGGCATCTCCCAGCACCAGCTGCTTGGCCGGTCCCGCTGATGAGAAGACGCCGACGGCGGCATAGCCCACCACGCCGGCGACCGCCGTCGGGATAATCGAGCGCGACCACGCGGCAAGCCACAGTTGGGCCGACGCCAGCAACACGAGGGCTGCCACGACGCCCCAGGGAACCTCGACGCCGGACAGCGGCACCGTTTGTCGGTGCAGCACCGTTCCTGCTGCAGCAACGAAAAGAGCCGCCAGTACGGCCGCAGCAATGCCACGGACCGTACCGGCAGCTCCTCTCTTCATTCAGCTGTTCCTGACTGTTTCAGTCAGTGCAGGCTAGGACTTGGCGCGGGCGCGGTTGGCCTTGGCGCGCTCGTTGGAGTCCAGGATGACCTTACGGATACGGATGGCCTCCGGGGTTACCTCGACGCACTCGTCTTCGCGGGCGAATTCGAGGGACTCTTCGAGGGTCAGATCGCGCGGCGGCGTCAGGTTCTCGAAGGTGTCAGAGGAAGCGGCACGCATGTTGGTGAGCTTCTTTTCCTTCGTGATGTTGACGTCCATGTCGTCAGCGCGGGAGTTCTCGCCAACAATCATGCCTTCGTAAACCTCGGAGGTGGGCTTCACGAAGAAGGAACCGCGCTCCTGCAGGTTGATCATGGCGAACGGCGTCACAACACCGGCACGGTCAGCGATCATCGAACCGTTGGTGCGGTATTCGATCGGTCCGGCCCACGGCTCGTAGCCCTCGGAGATGGAGGCGGCAATACCGGCACCTCGGGTGTCCGTCAGGAACCGGGTACGGAAGCCGATGAGGCCACGGGCGGGAACGATGAATTCCATGCGGCACCAACCGGTGCCGTGGTTGGCCATGTTGGTCATCCGGCCCTTACGGGCAGCCATGAGCTGCGTGACGGCGCCAAGGTATTCCTCGGGCACGTCGATGGTCATGTGTTCCATCGGCTCGTGCAGTTTGCCGTCGATGGTCTTGGTCACTACCTGCGGCTTGCCCACAGTCAGTTCGAAGCCTTCGCGGCGCATCTGCTCAACCAGGATGGCCAGCGCCAGCTCGCCACGGCCCTGGACTTCCCAGGCGTCGGGACGCTCGGTGGGAAGGACCTTGATGGAGACGTTACCGATCAGTTCCTTGTCCAGGCGATCCTTCACCTGGCGGGCCGTGACCTTGGCACCCTTGACCTTGCCGGCCAGCGGCGAGGTGTTGATACCGATCGTCATGGAGATCGCGGGATCGTCCACGGTGATCAGCGGCAGCGGCTGCGGGTTCTCGGCGTCCGTGAGGGTTTCACCGATGGTGATGTCCTCGATGCCGGCAACAGCAACGATTTCACCGGGACCGGCCGACTCGGCCGGAACGCGGGTCAGCGCCTTGGTGGCCAGCAGTTCGGTGATCTTGACGTTCTTGAGCTCACCGTTCGCACGGGCCCAGGCAACGGTCTGGCCCTTGCGGAGCGTGCCGTTGTAGATGCGAAGCAGGGCGAGGCGGCCAAGGAACGGCGATGCGTCCAGGTTGGTCACGTGTGCCTGCAGCACGCCGTCCGGGTTGTACGTCGGAGCCGGGATGTGCTCAATGATGGTCTTGAAGAGAGGCTCAAGGTCCTCGTTCTCCGGAGCCGAGCCGTTGGCCGGCTGGTCCAGGGACGCGCGGCCAACCTTGGCGGCGGCGTAGACGACGGGAACTTCGAGGACCTTGTCCAGGTCGAGGTCCGGAACTTCGTCGGCAAGGTCCGAAGCCAGACCGAGGAGCAGGTCCATGGACTCGTGGACAACCTCGTCGATGCGGGCGTCGGGACGGTCGGTCTTGTTGACCAGGAGGATGACCGGCAGGTGTGCGGCAAGGGCCTTGCGGAGCACGAAGCGGGTCTGGGGCAGGGGGCCCTCGGAGGAGTCGACCAGCAGGACGACGCCGTCAACCATGGACAGACCGCGCTCTACCTCGCCACCGAAGTCGGCGTGGCCGGGGGTGTCGATGACGTTGATGGTGATGGTCTCGCCGTTGGAGGACGGGCCGTTGTAGGCAACCGTGGTGTTCTTCGCGAGAATGGTAATGCCCTTTTCGCGCTCCAGGTCACCGGAGTCCATGACACGGTCCTCAACCTCACCATGGGAAGCGAAGGAGTTGGTCTGCTTGAGCATGGCGTCGACCAGGGTGGTCTTGCCGTGGTCAACGTGTGCGACGATCGCGACGTTGCGCAGATCGCTCCGCGACGCAGTGTTGGTGATGGTTTCAGACATGCGTTAATGACTCGTTTCAGTGGTGAAGTCAGCTGTTTGTATCCGCGCGCATACCTGATCGACTTGATCGGAACACACAGCGAAAAGACCCCGGGACACAGGGCACCTGCATCCAGTCTAAACGCAGTTGCATTTCTGCGCCTAAAAAGCAAGCCATCAGCGATCCGAATGTGGCGCCGCTCACAAGGCGTCACGCTTTAGTAACCGCTACTCCAGATGCTGGATTTTCTCGGCGCAGTGCCCCATGATTACTGCAGAACCAGTGCCACACGGAGACCATACGATGCGACAATCTTCGGCCGCGTTCCGCCTGCTCGCACCTTTGATCGCCGTCGGCGTTCTGTTGGTGGGCTGCGGACCAAGCCAAACTACCCCCATTTCTGCCCCCACGCGTTCGGCCGCGCCCGCACCCGCCCAGACGGCCGCCGCCGCTACACCACTGAGGACTGCCCCGGCTCCCAGCGCACTGGACTTGCCGGTTGGCTCGCTCTACAAGAACCCGGCGAACAACCGCAATGAGCTGGTACTCGCCGATGTGCGCCATACGGCTGTCCTGATCGGCGATTCGCAGGCCATGCCCAAGGACTCCTGGCCACAACAGGGCATCGCCGCCCTGGGGTACAAGTTGCACGTAGTGGGCATGGGTGGGACCGGCTTCGTAGCCACCAACGGCAAGACAGGTAATTACATCGACGCGTTGCAGCGTGGGGACTGGATCCTCCCCTACGGAGACCCGCCCTTGATCGTGGTGCAAGGCGGTGGCAACGACGCTTCGCAGAAGGCCACCGATGCCCAGATCACCAGCAACGCTGAGCGGCTGCTGGCGGCCCTGAAGAAGCGCTATCCCGGCGCTGCCTTGGCCATGATTGGAACCTTGGCGCGCGGGGCGGACAACGGAGGCGGCCGCCGCACCGAAGTGGACGCCTTGTTGGGGCGCATCGCCGCCAAACACGCGATCCCCTTTGTCAGCACGGGTGATTGGCTGACACGCTACAACGCAGTGGGAGACCTTCAGGATGGCGTGCACCTGAAGCCGTCCGGCCACGTCAAGCTTGGTGCGGTCCTGGCCCGAGAACTCGCAGCCTTGGGCCTCACCGCCCGCCCGGACAGCAACGCCCCAGCCCCCGCACCCTAGGGGCGTTGCGAGGCCCGCTCTGCGCGTTTTGGGAGCTTCTTTCCGTGCAGAGCGGGCCTCGCAACAGGCGCGTTAACGGCAAGAGCCGGTGATTTCCTTTCGGAACCCACCGGCTCTTGCTTTGTACGCCTTGATGAACTTACGACGCCGGTCAGGCCACCGCCGGGGGCAGCAGGAGCGATCCACCCGGGATGGCGTCCAGGAGCGCCTGGGTGTACGCCTCACGGGGGTTGTCGAAGACGCCGTCAGTGCTGCCCGTCTCCACGAGCTTGCCCTTCTCCATGACGCAGACGTGGTCCGCAATCTGGCGGACAACCGCGAGGTCGTGGGTGATGAACAGGTACGTCAGGCCAAGGTTGTCCTGCAGGTCCGCCAGCAAGTTCAGGACCTGGGCCTGCACCAGGACGTCAAGGGCCGAGACCGCTTCGTCGCAAATGATGACTTCAGGGTCCAGGGCCAGTGCACGCGCAATGGCAATGCGCTGCCGCTGGCCGCCCGAGAGCTCGTTGGGGTACCTCTGCATCATGGACTGGGGCAGAGCCACCTGATCCAACAGCTCGCGAACCTTCTTTTCACGGCTGGCGGCATTGCCGATCTTGTGGACACGCAGCGGTTCTTCGATGGTCCTGAAGATGTTGTACATCGGGTCCAAGGAACCGTACGGATCCTGGAAGATGGGCTGGACCCGGCGGCGGAACTTGAAGAGTTCCTTCCCCTTAAGCCCCGCGGTATCCACGCCGTCGAAGATAATCTGGCCCTCAGTGGGCTTTTCCAGCTGGAGAACCATCTTTGCGACAGTGGACTTACCCGAACCGGATTCGCCCACGATCGCCGTGGTAGTACCGCGCTTTACCGCGAAGCTGACATCGTCAACAGCGGCGAAATCGGACGTTTGTCCCAGGCCCTGACGCAATTTATAGATCTTGCGCAGGTTCTTGATCTGGAGGACCTCGTCCTGGGTACGTTCCTTCGCAGCCGCTGCAGGTGCCAGAAGATCCTCGGCCTCCACACCCTGTTCTTTGGCCACCTGAATACGGCGGGAAGCCAGTGAAGGAGCTGACTCAACCAGACGACGGGTGTAAGGGTGCTGGGGGTTGCGAAGAAGGTCCAAGGAAGGACCTGCCTCAACCACGTTGCCCTGGTACATCACAATCACCTTGTCGGCCCGCTCTGCGGCCAAACCGAGATCGTGAGTAATGAGCAGCACGGATGTGCCGAGCTCCGTGGTCATCTTGTCCAGGTGGTCCAGGATCCTGCGCTGCACCGTGACATCCAGTGCCGATGTAGGTTCATCGGCGATAAGGAGCTTCGGCTGGCAGCTCAGTCCGATGGCGATCAGCGCGCGCTGGCGCATTCCGCCAGAGAATTCATGCGGGTACTGCTTGGCACGCCGTGCAGCATCGGGGAGTCCAGCTTCCGCGAGGACGCGGGCAACGTCCTCCGGACCATCCGGGCGACCGTTGGCCTTCAGGGTTTCCCGAACCTGGTAACCGATCTTCCAGACCGGGTTCAGGTTGGACATGGGGTCCTGGGGAACCATACCGATGTGGCTGCCGCGGAGCTCGATCATGCGCTTCTCCGACGCGTGGGCGATGTCTTCGCCGTCGAGCAGGATCTGGCCCGCGGAGACGCGTCCGTTGTTGGGCAAGAGGCCGATGGCGGCCAGCGCCGTCGTCGACTTTCCTGAGCCTGACTCCCCCACAATGGCGACCGTCTCGCCCGGCATGATGGTCAAATGCGCGTTCTTGACAGCCTTGACCTCCCCGGAACCGGTCTTGAAGGTGATGGCCAGGTCCCTGATCTCCAGGATGGGCCGTACTGGTGCCGTGGCTTCATCAATTCTGATGTTGGCAGAAGTCATGTTCGCCTCCTTAGCGCTGACGGCTCTTGGGATCAAGAGCATCGCGGACGGCGTCGCCAAGCATAATGAAGCTCAGGACGGTGATGGACAGGGCCGCTGCCGGGTAAAGCAGGATTCCCGGATTGGTGCGGATTGAGGCGTTGGCCGCGGAAATGTCGTTACCCCACGACATCACGCTGCCGGGCAGCCCGACACCCAGGAACGACAGCGTGGCCTCCAGAACGATGAAGACGCCCAGTTCCAGCGTGGCAAGGACAATCACAGGTGCCAAGGCATTCGGCAGCGCATGCTTGACTAGGGCACCGAACTTGGAAACACCCAGTGACCGGGCCGCCGTGACAAAGTCCGCGTTGCGCACTTCGATGACGGCACCTCTAGTGATGCGTGCCATTTGAGGCCAGGCAAGCAAGGAAATTGTCAGGACCACGGTCCACACGCTCCTGTTCTCACGGAACAACGGCAGCTGCGTGATGACCAAGGCCCCCAGAATGATCGGCAAGGCAAAGAAGATATCGCCAAGACGGGCGAGAACTGCATCAAGCCATCCGCCGTAGTATCCGGCCAGCGCACCAAGCGTGACGCCGATGATGACGACGGCCAGCACGGACAGGACACCGACGGACAGGGAAGCCTGCGTACCGTGGATCACGCGGGAATAGACGTCGCAACCTTGCAGGGTGAAACCCAGCGGGTGGCCGGCAGTGGGCGCGCCCTCGGAGTTGGCCAACTGGCAGTCATTGTTGGGCTCCACGCTGGTGAACAGTCCCGGGAACACTGCAACGATCACAAGGAGCAGGATCAGCAGCGAGGAGACGATGAACAGTGGGCGGCGGCGAAGCTTCCGCCAAGCATCAGCCCAAAGGCTCAGGGGCGCCTGATCTGTTTTGACGGCGTCAGTGGCCAGAAGCGGTGTCTCCTCGACGGGAGCCACAAAGTGTTCAGTATTACTGGTCATAGCGGATCCTCGGGTCAAGCCAGGCGTACAGGAGGTCAACCAAGAGGTTGGTGATGACGAAAACAAGGACCAGGACGCTCACGATCGCGACAATGGTGGGGCCCTCGCTTCGCTGGATTGCCTGGAAGAGTTTGTTGCCCACTCCGGGGACGTTGAAGATGCCCTCGGTGACGATGGCACCACCCATGAGGCCACCAAGGTTGGCACCCAGATAGGTAACCACCGGAATCAACGAGTTCCTGAGGATGTGCGCAATCACGACGCGCGGCCGGGAAAGTCCCTTTGCCGTTGCCGTACGAACATAGTCGGCGTTCATATTCTCGCTGACAGACGCGCGGGTCAGGCGGAGCACGTAGGCGAAGGAGACCAATCCGAGGACGACGGCCGGAAGAATCAGGTTGCCCCAGTCGGCGTTGGCGCCCACCGTAGGTTTGGCCCATCCGAGCTGAACACCGAACACAAGCTGGAAAACGAAGCCCAGAACAAAGGTCGGGACTGCGATCACCAGGAGCGAAACGACCAGAACGGTGGAGTCGAAGAGCTTGCCCTTTTTGAGCCCGGCGAAAACTCCGAAGGCGATGCCGAACACGGCCTGGATGATGAGAGCTTCAATGGCGAGCATCGCCGTGACCGGGAAAGCCCGGGCCAGGGAATCGGCGATGGGCTGTTGGGTAAAGTCAACGCCAAGGTTGAAGGTAAACAAGTTCTTGATGAAGAGCCCATACTGAACCCAGAATGGCTGGTCCAGGTTGTACTGGGCCCGCAGCGCGTCGATAACGCTCTGCGGTGGCTGGCGATCCCCGAAGAGGGCGGCAATCGGGTCGCCGGGTAGTGCGAAGACCATGTAGTACACGAGGAGAGTGGTCCCCAGGAATACCGGGATCACCTGGAGGAGCCTACGGGTAATAAAGCGGACCATGGGTCACCCCTCTCCGTTGGTCGGGCGTTGGTGTGTCATGTGTGCCTTCCTGCCAACCAAGCAAGGGGGGCCCGGCGCTTTGGCCGGACCCCCGATGCCCTAAGGCAAGTTCAGATCCTGAGGACTACTTGGCTTCGATGTCGAAGTAACGGATGCCGCCATTCCAGCCGGTTTCAGCCGAGACAACGTGGTTGCTCCAAACAATCGGGGTTGCCCGGTACCACAAGGGCAAGCCGGGAAGGTCCTTGAACAGGACCTCCTGTGCCTCGTTGAACTTCTTGTTGGCGTCTTCCGGAGTCTTGGCTGCAAGGCCTTCCTTGAGGAGCTTGTCGAACTCGGGGTTCGAGTACTTCTCGTAGTTGGAGGATGCGTTGGTTGCCCATACAGGTCCGAGGAAGTTGTACAGCGACGGGTAGTCGCCCTGCCAGCCGGCGCGTGTCAGGCCGGGGAGGGACTGCGACTTGCGCAGGTCCAGAACTTCAGCGAACTTCGCGAAAGGCTGGATTTCAGCTTCGATGCCGAGGTTGTTCTTGAAACCGTTGGCAACGGCGTCGATCCATTCCTTGTTGCCGCCGTCAGTGTTGGAGGCGATCAGGAGCGGCTTGGAACCGTCGTACGGCTTGATCTTTTCGGCCTGGGCCCAGAGATCCTTGGCCTTGGCGGCATCGAATTTCAAGACATCGCTGCCCGGAATGGAGTCGTTGTAGCCGTCGAGGACGGGTGCAGTGTACTCGGTGGCCGGGGTACGCGTGCCGTTGAAGATGACCTTGGTGATCTCGTCGCGGTTGATGGCGTGTGAAAGAGCCTGGCGACGCAGGAGGCCGGCTTCACCCTGGAAGTTCGGGTTGTAGCCCGGGATGTTCAGGGTGGAGTTGTTGGCGTTGGGGCGCGTGGAGTTACGGTCCGGGAAGTCCGTGGTGTAAGTCTTCAGAGCGTTTGACGGAACAACATCCGTGATGTCGAGGTTGTCGGCCTGAAGATCCGTGTATGCGGGGCCCGGATCCGTGTAGAACTTGAAGGTCACGCCACCGTTCTTGGCAGCACGCGGGCCGGAGTAGTCAGCGTTCTTGACGAGGGAGATGGACTGGTCGTGTACCCAGGCACCTTCCTTTTCGAACTTGTACGGGCCGTTGCCGATCGGGTTCTCGCCGAACTTCTTCGGGTCCTTCAGGGCCTCGGAAGGCAGCGGGTAGAAGGCGGAGTAGCCAAGGCGCAGCGACCAGTCAGCCTCGGGCTGAGCGAGCTTGACCGTAATGGTCTGGTCGTCAGTTGCAGCCAAACCGGACATGGTCTGAGCGGTAGGGGCCGGAGTGGAGGTCTTCTTGCCGTCGGCGCCGGTGGTCTCAGTGACTGCACTGACGTCGGCGTAGCCTTCGATGGACTCGAAGAAGAAGCCGTTGTTCTGGAGGTTGGTGCTCAGCGCGGCGAAGTTCCAGGAATCAACGAAGGTCTTGGCCGTGATGGCTTCACCGTTGGTGAACTTGGCGCCGGACTTGACCTTGATGGTCCAGTTCTGCGAGTCGGTTGTCTCAATCGACTCCGCCAAAGCGTTGACGGGCTTGCCGTCTGAGTCGTAGGCACGAAGGCCTTCGAACAGCAGCTCGACGACGCGGCCACCGTAGACCTCGTTGGTGTTGGCCGGAAGAAGCGGGTTCTGCGGTTCGTTGCTGTATGCGGAAATGACCCTGTTCGGGTCAGTTGCGGCAGAGCTGTTCGTGTTGCTGCCGCCACCGCCGCCGCAACCGGTCACTGCGAGGGCGATGATCGCCGCTACGCCTAGAGCTTTGGAAGTGCGCGAGAAACGCATTCCGCCTCCTATGAGTCGTGGAGTTGAGCAGGAGAAATTCGTGATTCCCCCCAGGCACAGGCACAGTTTCCTACTGTGACGTTGCCTACATGTGTGTGTAAGCCTACCCACATTGTGTCCGGATGATGGAACCTGCTGGCCAAACTGTAACCGTTCCGCAACCTACACATGCCTAAATTGCCGCGGATTTCAAGTCAAACGTTACCCGGTGGTAGCATTCGCTGTCTGACAGCAGGACAGGACCGTTTTTGGGCAAAAAAAGTACCCCGGTTCTGTTAAACCAGGGTCCTTGAAGTCTTGTGCGTGGTGTCTTAGTTGTTTTCTTCTGGGTCCGACGTGATGAGTCGGTATTCGCGAACTACCTGAACGTCGTTCCTAAAGAATGTACGGCTGTACCAGCCGACGTCGAAGCCATAGGTCGCGCCTATGGTGAAGCCCGATGCCACCTCGTCCCGGTTCTCGAAGCTAACGCCCCGCGATATCGCCAACGTCCCGCAGTTCGACGTCCTTACCAAGACGGAGGCCGTAGAGGCTCCACCTCTGGTTCCGCCCGAGCTGGTTACCGGCTCCGCGGACACAACCTCGCACCGAAGTGTCTGGACATCCTTCGAGTCCAACCAAGGACCAAGAAAAACGAACACCAGGAACAGGGACATAGGAATGGCAAGCCACGCCCAAACCCGATCTGTTTTCGACAGCTTCCTGCGCGGCGGGGGCGTCAGAGGAGCCGAGGAGTGCACGGCGGCCAGCCCGAGTTCGTTGAGACGTGAATTGAGCCTAAGGGCTGCCGCCTCCTGCCTTCGGAGCGAGTATGCGGATCGACATTGCGTCGTGGTCCAGCCAGCTCGACGGTAGGCGGCCCACTGCCGGCGGGCAGGCTTCTCCCGGAGAAAAAAGGCAAGGGCGACAACAACCGCAATGACCAGGCTGAGGAACCCGAACATCAGGCCGAAGACGGCGATGTTGGCGACCATCTCCGGATCGGTATGCAGTTTGTAGCCTGAACTCTCCATGTACCCGAAGAACATTCCCATGGCACTCAACGGAATGGCGATGCGCAGGTAATACCGCCAGAGGTAGGACCAAAACAACCAATGAGATGGGGGAAGCCTGTCCACCGTAGGCAGTGCGGTCCCAGCCATATCGGCTGGCTGGGTGCCCGGGTTGCGGCTCATGACGTTAGACGTTGAAGCGGAACGTACCTTATATAACCGCGGGATGTGGCGAGGCGTTGGGATCGCCGGATTCTAGGGCTTTGCATGGTTGGCTCCATTAAGCGCTGGAAGCCCTCTAGTGGACCTCTTGCGGACTTTCTGCGGACTTGAACTGGTCAGCGGCCTATGCCTTCACACGGGACCATGGATACCTTGGTGCGATGGAGATTACGGAGCGCTCGACTCGACTCGCTGACCAGTTCAAAGCACATAGCGTCTCATGGGCGGAAGGGATAGACGTTTTCGGATTCGGGCCGCGGCTGGCAGCAGTGATGGATGAGCTGACCGCCATCATTGGTGACGAAGTACCTGTCTTGGCGAGCGGTCTTCTAGCGCGAAACGTCGACCACGACAAACTAGAACTCGACGAGTCAGGAAAGATTGTCTGGCCTGATCTGCCCAACCTGTATGACGTTATCTTGGTGACAGATCGCTTCATCATCATTACTTGGGGTCATCTGCCAGCAGGCGCAACGGATCATGAGCGGGAAACTACCTCTGTGTGGGCACGTAAGAATATCTCTCAGGTGACCGTCAATCTCGCGCCGGGCCAGGAACGCCGCCCAGGTGACGTTGCTACCCACCATGAGTTGGTCCTGAACTTCGTTGACGGGTCCGAGCTACAGATCCCCAATGCCGAGGAAGACCTAACCCCTGTAGGCATCACTGCACTGTCTGGACTGATACCAGAGTTCTACGGCGACATGTCTGCTTAGCCAGAACGCTTAGCACGCAGGTACATGCTTAAAAGCTGAAGGGTCCGTCGCCCACCACGGCAACGGACCCTTCTAAGCTCTATCAACCAGCAAGTTGATCTGGAATCAGATTAACAGAAATGCAGACATATGCAACCTGATAGCCAGCCAGTCTGCAAAAATGCGCATCACCTCGCCAGTGGCAGGTACTCCGGGTCCGGTTCCATGTCCTCATAAGAGACCGCACAACCACAGATCCTTGGTCCTCCGCGTTCAGTTCAGCCATCATCTTCTGGAAACCCTCACGATCAAACTTCGCCAAGTGCACAAGGTAACCGCCTGGTGCGACATAGATAGGGCGCGCTCTTGGTCATGGCGAGGAGCAAGGTTCAACTATGATTTACCCCACGGGATGGGGGAAGGAACACCTTGAGTCTAAATCCGAAGCCGAGGGCGATGACGGCATACCCCTCTGGCTATGAGGTCTTGAAGTGCTACGACTGGGACGAGGATCCTAGGCCTGCTCCGTTTGATCTCGTGAACGAGATGCGAAGTATCTGCGATGAGCCAACCAAAGAGTTGCGTGAAATAAGAGTCGGCGCTCTAATGGCGTTCGTCAAACGGATGACGACCGGATCGCTCCTTGATGAAGATGACGAGAAGGACATCTTCGCCGTCAGCGGCGGCAGGAGTGAAGTGTGGGAACTCAAGCCTTTTGGAGTTAAGGACCACGCTCGCATGTACCATGGCGAGCCGACTAGCAGCCCCTTGCAGATGGTTCTGCTTCTTTGCCACATGAAAGATGTTACGAAAACGGATGATGAAATCCATGCCGAGCAGACGGCGAGGATAGGCGAAGCGATAGACAGGTTTGACCTGGGCAGGAACTTTGAGTGGGGCAATCGCGTCATTGACAAGCAACGCCGCGAAGCTGCCCGGACAAGCCCCTCCCCGGCTTCTTAATTGACCGCGCGGTAGCAAAAATATAGACTGGAACTTATGTTTGAAGAACTCGCCGAAAGCCTTGGCCTGGAGATTGACTCTCCCTCATTGCAGCGTGCAGAGTACCTCGCCGACCAAGATCTTGATCTACTTACCGCGCTGGTTGCGGTTCGCAAGGAACGCGGACTTACCCAGAAGGTAATCGCTGAACGGCTCGGCGTTAGCCAAGCAAGCATCGCGTCATTCGAGAAACACGGCAACGACCCCAAGCTTTCAACCATTCGGAAATATGCCCATGCTGTTGGCGCCCTGGTGGCTCATCGCGTCGAGTCAGACTCTGGGCAGCTCCAAGACAGCAGGCGAGCCGCTTGGACACCTGTACACCTGGGTGGTGCCCTCAACGTTACTGAGGTCAACTTCGGTCAAACTCGCCCCAGTCGTCAGATGCCCGTACCGGCATCGTTCAAGCACGAGTTCGCGCTGGGCGCCTGATGCCGAAAACTAACTTGAAGTCACCTGACATCCATGAACTAGTTGCTAACGTCGAGTTGACGGGGATCCGATACCTGGAAATCTCGGGCCGCGCAAAGGCTGAGCCCTCATCTGATGACACGCTCTCTGACGTGAACATCCATGTCCAAGAGGCTCATGGGCCACGCACCCTAGACGTGCGTTTCCGGGTAGAAGTAGAAAACCATCAGGCCACGTATGAAGTTGAATTAGCGCTTCGGTATGAGACCGAAATCGACTACGATCACAGCCGTGCAGTCGTTGAAGACTTCATTGAGCGAGTGGCGATCATGAGCGCCTTTCCGTACGTCCGCGAAGCTGTGAGTACCACCGCAGCTAAGCTCGAACTTGATGTGCCCATCCTGGGAATTCTTCGGCAGGGCGAGTTCAGGCTCGGCCAGCCTTCTGAGCAGGGAAATGACTAACCGCTAGCCGCAGCGGTTTGCCGTCATAGAAGAATAGGCTTCGCTGTCGGCAACTTTTTCCGAACGCGTGACCGCTGACTACTACGATGAGTCCATGCGCATTTTTGTCAGTTGGTCTGGACCTGCCAGCCACACAGCTGCCCTTTTGATTCACAAATGGCTCAAAAGGGTTTTGCAATACTCCGAGCCATTCGTTTCTTCAACGGACATTGCCAAGGGATCTCAGTGGCTGGTTGAAATCTCGGAGCAGCTCACGGACACCGTAGAAGGAATCGTCTGTGTTACGCCCTCGAATGTTGGGGCTCCATGGCTCAACTATGAAGCGGGTGCACTGGCAAAGACCACGGGCCAAACCGCAGTCAGGCCCGTTCTCCTTGGACTTAAGCCTTCTGATATTCCTTCGGGAATGCCTTTGGCAAACTTCCAACACACCGATCTACTGAACAAAGACGAGATGTGGAGCCTCATTGAGTCCATTCACCTGCGGTCCCCTGCGAAAGACAGCTCCGCGCCAGATACCGTTCGCTGGGCATTCGACATGGCGTGGCCAGACCTGGAGTCAAAACTCTCTGCAATCGATACCAATGCTGAACCGGCCACCACGGCCCCAGAATCACGCGATGAAAAAACCCTTATCCAAGAGTTGCTCGGTGAAGTCCGCGAACTTTCACTTGCCGTTGCCAACTTGACAGCGTCGGGTCAGAATCATGTTCCCTCGGGAACACCAGTCGGCTCTTCCGAAGATGGTCTACGTAGGGCCACGGTCCAAAACCCACAAAGCCTTGTGAGCAGCGTTCGCCCAGGAATGCTAATAGAGCACCCCACTTTTGGAGTTGGGCCGGTAGCAGACGTGGAGGGATCCGGTGACAAGAAGGTTGCCTCGGTTGACTTCGTGCGAGGAAGAAAACGACTGCTACTTAGATACGCCCCATTTAGCATCCTCCCAGACGACGAATTGCCATTCTGAGCACTAGTCGTCAGCGCGGATTTATCCCCGGCGATAAAGTCCCTCAATCTAAGGTTGAGCCCTCGCCTCGTTATGGTTGTTCGGTGAGTATTGATGATGCCTTGCCCAGTCGTCCCAGGTTCCTAACCATCGAGCAGGTAGCAGACGAGCTAGCAGTTGGGCTTCCTACTGTCCGTCAGTTGTTGAAGTCTGGGGAGTTGCGCGGTTTGCAGATCGGTGGGCGTGGCATCTGGCGTGTCGGCGCTAAGGACCTTGAGGACAACATTGATCAGGCGTATCGGGTTACCGCTAATCGGATAGCTGCTGGCGACGTATCCGATGACCTTGCATCTGGAACTATGTAGCTATGACCGACGAAGAGATGAAGCAGCAGCGGGAAATCGACAAAGAGACCTTGCGTGAGTGGGACCGAGAAGCGCAGGCCCGGTACCGTGGAGAGTTCGAACCAGAAGAGTTGGCTCGGAAGGCCAAAGCTCACGACGACGCTCATGAACGCTTGCACGCCACCGCCCCAGACGTGGAACCAGGAGAGTAAGCGGCTTGCTTGTGCCTGTAGTTGCCTTAACCCAGCTACAGACACAAGACGACCTTCCCCGCGGTCAGGGAGGACTAGCCCTCGGAGCACGCTACGAACTCAGCCAAACTGTCGTCAGACAGATTGGGCTCATGCCCGTCCAACGGGTCACTGACAATCCCAATGGGGATACCCGGGCCAACCATGAGCCGGACCCGCTTCGGCTCGCTGCCCGCAAGGTTCAGCGTCAGCCAGGAGTATGCGACGTTGTTCTGCATCGCTTTCAAGCCCTCTGCCAGCTCGTCTATCTTCACGTTGTCTGGAATCGCGATGTTCTGTCCCTGGTAAATGATGTACGCCATGTCTTTTGATCCTTATGGTTTTAATCGGTGGCTGTTCCGGTTAATATTCGGAACATGAGGAAAATTGGGGGGCTTATCCTGCTTGTATCTGTCGGCCTGACAGGCTGTTCAACTGCTGGCAATGAAGTAGCACCAGCCGCGTCTACGCCAGCAACGTCCGAACCTGCACCGACAGCCACTTCAACACCGTCAGCTACCGCGACGCCCTTCTTGGCTGCCCCAGTGCCGACCACGGTGCTCCCGCCCGCCTTTACGGACGAGAGCACCAAAGCCAAATACCTGAACGGCGTGAAGAACTCACTAAATGCTTGGCGCGATGGTGTGCGCCCCTCAGATGAAACACTGCTTGTTGGAGCTGCCCAAGCGTGCAGCCTATTCGCCCAGGGAATGACCTACACAGAGATAGGCGCCCTGGCTGGCGAGAACGACATACAGCGCACTAGCGGTGTCGCCGTAGCCGTCTATGCCAGCAGGAACTTCTGCACCGAGTACAACACCGACAACCTTTAGTTGATCTTTCGCAGGTTCCCCGAGCTGTCCATGTAGACATTCGGGGTTACGCCCGTGACGGTGCCAGGGCTCGTGACTCTCAAGGCGCCCTGAACCTCCACAGCGCCTATGAGGTCGATCGCTGCGGCCTGCAAACCTGCCTTGCCGCTCCTGGTAAAGACGAACGAGTTCCCCGCAGGGCCCGTGAGCTGCGGGCCTGACGCCGTGCCCGACAGGTAGCCGCCAGCGCTGAACTGCACACTGCCGCCAAACAGGCCCGGATCGATCGTCATGCCACCAGCTTTGACCTTGCCCGTAGTGACGTTCAGATCATTCTTAAGCGTCGTCACGCCTTCAACAGATAGCGTGCTGGTGGTCTTCATCGGACCATTCACGTTGAAGTCACCAGTGACCGTAGTGTCGCCCGCTACCGTCGTTGGACCGTTCAAATCGGTTGGACCGTTCACTGTGAAGTCACCCGTGGAAGTGACGTTGCCGGCAATCGTAGTCGGGCCGTTAAGGTTTGTGGGGCCTGTAGCGGTCAGCGTTCCAGTGAGGTTAGTCGTGCCGGTATTCGTTAGAGTGCCGCTAATGGTTGCGGTACCTGTGACACTGAGCCCGCCGTTTTCAATCGTGATCCCTCCGCCACCATGAACCCGGATCCCGCCACGACCAACAGCCATGTTGTTCTGATTAGAGGCAAATTCAAGAGCACGAACCCTACGGATAAGATCCGGCAAGGCGCTGGCATTAAGGTTGTCAATCTGTCCCATAAGGTGGGTGCCTTTCGATATGTTGTTTGCCTCGGTTTTGAGGGCTTGTGTCGCAAAATTTCATGCCGAATGCCTACCACTTCCGGCTTGTCTTCAACGGGGCTTCAGTTTTGACAGCTTCGCGGGATCCATCTCCGCGGGAGGAATTGCAAGCCCGATGCATACCCCGCAGACCACGAACACCAGGCGCCATCTTCCCGCCAGCGTTAACCGCGTCAATATGATCCGCAGTGAAACTCTTAGGGTTCTTCCAAAACTGCGGATACAGCTTCCGGTTCTCGAACTCCCACAGAAACGGGCCACCACACGCAGCACACGGAAGCCCCTGCGCCTGATACGTGCGTTTCAGAGCCTCACGTTGCGCCACATACTGCCGATCATTCCTGTACGTCTTCACACGCGTCTCCGAAGCACCTGGAGCGTTTGCCGCGTCTCCATGAAGAAACCCAGAAAGCCAATCTTCCCGACAGGCCACGGATGCTGCCGAGCCCAATCAAACCGGGCGCGACGCCACCCCTCCGGATCCAAAGCCGCCCGATCAGGCCAAAGATGCCGGGGAACGTTCAGTCCGTCCTCCGTTTCCCTCCGACGTCTCATATTTGGTCCGCAATCTCAGACCACGGCTGGTCTGGCATAGACGCAAAACGGCTAATGTCCCAGCCAGGCAAACCCTCAGCACCATCGGGCAAATGGTCCTCAGCCCACTCCGTTCGAGCTTTGTCCCACGCCACCCAGCACTGATAGTCCGAAGTTCCGTCCCAATCTGCTGGATCGAACGCCACGAACTCAGGGCGCATCCCGAGGTCCTTTACCGGATCCTTCACCTTGCGCCTAACCACGACGGCCCCCATAAACGCCTCGGACGCCGCGAGCGGTCGGCAAATCATCCTCCAAGCCAGGGATCTGCAACGTAGCCAGCAGTCGAGCCAGCGCTAACCGCTGCTGCCGGCTCTCAGCAACCGCAGGATGCAACCTCGCCCCCTGAGAACTCCCGATCATCAACCCATCAGCGACAACCGCGCCATCAAGTTGCACGATCCGGTCACGGATACGGCACGCTTCCTCCAACAGGGCAAGCTCATGATCCGCCAACTCAAAATCGGAAGTCGTGACCTCCCACAGCTTCCTGCCTGCCGTGTTCAAACCTCTCGGTGCAGCCATTAAGACCACCTCTCAATTAACTAGAAAAGGCCCCTCACAGGGCCTAAAAATCACATCGTTCATGACCGTCCACAACCACCCAAAACAGCGCCCACGCAGGGCGCAGAAGCCCTCAAGGGCCAAACGTTTCAGCAGGCGGGGGTAAAGATGCGCCTATGCCGGAGGAGGCACAACGCTGGGGTGGGAGGGGTGGGTGCCCGGCCCTTTCATGGGTGAGGAACAATTGGGGGATGCTGGTTTCCGTTCTTACCACCGTTATTACGCCCGAAGAACCAATGTGGACTGACGTTGTGTCCGCGATCAGTTCCGGTTTCGCGTCTGTCGTTGCGCTTGGGGTTGCTTTCTACTCCATACGCGCAGGGTTGCAGGAGCGCCAGGAGCAACGCAAAGCCGGCGCAGAGTTGAGAGAGTCACAGAAGCGATCACAGGCAGAGATGGTGGCGTGCTGGATGGAAGCTGATCCGTCCAAGTACCCATCGAACTGGATCGTCGTTCACAACGCGTCACCACAACCTATTTGGTCCGTGCGCGTCACCCATCCAAACCTTTATGAAAGCCCCATCTACATTCCCGTCCTGTCTGCGAACAGTGAGCACCGGCTGGACGTAAATCCCAACGGGAAAGTCCTCGATCGTGAAGCGGTCGAGGTGCAATTCAGAGACAACCGCGGGCTGACCTGGCGCCGGCCTACAGAGTTTCCTGGTGCGTTGGCAGAAGTTGAAGCCGAGTTCGGGAATCCAACTGTCACACAGGCTCCACCTGACAGCGAGCCCGCCTAACTCGCTGTGCTCGTTGTCAATGGTGTTGTCTCGATAGCCATATGAGGCTCCTTATCTGATTTTGGGCAAAGAAGACCGCCATGGGCGGGCACTGGAACTGATACAACTGGAATCGGCATGTCTGGGCTGGGCACCTGGTGCGCCCAGATAGGGTCAACTCATGAAGAATCCTGCGACGACCTTGAGAGAGCTATTCGAGGACTGGCAAACACCGGACCAGCAGGCCCCGTTTGTTGTTCGAGGCCTTAATCAAGGCGCGAACGGTGATGCGTATCCCCAGCATGAAACAGCGATTAACGCTCTGTCCGACATCTCTCGCGCCCTAAAGCTGCTGGAGGGCGAAGGCCATAGAGTTTCCCACTACAAGCGGTCGATGAAGTTATTCATCGATGCTCTGCTAAATGTGCCGCATTCCTGGACTCAACCCGGGACGCAGTCCCAGACTCTAACGCCGCATATGTTTGACATGCTTGAAGCCCTAGAGGGTTTTCTAGACAGCAACACTCCAAGGTTGAATGATTCAGCACGGCGAGGTATCGAGGAACTACTGGCTGAGGTGACTACCGCGCTGGAAGAGGATGACGAACTACCAGAACTCATACGGGAACACGTGGCCCGTGTAGTGCAGACATTGCGCGACTGTTTGGAGGACTTTGGCGCTACAGGGCGGGCTGACCTGAAAACAGGTCTTTATGATCTCTGGATTTCCCTTTACGCAGCTTCCGGAGCCACGACTGGCGAGAATCAGTCCCGGTGGAGGAACTTCGCGGAGAAGATGGGTTACCCGACTGCCTCAAGCCTTCTAGGATCGATCCCTGGTGTCGCAGTGTCCGTTCTGCAGTTGACTAGTGGCAACTGACTTGCGGGGTCGCGCTATCCGCCCTGAGGCCCTGCCTGGAACTCCTATATCCCGGCTGCGATGCCTGCGAGTTGGTTGTCATCGAAGTAGGCGCTGAGTTCCCCGGGTTTGTCGGCGTGGAAAACGGTGGCGTTGATGAAGCCGATGGTGTCTATGCCTTCGGATGATTCGCTGTCCAGGTGCCAGAGTTCTTCGAGCTTTTCGCCGTAGTAGGCGTGCGTTTCGATGTACTTGTTGGCGACATCAACCCACTGCAAGTCCAAGGCCCGCTGAATGATGGCTTTCACCATGACATCGTCACCTGAGAGCTGAGCCTGGTCCAAGAGCTTCGCCGCCTTATCCTGATCTTCCAATCCGAGAACTCCCACTCGTTCCTGTGCGTCCCTGTAGCTGATCGCGGTCTGGGCGTCAGAGGTGCCGGCTGAACCGAACAGAAGCCGACGCAGGTAGTTAACTTGGTCGGTGCGCTTCTTAGACTCGTCATTCTTGAGCGCGGTGAGCTGGTTTTTCGCCTGGAGGTAAACGGCTGCGATCTGCTGACGCCGCCCCGTATCAGTCAAGCGTTTGTCCGCTCTGATGTAGGCGAGCTGCTGCCGGAGCCCTTCTTGTACGGTGGCGGCTTGCTGGCCCTGTGCGGTGGTGCGGAGGTCGTAAGTCATTGCGTGTCCTTTACGCTGCTGCCGCTTTGGCGGCTTTGAAGTGTTCGATGTCTTCGAGGGCGATTCGCCAACGCCCGTCGATATTGCTGGCTTTGAGCCGGTGTTCTTTAATGGCGAGGCGCACTGCACGGTCGGTGATGCCGATCTTGTCGCCTGCCTGGGTTGTGGTGAACCATCGCTTTAAGTCTGTGGCCGCTTCCGGTTTTGCTGCCACAGAACTACCGGTGGCGGCATCCCTCCAAGCCAGAGCAGCGAGCCTTACAGCCACCAGGACTGCATCAACTTCGGCGTCGGCTCCACGGTTTTGGATCCGTACCTCGTTGAGTTTCGCGTACCGCTCCAGCCACGCACACACGCGTCCAGGGAGGACCACCACGGGGCTCCCGACGCCATGAACGTAGGCAGATGCTTGCCGCTGCGGTGTGGTCATTCCGCGCCCCTACCGTGCTCCAGTGCGTCAGCGATGCCGTTGGCGAGTTCGTAAGCGTGTTCGGCGGCGATGACCATGACGACTCTTTGCCGGGAGAAGATTGCTACTCCTGGTGTTGTGCCGGCTGCGTGGTGGAGTGTTGCTGGTGAGACGCGGAGGTGCGCGCCTGTGTCGTAGTTGCGGGCGTAGTTTTCCGGCCCTGCGGTGAAGAGTCCGTTCGTAGGCATTCGTCGTCTTCCTAAGAGGTCTGTTCGGTAGTCGCGAGAGATTCGTAACGGCGCTGCCAGTAGCGGGCCCGTGAGGCTTCATGCTGGGCGACTTGCTGGTAATAGGTAGCTTGGGCGGGCCAATCCCAGCATTCGACGGCCTTGGGGCTGTAAAAATATCCGGACATTAGGCGTCCTTTCGTTTGCGTTCGCGGTCCACGGCGTTCACTGCTGCGGTCCCTGTTGGGTCGCGGTGGAGGGTGGTTTTGCCGTGGTGGCGTTCAGGCTTGTTCTTCGATGCCAGGAGTTGCTGTAGGTAGGTGTTGGAGAGGTTGCGGTAGTGGATTGTCTGCCGTTTCCAGTACTCAGCAAGTTCCGCGTCCGTCATGCCGCCTCCCTTGCCGTCGGTTCGCCGGTTCCGTCAGTAACGTCGGTTGAGACAGGAGGGGTGATGTTCATCCGACGGAAAGCGACATCGAACTGGTGGCGGAAGTATCCACGCTTCGAATCGCCCTGCCTTTTGGAGTGAATCTTGAACGCCTGGACCAGCATCCTGCCGAAACGCTGAACGGTCAGGACCTTTCCGTAGCTGCTCATGGGCCCCCACATCTGCGGGTTGTACTCGACCAGTTCCTCAACCACCCTGGTGCTGGCCATGAATGTCACATCCTGCTCCCACACCTTGGCTATGTCCTGTAGCAGAATTACTGCGGGTGGAAGGTTGGTCATGCCGTCTTCACGATCCATTTCCACCTCGGCTATGTCTCGGATGATCAGTTTGTCTGCGATGGCTTCCCACTCGGGAGAAGCTGATGCAGCAACACGCTTGAGCGGGTTCCACCGCTCCTTAATGCGGCCGATGCATCCCTCAGGCAGTTCGGGTCGAACCGCCTTCACGAAGTCGCGCACGTTGTCCGCGGCTTCCCCCAGTCGGCGCCCAAGCGCCTGGGCTTCTTCCTCGATTTCTTCCCAGTCCGATGACTCAACTACCCCATGAAGATCAGGCATCAGAAGCACGCGGATGCACCGCGACTTAGTGTCATCCGGGAGTGCCGGCGCGTTGCCCGCCATCGCCACGGGGCTAAAGGTGGACATCTCCGCTACTTCCCAGTCACCGCCCTTACCCGGAACGAGAACAGGCCGCGTTGCCCCGCGCTTGTATCCCGAGTTCAAGACGGCGATAAGTTCCCCAACGCCTTCCTTCTTAGGGTCCAGGGAGCGGTCAACCTCGTCGATAAGGATCGTTCGCAGACCGTTGTTCAACATGCGGGTCAGCAGTGCCGGGGATGAAAGAGACGCTGCCTGTATGGGGTTCAGGCAGTAACGGGAGAGATGTTCTAAGACAGTCGTTTTCCCGGAACCTGGCATTGTGGAGTCGATTTGCAGGCGAGGCGTTGAGTACGTCTCAAAAGCGAGGTGGGTGTGAAATGCCCACAGGGTGAGCAGATCTAGGTCAAGGTCATCCATGACGCAGATGAACCGTCCCAGTTGCGTTCTCAGGTCCCTGAGAACGTCAGCTACCGATTCAACCGGAGGGGTATCTGACGGAACCGACGGAACCGCCTGAACCGCCGAACCGACGGGGTTTCCGGATACTCGTTGGAACCAGTCGGTTGGTGCCCACTCGTTGGAAACACCTTGCGCAAGGTTACTGGTCACGCGGCAGCTTCTTCCTGGTTGAGGGCATTCATCCAGGCCGCGATGTTGGTGGCGTCCGATGCTTCTACCTGCAAGATGAGGTCCGGTCGCATCCAGCCGAGTGGATCCCCGGCAGGTGTGTATTTGTGGACGATGAATCGGACGTTGGAACCTGGTGGCAGGACGCCGAGGGCCCATCGCATCTGACGGTCGAGTTCCATAGAGTCGTATGAATTGCGTTCAGTAGCGTAGTCAGCGAGGTCAATACGGAACACAGGGTTCGCGAGCATAAAGGTTGTCCTATTGGTCTGTTGGTGCAGATTTGGTTGTGGGTTCGCCGGGTGCCGGCCCCGCGCTCATCTGGGGCCGGCGATTTTCGGCTAGTTCATACGCTCAAAGAACTCATGGTCAGGGTTGTACGCGAGGCGGAACAGTTCAGCCCAGCCGGATCCGCACAAGGCTTTCTTGGGGTTCTCGGCGTACAACCAAGCGGAGTAAACCGCGTCAGTCAGAACCTCGGGTGCAAGCTTGTTGGTGCGTGCGAGGTGCAGCACTGTTGCTGCGTAGCCGGCCGGGGTGGTCTGCGCCTTGAAAAGCGTCAGCTCGTTGGCTGTAACGCTGGGTGCATTGTCGAACAGATCCCGCCACATGGAGAACGTGTCATCGGCTACGCGAGTGGTCTGCGGGCGGGGCTGGGTGTTGCTGTTCATTGTATGAATTACCAATCTTTTGCTGGTTTGGATAGTGATGCTCGGACGGATGCGCCCCCATGGCGGAATGTCCAAGCTGGTTTGTGGCCCTTGTGTGGTGGTGGGCCGGGTAAAGCATGCGCGTTGGAACTGTTTTCTTACGCTGCTGCGTCGAAAGCGGCGGTGATGAAGTCCCGTACATCGGACTCCCTGAACATCCGCCTGCCTCCGATGCGCGCCGACTTCGGCGCAGTCCCCTGATGGATCATCCAGCGAACTTGAGCATCAGACTTCCGGAGAAGCTCTGCCACTTCCGGAAGAGTCAGTAGTTTTATGGCTTCCACAGCTCTCCTTGTTGTCGTAGTCAACATGACTTGTTCCTGCTGACAATTCAATAGTAGGCAGTTGGCAAAGTTGTTGTCAAGCGCATAGCATGTTGCCCATGCAACAAAATATGAGCCCAGAGGCCAAGTTTGGCGAAACGGTCAGCGCTGTCCGCACGTCACTCTCTTTGAGTCAGCGGGAGTTCGCCGCCAAATTGACCGATCGGGGGATGCCTGTTGACGCGTCCGCTGTCTCCAGAATCGAGAAGGGAACCAGGTCAGTGCGCCTAGTAGAGGCCATGACCATAGCCGAAGTCTTGGACGTTGACATTGAAAGGCTCATAGCAAACTCCGAAACACCAGCGCAGCAATTCAGAAAGCTAAGGCGTTGGGCGGATTTCGCATTCCATGACTTGGAAGAGAGCCTTCCGCGGGCCATCTTTGTTCTTTACGACGCCTATGCTCATTTACACAAGCACCCCGAACTTCTCGAAACCCTCCACGATGACGCCCTCGGGACGCCGAAGTCGGCGGACGACTACCTGAGCTGGGTGGCTGGACGGCTCGAGCGCTGGGAAGTTCCGGATGACAACTTCACGTACACGCCCGACGATGTAGACGCCGAAAAGGTCGTTGACGTGATTGCTCGCTTTACAAGGAAGTTCATCGGCACTGGCGAGAATCCCAATTTCGAGTCCGACGATTCGGCACCCAATGGCTAGCATCCAGAAACGAGCGAACGGTTCTTGGAGGGCTCGGTACCGTGACGAAGCCGGCAAGGAGCACGCAAAGCACTTCCCGCGCAAGATAGATGCTCAGCGGTGGCTTGATGAGGTGACGGCCTCTGTCGTTACAGGCAGTTATGTCGATCCGAAATCTGGACGCATCACTCTTGCCAGCTTCTTTGCTGAGTGGTCAGGCCGGCAGATGTGGGCGGACGGGACCACAAAGGCCATGAGCTTGGCTGTTCGTTCATGCACGTTCGCTGACATCGAATTTCGCAACCTCAAGCGCTCACACGTTGAGTCGTGGATAAAAAAGATGAGCCAAGACGGCCTGGCACCAGGGACCGTGAAGACACGCTACAACAACGTGCGTTCAGTGCTCCGCGGGGCAAAGAATGACCGGCTTCTTGCTGTGGATCCGGCTGACGGAGTAACGCTCCCCCGCGCCCGTAAGGCCGAGCATGCAATGACTATCCCGTCGCCCGAAGATGTCGGCAAGATCATGGCTGTATCGGAGGTGTGGTTTCAGCCATTCATAGCGATGTGCGCTTTCGCAGGGCTACGCCTTGGGGAAGCTGCGGCTGTGCAACTCAGTGATATCGACTTTCTGCGCAGGACTCTCAAGGTACGGCGACAGATACAGCGGGCCGGCAAGGGGCAGGTTTCCATCACGCTGCCCAAATACGGCTCTGAGCGTCTCGTTCACATCCCGGACGGGCTAGTTCAGCTTCTAGCGGCACACGTCCAGCAGATCGGCGTACACGGCCCGCAGCAGTGGTTGTTCTTGGGTGACCAAGGCTTGCCACCCCATCAGAACACAACCGGGTATTGGTGGCGTAAGACAGTAAAGGCCGCAGGCCTTGAAGGTATAAGGCTTCATGACCTGCGGCACTACTATGCTTCCGGTTTGGTTGCTGCCGGCTGTGACGTGGTGACCGTCCAGCGAGCACTGGGGCATTCGAAGGCAACAACCACGCTAAACACTTACGCGCACCTCTGGCCTACCGCCGAGGACCGCACAAGAACCGCTGCCGGCGCCATGATGGATGAGGCTCTCAGCATTTCTGCGGACTCCTTGCGGACTCAGCAAGCCTAACCCCAGCAAACAAGCGGGGAAACGGGCCTAATCACACGTTGAAGCGGAACTCCACCACGTCGCCGTCGGCCATCACGTACTCTTTGCCTTCGATCCGGACCTTGCCGCGGGACTTTGCCTCGGCCATGGAACCGGCGTCGATGAGGTCATCGAAGGAGACGACCTCAGCCTTGATGAAGCCACGCTGGAAGTCGGAGTGGATCACACCTGCGGCCTGGGGAGCGGTGTCACCCTGGCGGATGGTCCATGCACGGGTTTCCTTGGGGCCTGCCGTCAGGTACGTCTGCAGGCCAAGAGTGTGGAAACCAACGCGCGCCAACTGGTCCAGGCCGGACTCGCTCTGGCCGTTCATTTCCAGCATCTCGCGGGCTTCTTCCTCGTCGAGTTCCACGAGGTCTGATTCAAGCTTTGCGTCGAGGAAGACTGCATCTGCGGGGGCAACCATCGCCCGCAGTTCTTCTTGCTTTGCCGGATCGCCAAGGATGCCTTCATCGGCGTTGAACACGTAGATGAAGGGCTTGGCGGTGAGAAGTCCGAGCTCCTTGAGGTGCCCCATCTCCAGCTTGTCGCTCTGGATCGAGGAGAAGATGGTGTCGCCGCGTTCCAGAACTGCCTGCGCCGCCTTGATCGCGGCCAGTTCGGCTGCTTCGCGCTTCTTGATCTTGACTTCTTTTTCGATACGCGGGATGGCGTTTTCGATGGTCTGGAGATCGGCCAGGATCAGCTCGGTGTTGATGGTCTCCATGTCGGAGCGCGGATCAACCTTGCCGTCGACGTGGATGACATCGGGGTCATCGAACACACGGACAACCTGCGCGATGGCCTCGGCCTCGCGGATGTTCGCCAGAAACTTGTTGCCCAGGCCTTCACCCTCGGAGGCACCCTTCACGATGCCGGCGATGTCCACGAAGGACACCGGAGCGGGCAGCAACTTCTGGGAACCGAAGATCTCGGCCAGCTTCGCCAGCCGGGGATCCGGCAGGTTCACGACGCCGACGTTGGGTTCGATCGTTGCGAAGGGATAGTTCGCCGCGAGCACCTGGTTGCGGGTCAGTGCGTTGAAAAGAGTTGATTTGCCGACGTTGGGCAGTCCGACGATGCCAATAGTAAGAGCCACGAGCATTGATTCTACCCGTTGGGACCTTGACCTTGCGTGCCGGTGCCGCTGATGGCCCTCAGCGAGGCCGCTTCGCTAAAACTGTCGTACCCCTGTGACAGGGTTGCCTCATGGATGGATTTGGATTGGTTTTGGCCCTGCTCATGCTGTTGATCGGCGCCGCCGTGGGCCTGGCGGCAGGCTATGTTGTCTTTCGACGCCGGGGAGCCGGCTTGGAGGAAGACTTCGATGCCGTATCTGCCCGCCTCTCGGACGTGACCGCGCAGCTGGCAGCCGCTGACGCCGAACGGCGGCTCTTGTTCGCACAGAACCGCGAGCTGACGGCGTCCAGGAACTCGGACGGCAGTGTTCTACGGGCGCTGGCCCCGGTTGCGGAGAAGCTGACAGCGGTGCAGCAACAAGTCTCGTTGTTGGAGCGTGACCGGGTAGAGCAATACGGACAGCTTGCCCAGCAACTGCAGGATGCCCGCTTGTCAGACGAGCAGCTCCTGCGGTCAACACACGCCCTTGCCTCGGCCCTGCGCTCCAACAGTGCGCGCGGCCAGTGGGGCGAGGTACAACTTCGCAGGGTGGTGGAGGCTTCGGGAATGCTGCGGCACGTGGACTTCCAGGAGCAGGTTCATTCAGGCCGGACCGAGAACACCCTTCGTCCGGACCTCGTCGTCCAGTTGCCGGGCGGCAAGCAACTGGTGGTCGACGCCAAGGTCCCACTGGCCTCGTACCTCTCCGCCCAGGAACAACTGCACGGAGAAGGATCCTTTGGGGAATCGGTGGCACACGCCAGCAACCATGATTCAAAGACCTTGCTGTCCCAGCACGCCAAAGCGCTGAAGTCCCACATCGATGCTTTGGCGGGCAAGAAGTACTGGGACATTCCGGGGAACTCCCCCGAGCTGGTGATCTGCTTCCTCCCCGCTGAGTCCATCCTGGCATCTGCCCTGGAAGCTGACCCGGGCCTTCTTGAATATGCCCTGTCAAGGAACGTCGTGCTGGCGTCGCCCGGGACCCTGCTGGCGGTCCTCAAGTCGGTGGCATTCACGTGGCGTCAGGATGTGCTCACGGACAGCGCCCACGAACTGTTCGAGCTCGCCAAGCAGCTCTACGAGCGCATGGGTACTTTGGGTGAAAATGTCGGCAAGCTGGGCAGTTCCCTGAAGACGTCCGTAGACCGCTACAACGCCATGGTGGGCACTTTGGAGGCCCGGGTACTGCCCACCGCGCGCAAGCTGAACACCATGGACGACGCCGGTCTCGCGGCCCCCATGTCTGTCGAGGTTGTCCCCCGCGCTTTGGCCGCCCCGGAGCTTCTGGCTGTCGACACCCACGAGCAGCAGTCACCTCTGGGCCGTCATGATGACAGTGACCAGGACAGGGAAGACCGCGAATCGGCAGCTTAACCGAAGAGACCCGTAGTGGTTGTCGTTTTGTGACGGCAACCGCTACGGGCCTGCTCGATGAGGTCAGTTACCCCTAGGAGGTGGGCCTGTTCCCCCGGCCGCCGAGGGCACGGGTCACGTCGCCGGCTTTCTTCAGGGTTGCCCTGAGTTCCTTAGGCAGCGAGAAGAGCAAGTCTTCCTCTGCCGTCACGACTTCCTGGACTTCGCCGTAACCGTAGTCAGCCAAGAGACGCAGGACATCCTTGACCAGCACTTCGGGAACAGACGCGCCGGACGTAACGCCGACCGTGGCAACTCCCTCGAACCAGGCCTCGTCGACCTCATTCGCAAAGTCCACTCGGTAGGAGCTCTTAGCTCCATATTCCAAGGCGACCTCAACCAGACGCACGGAGTTGGACGAGTTGGCGGAGCCGACCACGATGACGAGGTCAGCCTGGGGGGCGATCTTCTTGATGGCAACCTGGCGGTTGGTGGTGGCGTAGCAAATGTCGTCGCTGGGCGGGTCCTGAAGGGTCGGGAACCGGTCCTTCAACAGACGGACCGTTTCCATCGTTTCGTCAACGCTCAGGGTCGTCTGCGACAGCCAGATGGTCTTCTCAGGGTCCCGCACGGTGACCTTGTCCACTTCATGCGGACCGTTGATGATCTGGATATGTTCAGGAGCCTCGCCGGCGGTTCCTTCGACTTCCTCATGGCCCTCATGTCCAATCAGCAGGATGTCGTAGTCCTCCTTGGCGAAGCGCACCGCTTCTTTATGGACTTTGGTAACCAGCGGGCAGGTGGCGTCGATGGTACGGAGGCCGCGGTCTTCGGCGGACTGGACCACAGCCGGTGATACGCCGTGGGCGGAGAAAATGACCAGGGCGCCCTCCGGGACCTCGTCTGTTTCCTCGACGAAGATGGCTCCTTGTTCCTCCAGGGAGCTCACCACATGGACGTTGTGGACGATCTGTTTACGCACGTAAACCGGAGGCCCATAGTGTTCAAGGGCTTTCTCAACGGCAATGACTGCCCTGTCCACGCCGGCACAATACCCTCGCGGGGCTGCCAGCAGAACCTTTTTGGGACCCGTGACGGGTGCCGCTGCCTGTACCTCTTCCGGAGATCGCCGCCTGCGGGGCACCGTGGGCATAGGAATGGAAACTGCTGTGCTGGTCATTCCTCCATGCTACCGGCCCTGCCTTTAGCTTCGGGCCGAACGTGACCCTTGTCGCCCTGAGACCACTGTCCCTATGACTCCGACCACCAAAAGGGCCCCGGACGCCACCGCTGCGATCCACACCCACTGACCGAATCCATTGCGGGCCGCGGTGAGGAACTCGTTCTTGAAAAGTTCTGCCACGCTGTTGGCGCTGGCAAGGTTCCCGATCATGCCACCCGCGAGGTCTGCCCCCGCCGTCCAGAGCGCTGCCAAAGCCAAGCCCCCAAGTCCGAGGAATACCAACGCCAGGGACCTTCGCCGTGCAGCGGCCAGTGCCAGAAGGGCAGATACCAGCGCGCCGGCAGCGGCTACCCACCACAAAGGAGCAAAGGCAGCCACCCGTTCCACGAGTTGGCGGTGGGACGGCTCCCCCAGAGAGACAAGGCTTTCCGCAGGGACATCGAGCCTGATCCGGGTGGCCTCGGCGAAATGGTCGCGAATCAGCCGTACAAGGGGCCCGATATCCAAGACCAGGGCGGTGGACGCAGCCGACTCCTCGGCTGCTGTGGCCGTTCCGAAGTTCAACCTGTGGCTGTTCCGTACGGTTTCCTCCCAGGCCTGGGGATAGTCACTCCACGACTGCATGCCCGTGGCGGCGTTCTTCAAGGCGTCGGCAGCCAGGGACTGCAAAGGACCGGGGAGGTCAACAGACGATTCGAAGGTTCCCACAGCGGCGGAGGCCAAACGGTTCTGGAAGTCCGGATCGTTGCCCAGCGAGCCGGCGATCCGAACGAATCCCTCTTCCTTGACAATGTTCTGGTCCACCCACGCCGCAGGAACAGCGACGGCTGTGAGCAGAGGGGCGAGGATCACTCCCAGTGCTGAAACAAAAGTACGCAACGTCATCCTCAGGGTCGTGGGCCGTGCCACCATCCTAGGTCTGTCCACATGAGAGAGAAAATGTCGGGGTCGGCATGGAAGCTATGGATAGAGTTGGAAGGCGGCAGGCAACCAAAGCCGCATCCCTGAGCGAGGACACATCATGCAGCAGCAATCACGGAGACTGGAACAGGCACGGACCGCCCATGTCCGCTGAAGCGACTCCGGAATCAACACTGCCTGGGACAGCGGCCGAAACCAGCCCCGATAACCCCTGGCCGCTCCAACTGCTGTCCCGCAAGCTGAAAGCCCACATCGAGCGTGCGCCGGCGGCGTGGATCGAAGGCCAGGTTATTGAGCTGAACCGCCGGGGCGGCAACGCCTTCCTGACACTGCGTGATGTTGATGCCGAGATTTCCCTGCCCGCATCGGTGTGGTCCACGGTGCTGGACCGCCAAAAAATACCCCTGGAACGTGGATCACGCGTGGTCGCCTTGGTCAAGGCGGATTTCTGGGTCAAAACAGGGCGCCTGAACATGTCTGTCAAGGACATCCGTCCGGTAGGCCTCGGTGACCTGCTGGCGCGGATTGAGCGGCTGAGGCAAGCCCTCGCGGCAGAAGGCCTGTTCGCGGACTCCAGGAAGCGCAAGCTGCCGCTGCTTCCGCACCGCATCGGCCTCATCACCGGCCGTGATTCGGACGCCAAAAAGGACGTTCTGCGCAATGCAGCCTTGCGGTGGCCTGCTGTGGAGTTCGATGTCCGGGAAGTCGCAGTCCAAGGAAACACTGCCGTTTCGCAAATCATCGCAGCGTTGAAAAAACTGGATGCCGACCCCCATGTGGACGTTATTGTCCTTGCCCGCGGTGGCGGAGCTTTGGAGGATCTCCTTCCGTTCAGCAACGAGGACCTTATCCGCGCCGTGTCAGCCGCCACCACCCCGGTGGTCAGTGCGATCGGACACGAAGCGGACCGACCCATCCTGGACGACGTAGCGGACCTTCGCGCGTCGACTCCCACCGACGCCGCCAAACGAATAGTTCCTGATGTCGCTGAGGAGTTGGCCATGGTCCGCCAAGCCAGGGACCACCTGCGCCGGAGCATCGGCCGGATGGTTGATCGGGAGACAGACCGCCTCCATGCGTTGAGGTCACGGCCGGTTTTGGCCACACCGGCGTCGATGGTTGACGCCCGGGCGGAGGACATCCACCGCCTGCAGCGGCGGTCCCATTCAGCGGTCAGCACCGCCGTCGTCCGCGCCCTGGACCACGTGCAGCACCTCCGGGCGCAGGTCCGGGCCCTGTCTCCCCAAAAGACCCTGGACCGCGGCTATGCCGTCGTTCAGATTGTTGGCGAGGACCAGGCCGGACACACAGTGGTGAGCAGCCCTGAGGAAGCACCTGACGGAACCGCACTCGCCATTCGAGTCGCGGAAGGCCGTTTCAGGGCAGTTTCCACCGGCCAAGGACACATCGTCGAGCGTTGATGCTGCAGTCACCATCGCCACTACCGAACACAAAGGACATCATGACCGAGAACAACCCAGCAGCACCTTCAGCGGAAGCCCTCGACTCGTTGAGCTACGAGGAAGCCCGTGAGCAGCTCGTCGGTGTGGTCAGCCGCCTCGAAGCAGGCGGCGCCAGCCTGGAAGAGTCCCTGGCCCTCTGGGAGCGGGGCGAGGCATTGGCAAAACGCTGCGAGGACTGGTTGGAGGGAGCGCGGAAACGCCTCGCCACAGCCCGGGATGCCGGCACCGATGCCGGAACTGCTGCCGGCACCCAGTAGCGCGGCTCAAGCCCTTAGGGCCTAGGGCAAGAGTCTTCCTAGGAAGCCACCACGAGGGCACGCTCGGCGGCAACGTCGAACTCGGCTTTGGGCCAGTCCAGCTGCAGTCGTTCAAGAGCGTCCAACAGCAGTTGCTGCACGGCGATGCGGGCGTACCACTTCTTGTTGGCTGGAATCACGTGCCAAGGCGCTACGTCCGTTGACGTTTTCTCGAACGCCGCACCATAAGCATCCATATAGTCGTCCCAGTAGGCACGTTCGGCAAGGTCCCCGCTGCTGTACTTCCAGTGCTTGCTGGGATCATCCAGCCGCGCGATCAGCCGCTTCTTCTGCTCGTCCTTGCTGATATTGAGCATGACTTTGATGATGGTGGTCCCCTGCCCGGCCAACCGTGCCTCAAAGTCGTTGATCGCAGCGTATCGCCGTTCCAGCTCTTCAGCATCAGCCCACCCGTGGACGCGATGGATCAGGACATCCTCGTACTGCGAACGATCGAAGACTCCCACCATCCCGGCAGCAGGAACTTCCTTCTCGATCCTCCACAGGAAGTCATGCGCCTTTTCCTCGTCCGTGGGGGCCTTGAAGGCATGCAGTTGAACACCCTGTGGGTCCATGGCGCCCACGACGTGGCTGACGATGCCGCCCTTGCCGGCCGTGTCCATGGCTTGCAGGATCAACAGGATCCGTTTGGTACTGCCGAACTTACCCTCGGCGAAGAGTTTTTCCTGCAGCTCCGCCATGCGGTCGTCCTGGGCAGCCAGCAGAGCTTTGCCGTCAGCCTTCGCGCCGGAATACCCGGGCGTGGAATCGGGATCCACCCCTGCAAGCGAAAACCTGGGTCCTGCTTTGAGGACCTTGGCCGGACTCTTGGCGAACTCAACTGCAACTGCCATTGGCGTGCCTTTCTGCCCGGCCGCGCCCCCGTGGCGCGGCCATGGTCCTCAGGCTAGTTGCCCGGGTACCTCGACAGGAAGTCCGCCATGCGGCCGATGGCCTCTTCAATGTCCTTGACGTTGGGCAGGGTCACCATTCGGAAGTGGTCCGGGCGGACCCAGTTGAAGGCCCGGCCATGGGAAACCAGGATTTTCTGTTCCTTCAACAAATCCAGGACAAACTTCTCGTCGTCGCGGATGTGATAGACCTCGGGATCCAGCTTGGGGAACAGGTAAAGCGCTCCTCTGGCCTGCTGGGTGCTGACTCCCGGGATGGCATTCAGGAGATCGTATGCTTTGTTGCGCTGCTCCAGGAGCCTTCCGCCCGGCAGGATGAGGTCGTTGATGCTCTGGTAGCCGCCAAGCGCCGTTTGGATGGCGTGCTGCGCCGGCACATTGGCACACAACCGCATGTTGGCCAGCAAGTTGATGCCTTCGAGATAATCTGCGGCGTCCTTTTTGGGACCCGAAATAGCCATCCAGCCGGCCCGGTAACCGCAGACACGGTAAGCCTTGGACAATCCACTGAACGTCAGGCACAGGACATCGTCACCCGTCAGGCTGGCCAGGTTCACGTGGACTGCATCCTCGTAGAGGATCTTCTCGTAAATCTCATCGGCAAAGAGCACCAGACCGTGCTTCTCCGCCAAGGCGACAATCTTCTTGAGGGTCTCTTCCGGGTACACCGCGCCGGTGGGATTGTTGGGGTTGATCACCACAATGCCCTTGGTCCGCGGCGTGATCTTGGATTCCAGATCCTCAAGATCGGGCTGCCACCCGGAATCCTCGTCACAGAGGTAATGCACGGGACGGCCGCCGGCCAAGGCAACTGAAGCAGTCCAGAGCGGGTAGTCGGGCGTCGGAATCAGGACCTCGTCGCCGTCCTCCAGGAGGGCCATCAGGGACATGGTGATGAGCTCGCTGACACCGTTGCCGAGATAGATGTCATCAACGTGGATGTTCTGGATGCCACGGGTCTGGTAGTACTGCGAGACCGCGGTCCGGGCAGAGAAGATACCGCGGGAGTCGCTGTAGCCCTGCGCATTGGGCAGGTGCCGGATCATGTCCACCAAAATGGCGTCGGGCGCTTCGAAACCGAAAGGGGCCGGGTTTCCGATGTTCAGTTTGAGGATCCTGTGACCCTCCGCCTCCATTTGCTGGGCGGCCTGAAGAATCGGTCCACGGATGTCGTAGAGGACATTACGAAGCTTGGTGGACTGCTTGAAATTCGCCATCCCTCAAATATGCCACACGGGTGATGGAGTTCAGCTGAGACTTAACTCACAGATACGACGACGGCGCTGACGGTCCCGCGCGGGTCCGTCACCGCCGTCGTACGCGGTCTTGATCAGGCGTTACTTGACGATGCCCTTGTCCTTCAGCCAAGCGGCAGCAGCATCCTTGGGAGCCTGCTTCTGGTCACCGCTGACGGCGCGGTTCAGGTTGATCAAGTCGTCCGTGGTCAGGATCTTGGAAACATTGTTCAGCGCTTCCTTGGCCTTGTCCGTCATCTTGGCCTTGCTGTACAGCGGCAGTACCTGCTGGGCCTTGAAGTTGTTCTTCGGATCCTCCAGGACCACGAGGTCGTTGTCGACGATGGACGGAGTGGTGGTGTAGATGTCGGCTACCTGGACCTTGTCCTCCAGGAGTGCCTGCAGGGTCAGGTTGCCGCCGCCGTCATTGAACGGCTGCAGTCCCTTGAGCTCGCAGTTGTAGTTCTTCTTCAAACCCGGGAAACCGTACGAGCGTGTCTCGAAGGTGGCGGGGGCCGCCATGGTGAAGTCCTTGCAGACCTTTGCCAGGTCCTCGATGGACTTCAACTGGTACTTCTCGGCCGTGGCTTTGGTGACCACCATGGCATCCTTGTCCTCTGCCTTGGAAGGCTCCAGGACTGCCAGCCCCTCCGGAAGCTTGCCCGAAAGCGCCTTGTAGACGTCCTCCGCAGACACCTCCGAGGCCTCGGTATCAACGTAGGAAAGGAGGTTGCCCGAGTAGTCCGGTACGAGGTCGATGGAGCCATCCTGGACGGCCTTAAAGTAGATCTCGCGCGAACCGATGTTCGGCTTGGACGTGGCCGTGAGACCTGCAGCGTTGAGCGCCCCAACGTAGATCTCGGCGATGACCTGGCTTTCGGGGAAGTCGGCGGAGCCAACTACCAGGGAACCACCGGCAGCGGAACCGCTGGCGGCGGAGGTGGAGGGCGTGGCCAGGGGGCTGCCGCCGCACGCGCTCAACGCGAGGGCAACACCCAGTCCGGCTGCGAGGCCGCCAAGACCACGGCGCGTAAGGGTCATGGGAACAGGGTTTTTCATGGTGTACCTCCTTGAACGGCAGCCCCGGCGGGAGCTGTGGCTGTGAGATCATCGGCCGCCTTCTGGCGGCCGCTTGAGTCGAGGGTCAGGCCGGGCGAGAGGACAAGCCTCTGCACGCCGGCAAGGATGAGGTCGACGGCGATGGCAAGACCCGCGATGAGCAGGGAGCCGCCGAGCATCCGGGGAAAGTCCTGAAGGACGAGACCGTCAAACAGGTAGCGCCCCAGTCCCCCCAGAGGAAGGTAGGCCACTACGGATACGGTGGCGATGACCTGCAAAACCGCGGTTCGGATGCCGCCGAACATCACTTGCAGGCCGTTGGGAAGTTCCACCCGGAACAGGATCTGGAGCTCTGTCATACCCATGGCGCGGGCAGCGTCCACCACGGTGGCATCGACGCTGGAGATGCCGGCGTAGGTCCCGGCCAACAGTGGCGGAACCGTGAGGATGACCAGCGCCCACACGGGAGGCATGAGGCCACTGCCCGCGAGCAAGGCGAACAGGACCAGCAAGCCGAGGGTCGGGAGGGCGCGCAGTGCGCCGGCGACCGCCACCGCAACTACCCGGCCACGACCGGTATGGCCGATGTAGAGGCCGATGGGCACGGCGATGGCTGCGGCGATCAGGAGCACGAGTGCGCTGTATTGGAGGTGCTCCAGCAGCCGGGTGGGGATTCCTCCACTCCCGGTCCAGTTCTTGGGGCTCGTCAACCAGGCGATGGTTTCGGCAAAGATGTTCATGCGGACGCCCCCGGATCCGGGCGGACGGCGCCGGCGGCGTGCGGCCTCACGGGTCCTGACTTCGGTTCCGTGGTCAGCGCGGTGCCGTCCTTCCGCGACGACTTCCCGCCTGCTGCCCGCGTCCAAGGAGTCAGAAGCCGCTCAAGAACCACCAGGACGGCGTCCATCAGCAAAGCCAGAACCAGGATGGCGACAATGCCCACCACTACTTCGGTGATGAACGTACGCTGCAACCCGTCAGTAAACAGAAATCCAAGATTGCCTACGCCAAGCAGCGCTGCGACGCTGACCAGCGAGATGTTGCTGACCGAGACCACGCGCAACCCTGCGAACATCACCGGCAAGGACAACGGAATGTCCACCTGGAAGAAACGCGCCAGGGGTTTGAAGCCCATGGCGACAGCTGCGTTGCGGAGGTCGTCGTCCACGGAATCGAATGCGTCGATGGCTGCACGGACCAGCAGGGCGACGGCATAGATGGTCAGCGCCACCACGACGTTCAGCGGATCCAGGATCCTGGTGTTGAGGATGGTGGGAAGAATGATGAACAACGCCAGTGAGGGAATGGTGTACAGCAGCGACGTACCGGTGGCCACGATCGACCTTAGCGTGCTGTTGCGCCTGGCCAGCTGGGCCAACGGGATGGAAATCAGCAAGCCAAGGATCATGGGAATGAGCGCGAGCACCATGTGCTGGCCCGCCAGTCCCAGGACCATGCCACTGTTGTTGAGGAACCACTCCATCAGGTGGCGTCCTCCCTGTGGTGACGGACTTCCTCGATGAGTGCCAGGACTTCCGGCGCCTTCAGGACTCCGGCGACGCGGCCGTCGTCGTCCACTGCGACGCCAAGGCCCGACGGCGACGACAATGCCGCATCCAGGGCGCGGCGAAGGGTGTCTCCCTTGCGGAACAGCGAACCACCCGGGATCAAGCCCGCACCGTCACGCGGCGAGGACCACCCCAGCGGCCGGGAATCGGCGTCCACAACCAGCGCCCACTCCCCTGACACACGGCCCGCATCATGGCCGTCGGAAGGACTGACCATGGTTACGGGGTGCAGGGTCACGGCATCCGCCGGGTTGAAGGCAAGGTGCCTGAATCCGCGGTCGCGTCCCACGAACGAGGCCACGAAATCATTGGCTGGCGCCCGAAGGATTTCTTCCGGCGCAGCATACTGGGCAAGTTTCCCGCCCACGGCGAAAACCGCTACTTTGTCCCCCAGCACGGTTGCTTCATCAATGTCGTGCGTGACGAAAACAATGGTCTTGGCCAGTTCCCGCTGAAGGCGCAACAGCTCCTGCTGCAGTTCGTCGCGCACTACGGGATCCACGGCGCTGAAGGGTTCGTCCATCAACAGCACAGGCGGATCAGCAGCGAGCGCCCGGGCAACCCCGACGCGCTGCTGCTGACCCCCTGAAAGTTGTGACGGGTACCGTTTGCCAAGCACCGAAGCCAACCCGACGACGTCGAGCAGTTCCGTGGCGCGTTTTCGGGCATCTGCCTTGGAAACGCCGTTGAGTCGCGGAACGGTGGCGATGTTGTCCAGCACGGAGCGGTGCGGCATCAGGCCGGATGACTGCATGACATAGCCCATGGAGCGGCGCAACTCCGGTGCCGGAACCTGCGAAACGTCCTTGCCCGCCACGGTGATGGTTCCGCTGGTGGGCTCCACCATGCGGTTGATCATGCGCAGGGAGGTGGTCTTGCCACAGCCCGAAGGCCCAACGAACACAGTGATCGAGCCTTTGTCGATGGACATGCTGAGACCGTCTACCGCCGGTTGCCCGCCCTGGTATTGCTTGGTGACGCTCTGGAACTCAATCATGGCTTCGGCCATACCCGGGCTTACCTATCTGTGGTCGAGAACATCGGCAGAGCCACATGATCATATGCACTCTTATTACTTGGCTGCAAAGCAATCTTCACCCAGACTAGCCAGCACCACCGACGATGTCAGCGCCGCCACGTTTTCCGTAATGAATCGGCAATGTTCAACGTTTCCGTCGTTTGCCGCTTTTCCCGGACCGTTCCTCAGCCAGGTCGTGCCTGTATCGTTCCGCCGCGCGCTGCCCCCTGTCGGCTGAGACCACCTTTTGATGCCATTCACGTTGATAGGCGCGGCGGGCTGCCGCATCGTGTTTCCGGGCCAATGCGGCCAGTTCGCGTTGCAGCTTCAGGTAGCTTGCCCATCTCCGGGGATCGAGGGTTTCGTCAGCCAAGGCGTCCTGGACTGCGCATCCCGGCTCTGCCTGGTGGGCACAGTCGGCGAAGCGGCACTTGGCGAAGAGTTCTTCAAGGTCGCCGAACATCTCCTCCATCCCCTCGTCTGCATCGAACAGGCCGAACCCCCGGACCCCGGGGGTGTCCATCAGCACAGCACCATCGGACAACGGCACCAGTTCCCTGGACGTAGTGGTGTGCTTTCCTTTGCCGTCACCGGCCCGCACCTCTCCTGTCTGTTGGACCTCACGTCCGGCGAGCGCGTTGATCAGTGTTGATTTCCCTGCTCCCGAAGGTCCCAGGAAGACCAGGGTGGCCCCTGCGGGGATGTGCTGTCTGAGCTCGTCGAGCCCGTCGCCTTGCTCCGCCGAGGTAGTCACGACATCCACGCCGGCTGCCTGCAGGATGACTTCCCCCACGACGTCGTCCGCCAACTGGGCAAGATCGGCTTTGGTAATGACCACCAGCGGTGTGGCGCCGGAATCCCAGGCGGCAACCAAGGTCCGTTCGAGGCGGTTGTGGGTCAGCGGGCGGTCCACCGGAACCACCACCGCGACGATGTCGATGTTGCTGCCCAGGATCTGCTCCTCGGAGGAGGCTTCGAAGGCTCGCTTGCGGCTGAGCGCCGAACGACGCGGCAAGACGTCGACGACGGCGGGCTCACCCGCTGCGTTGTGGCCGAGCCACACCCAGTCTCCGGTAGCAGGCACCAGCCCGTGGGATGGATAGGGCAGGTGGAGCAGGCCGCCGTCCGAAGCGACCAGGACCCGGTTCCTGTCCAAACGGACAACGCGGCCCGGACTGGCATTTTCTTGGAGGTGGGTGGAGGCGTTGGCGCGGAAAAGCCCGGCGGTTTCCTCGGTGAATCCGTAGTCAACGGGACCACGAAGGTCCAGGGTGGAACTGGTTAAAGGGGTGCTTGAAGAAGCGAAAGTGTTCAATGGAAGCCTCTGCTGAGGCCCGGCCACCTAGCTCTGGCAGGCTGATGCCGGGACAGGAATGATGGGCTGATGACGGCGCACCGCAACTGGGAGCGGGGCGCGCAAGATGGCTGCAATCATCAAAATCCACCCCCTCGGCATCCGGGCCGGCAACTAAGAAGCCGGCAACGTTGTTCAGCGTAGCCAAGCAACCGTGGATTTGGCTAGGCCTTGCCGCAAACGGATTTAGCTGAGCTTCCCGTCTACCGGGCGCTCCCTGTAGAGGCGCAGCGCAGTGTCGACCAAGGAGACCCGGTTGAGTTTGTGGACGTCTTCCAGGGGAATCCAGGCAGCATGGGTGGTGCTTCCGTCCACCTCGTGCGTCAGTTCGCCACCGACCACCGTGGCCTCGTAGACCAGGCGCAGGGCTTGGAAATCTTTCACCGAACCGTCCGGGCGGATATCACCGGGCCAGTGGCCGACGTCGATACCCAACATGCGTTCAATGCGCGCTTCGTAACCGGTTTCCTCGAAAACTTCCCGCTTGCAGCCGTCCACGGGATGTTCCGCGAGGTCCAGGCCACCGCCCGGAAGCGTCCACCCTTCTTTGCCGTCCTGCTTCCAATAGGCCAGCAGGATCTTCCCGTCCTGGACAATGACGGCATAAGCGGCTGGGCGGGTATCGAACTGCAGGCTCATGGAGCCAGCATAATTGCTCGGGACAGGTCCCTACGGAAGTTCCGCAGCCGCAATCGGACCGGCTTCCTCAGGCCCGAGATCGGGCGTTTCGCGAAGTTCGACGACGGTACCTGGCTTGCCGAGCTCAAGCACCTTGATGCTGTTGTGGCCAGGCTTCAGCAGGGGCGCTGGCACGTAGAGCGTCACCTGCGGCCCCTTCTCCCAGTACCTTCCGAGGAGGAAACCGTTGATCCACACGAAGCCCTTCCCGGAATCAGGCAGGGCGAGGTAGGTGTCGGCCGGTTCGCCAATCTCGAAGTCGGCTCCGGCCAAGCCGTCCAGGTCTTCCTGATTCCAGTCGGCCACGGGCACCGGTGTCTGCGTCCAATGGAACGTGTACCGCTGGTTGATGAGGACACCGCCCAGGATGCCTTTGCCATGGCCAGTCAATGGGCCGTAATTGATGCGGCCCAGGTTCTCCACGAGGATCTCCAGCTTTGCGGGAACTCCGGTGCCGGTGACGACGAGCCCCTCCGCGCCCGTGACATCGTCGAGCACACCGGCGAAGTCACCGTCTACCCATACGTAGGCACGGTCGTTCAAGCCGGTGATCTTTAGCCGGCTCTCGGTGGGATCGCCGGTTCGTCCGGGCAGGATGGCTTCGGCAGCGTAGAGGACCATCCCGGCGTCGAGTCCCAACTGTTCGAAGCTGAGCGGCTTGACGCTGCTGACGGCTACGCCTGCTTTCCTGACCAGTCCGAGCAACGCCGGCCCCTCGGATAAGGTCAGGGACCGGGCCGGAAGCACCGGCGCGTCCGCAAGCAACTCCACGGGGAGTTCCGGCAGCTCGTCGATGCCTTGGGCGCGGAAGAATTCCCGGCGGAAGGCGTGGAATTTGGGCGTCAGGGCGCCGTTCTCTGCGATGGGGGCGTCGGAATCGTAGCTGGTGACCGTGGGCTGGAGCATGGTGCCATCGTGGTTGCTGCCGGAGGTCAGCCCGAAGTTGGTCCCGCCGTGGGCCATATAGGCGCAGAGCGAACCACCCAGGTCCAGCATCTTGCGTGCTTCCCGAGCGGCATCATCGGCGTCGCGTCGGTGGTGCAGTTCGCCCCAGTGGTCGAACCAGCCGCCCCAGAACTCAACATTGAAGAATGGCTCGCCGGGCCGGCGTCGCTGCCATGTCGCTATTGCTTCGTCGCCCCGGCTTCCCAACGTAGCTGTCGCCCACGTTCCCTCGATCGAACCGCCGTCGAGGAAGTAGTCGTTGCCGCCGTCGGCTGTGAAGAGCATCTCCGTGATGCCGCGCTCTTCCAGGACGCGCCGGTTCCAACGGATGTACTCGTGGTCGTCGCCGTAGCTGCCGTATTCGTTCTCGATCTGCACGGCTACCACGGGCCCGCCTGCCGACGCTTGACGCGATGCGACGACCGGCAGGAGGTGGTCAAACCACTCCTCAATGGCCGCCGTGAAGACCGGATCCATGCATCGCAGGCCAATGCCGGGGATACCTGTCAGCCAGGCAGGGAAGCCGCCGTTGTCCCACTCGGCACAAATGTAGGGACCGGGGCGGACGATGACGTCCAGTCCCTCTTCCGCCGCGAGGTCGATAAACCTCCCGAGGTCACGCCAGCCGCTGAAGTCGGGGGCCTGATCGCGCTTAGGCTGGTGGAAGTTCCAGGCGACGTAGGTGTCGACGGTATTGGCGCCCATCGCCTTCAGCCGACGCAGACGGTCCCGCCAGAGATCCGGATGGATCCGAAAGTAGTGGATGGCTCCGGCGAGGATACGATACGGTTCACCCGAACGGTAAAGGACGGCGTCGTGGTAGCTCAAGAGGGCGTTGTTCACACGGAACAGATTAGCTCAATTTCCAACATTTATGCACAGGTGATGAACACATGACCAATCTTGATACTTCTCCGGCCCAGGAAGTCTGCCCGGCCGCCCGCGAAGGTCAAGGGCCCTGCGTTCAGTTGTGGCCCGAACGCGAGGTCCCCCTGGGTGGCGTCCGCGCCATGAACGTCCTCCGGACGCTGCCCCAGCGTGGTCTGCCCACCGTGGGAGCGTGGTGTTTCCTGGATAGTTTCGGACCGGACAGAGTGGCCATGAGCGTCCTCCCCCACCCGCACTGCGGACTGCAAACAGTGACGTGGCCACTCGAAGGAGCCGTCCGGCACCGTGACAGCGTCGGCAGCGATGTGGTGGTCCGGCCGGGCGAGCTGAACATCATGACAGCAGGCCACGGCATCTCCCACTCCGAATTCTCCGTGCTCCCCGCGACCACCGGTACGGGATCGAGCCCGGTGGTCGAAGAACTCCCGGTATCGCGGGGCCTGCAGTTGTGGGTCGCACTGCCCGACGCACACCGCCATCGTGCACCGTCTTTCGAACAGGTCCGGGACCTGCCCGTAGCCGTGGGCGAAGGCTTCACTGCCACGGTCATGGTGGGCGAATTCGCCGGGCAGCGCTCCCCGGCCACCATGTTCAGCCCCATCGTCGGAGCTGACATCACCGGCTCCGGCTCCCTCGAGCTGCCCTTGCGTCCGGACTTTGAACACGCCGTGTTGGTACTGGACGGCCACCTGACAATCGACGGTCAGGAAATAGAGGCGGGCCCGCTGGCCTATCTTGGTGCCGGCCGGTCCAGCCTTGCCGTTGAAGCGCAGCCGGACACCCGCTTCATGCTCCTCGGCGGCGAACCGTTCGGTGAAGACCTGCTCATGTGGTGGAACTTCGTGGGGCGGACCCATGAAGAAGTGGAACAGGCCCGCGGGGAATGGGAAGCGGAGGGGCTGCTCGACGACGCTGCTGCCGCCACCTCCCGCTTCGGATTCGTCCAAGGCCACGGTCCCGACGCAGGACCCGAAGCCGGCCGCATTCCTGCTCCCCCACTCCCCGGAGTCAAGCTGCGCCCGCGTACCCGCGGTTGAGTCTTCGCTAGGACCGTTGCTCGGCCACCAGCCGCGGGACGCCGAACACCGGATCCTGCTGCAGGATGCGGACGTCCACAATGCCATCTTCAGCCAATTTGGCTTTGAAGGCTTCCTGCAGCCGGGGGACGTTCATGCCAAGTCCGCTTCCGAGGATCACAGGCCCGTCCAGGCCCAGCTGGCGAACGGCTTGCCGGGCCAGGTCGGCAAGATCCCTGCCTGCCTGGTCCACCAACGCCTGGCTGGTCTCATCGCCGGCGTCGGCGGCTTCAACAACGATCCTGGCCTGCTGCGCCCAGTATCGGCGGCCGGTCTCCGGCGAATGGAACATGGCTATCAACTTGCCGGGCTCATCGACGCCGCACGAGTCCAACAGCGCCTGGCTGAGACCATCGGGCTGCAAGCCCTGGTTCATGCGCCTCAGGCTGTGCCGAACCGCTTCGCGCCCCAACCAGTAGCCGCTTCCTTCATCGCCCAACAGGTAGCCCCAGCCGCCCGCGCGGGCCTCTTCCCCGGCGTCGTTCTTTCCCCAGGCGGCTGAGCCGGTCCCGGCGATTACAGCGACGCCCGTGCTTGAACCGCCGGCCGCCAACAGCAGTCGGGAATCGTGAACCACCGTGATGCGCGCTCCGGGGGCGTGCGGGGCGATCAGGTCCGCGAGTGCCTGGGCGTCTTCGTCGGTGTCGATCCCGCCGGCGCCTGCGTAGACCTCGTCGATTTTGCCGCCGCCGATCTTGCCGAACAGTTCTGCGAGGTGGGCTGCTGCCTGCTCCCTGCTGACGTTCTGTACGTTGGAACTGCCGGCGCTTTCGTCACGGACGGGCGTGCCGTCCTGGAACCGCACACCACGGGTCTTGGTGCCGCCGATATCGAGCCCGATGACAGTTCCGCTCAAGGCCTCCGTCGAGGCAGGGGAATGTTGGGCAGAGTCATGATTGTTCACCGTGAAAGACTAGCTTGGAGCGTCCGGAGGAGAAACTGCCCATGCCTGATTCACTGTTCACCACACCGTTTATTGCAGCTCCGATGGCAGGTGGAACGTCAACGCCTGCCTTGGTGCAGGCCGTGCATGAGGGCGGTGGCCTCGGTTTCCTGGCTGCCGGCTATAAGACGCCGGAGGCCATGGTTTCCGAGATCGCGGCCGTGCGGGCCCTCAACGTTCCTTGCGGGATGAACGTCTTCGTCCCCGACGCACGCCAGCTGCATCCCGACCCGGAGGCCTTGGCACGCCTTGAGGCCTACCGGGAAGAGCTGGAACCCGAGGCTGCCCGGTACGGCGTGACCTTGCCGCCGCTCCGCCTCGATGACGACGACGCCTGGCAGGACAAGATCGAGGCGTTGCTGGCGAATCCCGTGGAGTTCGTCAGCTTCGCTTTTGGCTTGCCTGGCAAGCCGGTGGTGGCCGCGCTCCGGAAGGCCGGCACCACTGTCATTTGCAGTGTCACCAGTGTCCGGGAAGCCGTTGCAGCTGCCGAGGAAGGACCGGATGCCATCGTCGTCCAACACAGCTCTGCAGGCGCACACTCGGCCGCCTTCCTGCCGGGCGCCAAGGAATCAGCCGGAACCCCGGCAGCGCGGACGACGGCGGAACTGGTCGCCCAGGTGCGTGCCGCCGTCGGACTTCCCCTGATCGCGGCAGGTGCCATCATGGACCATGCCGCACTTCGTGGCGTGCTTGACGCCGGCGCATCAGCCGCGCAGGTCGGTACCGCCTTGCTCCGTACCCAGGAGAGCGGCGCACGGCAAGCCCACAAGGACGCCTTGGGCAGTCCTGCCTTCACTCAAACCGCCATGACCCGGGCCTTCACCGGGCGCATGGCCCGAGCCCTGGTCAACGACTTCGTCCGCGACCATCAGGACGCTCCGGAGGGCTACCCCGCCATCCATCACCTCACGGCACCGGTACGGGCTGCATCGTCCGCGGCAGGAGATCCGCAGCGGCTCAACCTCTGGGCAGGGACGGGTTGGCAGCGGGCCCGGGAAGGGTCAGCGAAGGATGTGGTCAGGGAGTTCCTGAGCGGGCTCTGACGAGTTCCGCGAGCAACTCTCCGCCCTCGGCGACCACCAGTTCGCGGAACAGCCGCACAGCGTCAGGTTCGAAGCTTCTTTCCCGCCAGGCGATGCCGATCTGCCGGAACGCCAGCTCTGATTCGATGGCCACTTCAACCAAGCCAAGCTCGGCCTTGGGCAGGAACTGTCCCGTGCCTGAACCAGGCCCGGCGGGCGGAAGGATGCTGAACCCCAGTCCGGCCGAAACCAGCCCGCGGGCTGAGGTGGATTCCTGGACTTCGAAGGCGATCCGCGGGCGGAAGCCGGCCTCACGCAGGAGTGCCTCGCCGAGTGCCCGCAGGCCAACTCCGGCCGGAAGCGTGACATAGGGATCGTGGCGCAACTCCGAGAGGTGCACGCTGGACCGCCCTGCCAACGGATGCCGGTAGTGCAGGACCACCCTCAACGGTTCGCGGTAAAGCGGCAGGGATCGGATGCCCTTGCCCTCCGGCGCGATGGGCGCCGTCAGCGCAAAGTCCATGTCCCCGCTGGCCAGCTGCTTCAGGCAATCGTCGCGCGGACCCTGCCAGAGTTCGAAGACTGCGTGGGGGTGCCGGCCCCGGAAGGCGCTGATGAGCAGTGGAAGTGTCGCTTCGCCGAACGTGTGTTGGAAGGACACCCCGATGCGTCCCCTCACGACGTCCGATTCATGCCTGACCCTGTCCAGCCCGGCCTGGAAACTCTCCAGCGCGGCCTCGATGTAGGGCAGCAGGGATTTGGCAGCCGGGGTCAGCCGGATGCCGCGGCCGTCACGGACCAGGAGGTCCATTCCTACGATGGCACTTGCCCGCGCCACCGCCCGGCTCACCGTCGATTGTGGAACGCCAAGGAGCTCCGCGGTTTCGGTCATGTGTTCCGTGCGGCCAAGTTCAGCAAGGACGGGCAGGAGCGGGAGGAGTTGAATGAGCTGCTGGTGGTCCGGCTCCATGGTCTTCTTCCGTCGGCGGCGCCTCCCGAGGGGCAACGCTCATTGATTCATGCTCTCTTGCATCAATTGTAGGGAACCCATGCATTGGAATGCTGAGTCCGATGGATCCTACCCTTGCCGGGTGACTAACGTAATCGCCGGTGGCAGCGCAGAAACATGGGACGGCCATGCCAAAGGTTCCCGTGGTTACAGCCGGATACTCGCAGCGTTGGCGCTTGCGGGTGTCGCGACCTTTGCCCAGCTCTACTCCACTCAGGCTGTCCTGCCCCTTATGGCCAGCGACCTCCACATCACGGCCGCAGAAGCCGCCCTCAGCATCTCGCTCGCCACCGTAGGCCTCGCGGTGACGGTGCTGCCCTGGTCCTTTGTGGCGGACAGGATCGGCCGGGTGCGTGCCATGGCCATTGGCATTGCTGTTGCAACGCTGTTGGGGCTGTTAGTGCCCTTGGCGCCCACGGTCCCGCTGTTGTTGGCGCTTAGGACCTTGGAAGGCATGGCCTTGGGCGGGATCCCAGCCATTGCCATCGCATACCTCAATGAGGAAGTCACCAAAGTCCACACAGCCTTGGCGGCCGGAACCTACGTCGCCGGAACCACGCTGGGCGGGTTGGCCGGGCGCCTGGTGGCCGGCCCGGTGGGCGAACTCTGGGGGTGGCGTGCCGCAGCCCTGGCGGTGTCACTGCTGGCCACGGTGTCAGCCGTCCTGTTCCTGGTGCTCGTACCCAAGCAGCGTCGATTCAGCCCGGCACCGGCCCTGGGATTCCGTGGCGCGTTCAGGACCCTTCAGGGCCACTCAAGCAACCCCAAGCTGCTGGCGCTGTATTTGCAGGCTTTCCTGCTCATGGGCGGCTTCGTGGCCGTCTACAACTACCTCGGCTTTCGATTGCACGCAGCACCGTTCCACCTGCCTGCCACCGTGGTCAGCCTCATCTTCCTGGCATATCTGTCCGGAACCGTCAGTTCACGATGGGCTGCAGGGTTGACCACGAGGTTCGGCAGGCGGAATGTCCTGATTGCCGGGGTCGCCATCATGTCGGCTGGACTGGCTTTGACGTTGGTGGAGAACCTGGCGGCAACCCTGGCAGGACTCGTGGTCTTCACGGGAGGATTCTTCGCCGCCCACAGCGTCGGTTCAGGCTGGACCGGCGCCATCGCCACGACAGGCCGGGCGCAGGCAGCTTCGCTCTACAACCTGTCCTACTACCTGGGTTCCAGCGTCATCGGCTGGGCCGGCGGATTGGCGTTCCAGGCTTTCGGCTGGCCCGCTCTGGCGTTGAGCGTCATCGCCCTTGCCTGCACGACGGCGGCAGTCACCTTGATAGTGCACCGGACACCGCGCCCGCCCCGCTGATTCCTGCCCTGCTGCCCCTACAATCGGAGGCATGACACAGGTCACAAAAGCCCGGGAACTGTCGTCGCCCGAACGTTTGCAGGCGTTTACTGATGCTGTGGTGGCGATCGCTTTGACGTTGCTGATCCTGCCGCTGATGGAGAGCGTGGGCGAACTGGCGGACCACGATGGCACCACGGCCAAATGGCTGGCGGAAGAGCAGTACGCCCTGCTGGGTTTTGCCTTGAGCTTTATCCTCATAGCGGTTTTCTGGGTGCACCACCACCGGCTGTTCCGTCAGGTCAAGCGGGTTGACTCGGGCCTGTTGTGGTTGACGGTCGCTTGGATGTTCACCATCGTGGTGATGCCCGTTGCCACATCGCTGTCCACCCAGATGCGGGCTGACTGGGCTCAACCCCTGATCTACATCGGAACCCTGTTTGCTACCAGCCTGGTGCTCCTGCTGGCCCGTCTGTACCTGCGCTCCCACCCGGACCTCCATGACATGGACGCAGTGGAGAGCCGATCGGGAATCCAGGCAAGCAGCATCGTGAGTGGGCTTTTCCTGGCCGCCTTGCTGTTGGCTCTCGCCATTCCGGGCGCCGGGAACCTTCCGTTGTTGCTGATGTTGTTCAGTGAACCCCTCCAACGTCTGGCCCGGCGGCGTGACCGCCGGACGCTTCACCCTCCGCGGACCGCCTCCAAGCAATAGTCAGGTGAAGATTTCACCGATTAGGATGAACGAAAGGCAATTTCAGGAGGATCCGTGAGCAACCCCACGAAGAATGTTCGGTCAAGCACCGGTAGCGCAGAGCCGCTGGACGCGATCGACGAACGTATCCTCGCAGCGCTGGTGGATGACGCGCGCATCTCCAACAAGCAGTTGGCAGAGCTTGTGGGGATCGCCCCGTCCACGGCCCTCATGCGGACCAGGGCCCTGTCCGAACGCGGAATCATTGAAGGTTTTGAGGCCGTCCTGAGCCTTCCTGCCATCGGCCGCTCGGTCCAGGCACTCATCGCGGTGCGGCTTCGAGCCCACGACCGCGACCAGATCGACCGCTTTACTGCCCGCGTACCGAAGCTTCCGGCGGTCATCTCCACGTTCCACACCACGGGCTCGGTGGACTACTTGCTCCACATCGCCGTAGCCAACACTGACGACCTCCGCAATTGGCTGCTGGACAACCTCGCCACGGACCCCGTCGTCGGGCACACGGAAACCACCATGGTCTTCCAGCACATACCGGGCAACCGCGGTCCGCTGCCCGAATAGGGCGCCATAGGGCGCCGTCCCCTGTCGTCAGGAACGCTGGACGCCCGTCAGAAACGCAGTGCGCTGCGGAGCGAGATCGCAGCAAGCGTCAGCGCAGCGATCCCGCACAGAACGGTGAAAACCACGACGGCGGCCTGCAGGCCGAGTGCCGAGACGGCCAGTCCCAGCCCCATCACCGGTACGGCACTTCCCAAGTACGTGATCACGTAGACGGTGCTGATGACTTGTGCGTGGCGGGCCGCCTCGACCTTCCCGGCAACCTCGTTGAAGACTTGCCTGAACGCCATGCCCTGCCCCACTCCGGCCGTGATGCTCGCAGCCACCAGCAACCAGGGGCTCGACCAGGCGGCCGCAGCACCAACCAGGACTACTGAAACACCGAGGACTGCCAACGCCACCGGAACGGCGAAGCGTCCGCGCGTGCCCACAAGCTGGCTCAGCGCCGAGGCCCCCAACGTGACTCCGGCCAGCACACCGATCAGGGGCCGGGAGTCAGCGTGGACGACGCTTGCGAAGTACCCCGGCGCCAACGACAAGCAGAACCCGAAGACCGCAAAGCTCAGGAATCCGGTTGCCGCGGCCATCCAGAATGCTCCGCGGGCATCCTTGGAGATGGACGGCTTCCTCGGTGCAAGGACTTTCAGGGGTTTCGGCCCTTCCGCCGGGGCAATCGCGGGCCTGGCCTTCAGGAGCCACAGGGGAACCAACGCTGCAAGCAACACCGCCGAGTGGATGTAGTAAGGGGTGCGCGTGGGGTCGGGCAGCAGTGACAGGAGACCACCGATTGCCGGCCCCGCGGCCACGCCACCCGCTGAGGACAACAGGGTGAAGCGGGAGGCCCAGTCCGGCCGCTGGGGCAGCAGTTCACGCAAAGCTGCGGAGCTGGCACCAGTTGCCAGTCCGACTGCGACGCCCTGGAGCGCACGGCCCGCGGAGAGTGCAACCAGAGTGTCCGCATTCGCGAAGATCACACCACCCACCAATCCGACGATGACGGCCAGCACCAGAGCCGCCCGCCGCCCGATGTGGTCCGACCAGTGTCCAGCCACCATGAGAACGCCGACCAGGGCAAGAACGTAGCTCGAAAAAGCCACCGTCACGTCCAGCGATGTCATACCCAGCCTGGCCTGGAGCAGCGGATATAACGGGGTGGCCAGGTTGGCGCCAACCAGAAGCGCAAACATTACGACGCCGGTCAGGACCAGCCTGGCCGTGGTGGAGGCATCCCATCCCCAGCGTTCGGCGGTGGCCGGGCGCATGCGGAGTTCGCTCAAGACAGTCATTTCCATGCCTTCGGACTCGGTGGCCGGCCTGCTGATTCCTTGTGGGAAGAACAACCCAGCGAAGTATTGGTGGCAACAGAATGCAGCAGGACTGATCTCAGAGAGCTACATAGGTGGAAGAATTGAGCAAAAGACTCAAACTGGATCGAAGTAGATGAGCTGGAGTGACCATTTGAACACCCTTGACCCCATGGACCTGAAGATACTCCTCGAACTCATCAAAGATCCCCGGATCCAGATCGCCGACCTGAGCGACACATTGGGCATCGCGCGCAACACAGCCCAAAGCCGGGTGAAGCGCCTTCTCCGGTCCGGTGTGCTGCACGCCGCGGGCAGGGAAGTCGACCTCGAGAAGGTGGGGTACGACGTCGTCGCTTTCGTCACGATTGAAGTCACGCACCGGGAACTCGACGGCGTGATAGGCGCCTTGCGCCTGATACCCCAGGTCCTGGAGGTCCACGAGATCTCCGGGCGCGGCGATCTGTGGTGTCGGGTAGTGGCAACGGACACACATAACCTGCAGTCGGCGCTGCGCTCTGTCCTCCGCACCAAGGGGGTTATCCGAACGGAAACAGTCCTGGCCCTGCATACGCACATCCCCTACCGCACTGAGCCCCTCATCGAAAGGATGTCCGCAACACCAACACGGCCCAGGCAGGAAGGGCGGAGCACCGGGTCGCAGGCCCAAAGCGACTAGGCTTTCAGGCATGGATTGGCTCTCACACATCTCCCAGATCAACTGGTTCGCTGTACTTCTGGCCTTCGTTTCAAGCATGGTCATCGGTTTCGTCTGGTACATGCCGGCAGTCCTTGGGCGCAGGTGGATGCAGGCGATCGGCAAGACCGAAGACGACCTCAAGAACATCGAAGGCGGCGCCGGCATCTGGGTTCCCATGATGGTGGCGGCGGCCCTGACCAGCATTCTCCTCGCTGTCCTCATCAGCGCACTGGATCTCAACACTTTTTGGGCGGGGGCCTTCTTCGCCCTGGTCCTCGCCTTGGTCATCCGCGCCGGGGGCCACGTCATTCACAACGGCTTCGCCGGGCGCCCTTCCGCAGTGACCTTGATCGATTCCGGCCACGACCTCGCGGCCATGACGATTGCGGGCGCCATCATCGGAGCCATGCAGTAGCGTTCACACAGTGACCATCATTGACAACGCCGTATATGTGGACGGCGTCCGCACAGCCACCCCGCACAGCCTTGAGCAAACGTTTGAGACCCTCGCGAAACACGGCGGCATGGCCTGGATCGGCCTGTACCGGCCCACGAAAGAAGAGATGGCCGCCGTCGCCCAGGAATTCGGGCTCCACGGACTCGCCGTGGAAGACGCTGTCTCCGCACACCAGCGACCCAAGCTCGAGCGGTACGACCACAACCTGTTCACGGTTCTGCGTCCGGCCAGATACCTCGATGACACCGAGACGGTGGAGTTCGGCGAGCTGCATATCTTCACCGGGCCAAACTTCGTCGTGACCATTCGGCATGCCGAAACCGGTGGAGTGGCCCGGGTACGCCACCGGTTGGAGACGCGTCCCGACCTTCTCTGCCATGGTCCCGAGGCCGTGCTCTATGCACTCCTGGACCAGGTCGTAGACGACTACGCACCCGTGGTGGCAGGCCTTGAGAACGACATCGACGAAATCGAGGACCAGCTCTTCAGCGGCGACAGCGCGGTATCACGCCGCATCTACGAGCTCGCCCGTGAAGTAATCCAGTTCCAGCGTGCCATCCAGCCCCTCCCGGGCATGATGGCGCTGCTGGAAAAAGGATTCGAAAAGTATGGCGTGGACATTGAACTGCAGCGCTCCCTGCGCGACGTGGAGGACCACGTTCAGCGCGTCATCTCCCGTGTGAACTCGTTCAGGGACATCCTGCAGAACGCGCTCACCTTGGATGGTACGTTGACCGCAAACCGCCAAAACGAAGCCAGCGCCGCACAGAACGAGCAAGTCAAGAAGATCTCGTCGTGGGCCGCCATCTTGTTTGCGCCCTCTTTCGTGGCGGGCGTGTACGGCATGAACTTCGACCATATGCCCGAGCTGCATTGGGACTACGGCTATCCCCTGGCGGTGGGGCTCATGTTCGGTGCGGCCCTGCTGATGTACGTCATCTTCAAACGCAAAGGCTGGCTGTGACGCCTCTCCTGAGGCCTCCTCCGCGCACAGCGCGGGACACTGCCCGCACGTTGCTGGCAGGCATGGAGCACGACGCCGCGCGGTCGGGTTTCGCCCTTGAGCCCAGCCAGCGGCAAGCAGCCGGGCGGTTGGCTGCCTTCGGTGCCGAGGTGACGCGCCGCCGTCGTGCGCTTTCCCGGAAGACGCCGCGCAGCCTCTACCTCCACGGGCCGGTGGGACGGGGCAAGACCTGGCTGATGGATAGCTTCTACGCGCGGCTGGACGCACGGAAACGGCGTGTCCACTTCCACGACTTCTTTCGCAGGCTCCACTCGGGGACACAGGCGATCGACTCCGGCAGCGGAACCGCCATCCAGCAGTCCGTCGACGCGCTGCTTGATGGCACCGAGGTGCTGTTCTTCGACGAATTCCACGTCCATGACGTTGGCGATGGCATGTTCATTGCCCGGCTCTTGCGCACGGCTGCGCAACGACGGATCCCACTCGTGGTGACATCGAACTACGCACCGGACGAGCTGCTGCCCAACCCCTTGTGGCACGACCATTTCCTGCCCACCATCGAAGCCATCAATGAGATGATGGATGTGGTGGAGATGAATGGTCCCTCCGATTTTCGACGCTTTCCGGCCGGCGGAACCGGTCCGGCCTACGGCTCTGAGGTGTTCCGCTCAGGCCGGGTCATCTCCCCCGGCACGCCCAGGCAATTGGGGCGCCTTGGCCTCTTCCGGCCACCGTCCTCACAGAGCCGTGTAGTGAGTCCCACCACCCAGCCAATCATCGTGAAGAACTCCGACCCCGACCTCCTCTGGGTCGGTTTCGAAGAGCTGTGCAACGGGCTCACGTCAACGTCGGACTTCCTGGTGTTGGCCGACCACTACAAGACCTGGGTGATCGACGACGTCCCTTCCCCGGCAAAGGCCGATTCGGCGTCGGCGCCGGCCTGGCAGCGGTTCAGCAACGTCGTGGATGTGCTGTACGACCAGGACGTCAGGCTTTTCCTGATCGGTCCGGACTCTTTGGACTGGGACCTTGAGACCTCCGGCAACGTCCTGCCCGTCGATCTTGCGCGGATAGCAAGCCGGCTGTCTCTCCTGGGACAGTCACAGCACCACGCTGCCGTGGACACAGACGGTCTGGAGAATGAAGAGGCCGCCGGAAGCTGAAGCTTCCGACGGCCCAGTAACGATATAAGTCCGGCGCCTAGATGACCCCGCCTGCTGCGGACGGCGCACTGGCGTCGTTTCCGCCATCCCCGACGGTTTCCCGGGCCACATAGTTCTCGATGTCGAAAAGGTTCTCGGCCCGCTCCGTGATGTTAAGCAGCGTAGTCATGGACGCGACTTCCTCGACCTGCTCCTTCAGGAACCACAGCATGAACTGTTCGCCCAAGGCGTCTCCCTCTGCGCGGGCGACGCGGAACATCTCTTCGATGTTGCGGGTGACTTCCTTTTCCTGTTCCAGCGCCAGCGCGATCGGTTCCTTGGCGTTGGTGAAGTTGTTGCGTACAGGAGCGATGCCCGGGATTTCGACGTGCACGTTGCGGTCCAGCATGTACTGGACCATCATCATGGCGTGGTTGCGCTCCTCAAGGGACTGACGGTAGAAGTGCCGTGCGAGCTGCGGCAAGTCCTCTCCATCAAAGTAGACAGCTACTGCGATGTATTGCTGGGAGGCCGCAAACTCATTGGCGACCTGGGCGGACAACAGCTCATTGAAAGTCTTCTTAGCCATGGCTCGATCCTACAGTCGGGCCATGACACTTTTGCTGGTGAGGTTCGCCACGGCTCAGGGCATCAGAAGGCTGATGCTTACGCCGGCCGCCGCCGCCAGTACGCTGACCACCATGGTGCCCAACGCATTGATCACTGCCAGTGCCGTGCGTCCGCTTTGAACAAGCCTGACGGTCTCCAGGCTTGCCGTGCTGAAGGTGGTATAGCCGCCCAGGAAACCGGTACCGAGAACCAGCATGAGCGATTCCGGCGCGTGGCCACGCATCACGAAACCTGCCAGTAAGCCCAACAGCAGGGAACCGGAGATATTGATGGCTACGGTCCCCCACGGGAAGGCGGTCTTCAGGCGTTCCCGGACGAGCCCGTCGACGACGAACCGCACTGCGGCGCCCACGCCGCCGGCCAAGGCAAGGAGGAGGACCGTCACGATGGACGTCCAACAGCGCGTCTGTGATGCCAGGCGCCGAGCCAGATGCCGGCGGTGGTGGCCACCGCACCTCCCAGCAAGCTCGCCGCGAGGTATGCCGCAGCCGCAGGAGCTGAGCCGGCGCTGAACAGGTGCACAGCGTCCATCGCCAGCGTGCTGTAGGTGGTGTAGGCGCCCAAGTAGCCCGTGCCCAACGCAAGCCGCAGGACCCGGCGATTGCCGACGTCGGGCCCCCGCCGGGAGAGCCCCTCCAGCAACGCGCCCAGGGCCAAAGCGCCGGAGAGGTTGATCAGCAGGGTGGGCAGCGGCCAGGCGCCGGGTGCAGGGATGACCAGGCCCAAAGCGTACCGTGACAGCGCTCCCACCACCCCGCCGGCTGCCACGATGCCGATGAATCTCCAGTGCAGGTGGACAGGACGTTTGGCCTCAGTCGTCGTCATCGTCGATGGGAACCCTGGGATTGACGGGAACAACGAGGACCGGCCGGACCTGTCGACGGAACAGGTGGCGGGCCACCGAACCAGCCGTCAGTTCCTTCACGGCAGCAGCCAGTTTGTGCTCCCGCGTGCCCACCACGATCATTGATGCCCCTACTGCCTCGGCCTCCCGGGCCAAGGCCCGGGCGGGCTCCCCCGCCAGCTGGACCACTGACCATTCGACGCCCCTGGCAGCAAGTTGATCATCGATGGCCTGCGTCAACGATTCGGGGATCCCGCCGAAGTCCTCGTCAACGCCGTCCGGGTCGATCGGCGCAGCGGGGCCTCCGGTACTGCCGTCCACCGGGTAGACAGTGACGTCGGCGTACCCGCACAGCAACGGCACCCTGGCGGCGGCGGCCACGAGCGCTGCTTGCTCAAGGACTATCGGATGCTGCCCCGGCATGACGCCTACCAGGATGGGGCCGGACATACTGCCCGAGGCCTCAGGACGCGGAGCGGGGGTCTCTGTCACAGGGCAAGTCTACGACGCCTGGAAACCGTCAAAGGCGACGCCCGCCCGCCCACAAGCCGTAGATCAAGGGAACCAGCGAACCGATCATCAACATGTTGCCAAGCAAGCTGTCATCCGCCCGCACCACTGCTCCAGCGATCAGGAGTGCGCCGAAGATCATTGCCGCCACTGCCCGGCGCCCCGTAACGATAAGCCGGGCCATCTGCCGTTCCAGGCGACGGTTGCCCACCTGGAGTGAGCCCTCCTCGATGCGCGTCACCAACCCGTCCAGCCGCTTGGGCAGTCGAAGGGCAAGCGTCGCAGCGTCAAGTGCCTGGGCCGCGGCGTCGTTGATGAGATTTCCGCGCTCGTCGCGCAGCAGTTGCGCCGCGTAAGGCTCCACCGAGTCCCAGAGGTTGAAGCGGGCATCCAGCGAGCTGCACACTCCGGAGGTCAGGGACATGGCCCTGATGATCAGCAGGAAATTCTCCGGCAACTGGAAGGGCAGGGAACGAATCACGCTGCCGAACTCAGTTCCGAACTCGCGGAACTCCCGTGGGTCGACATCGCGCAGTTCGGCAAACCCCATGCCACCGAAGCGGGCAAAGAGCTGGGTCATGGCCCGTTCGAGCTCCGCTGTGTCGGCCGTCTGCATCAGCACTCCCACATCGCTGATGGCGGTCACCAACCCTTTCCCATCCCGTGAGGCAGCAGCAATCAGGAGTTTCCGGAGCCCGCTGCGGGTCTTCGCCGGAACCTCGCCCATCATGCCGAAGTCGATGAACGTCAGTTTCCATGGATGCTCACTGGCCGGATCGACGGCCGGCGTGACGAAGATATTGCCGGGGTGGGGATCTGCGTGGAAAAAGCCGTTGGTAAACAGCTGATCGAACATCACCGAAGCGAAAACAGGGGCAACCTCTGCCGGGTCTATTCCAGCCAGGCGAAGTGACTCCGCGTCCGTGATCTTGATGGCCGTCACGTCTTCGAGGGTGAGCACGCGGCGGGTGGTCCGTTCCCACACGACGGCTGGGACAGTCACCCGTGCGTCATCGGCGAAGTCAGCAGCGAAGCGCTCCGAATTGGCGGCTTCGTTCAAGTAGTCGATTTCCTCCAGGCTGGTCTGCGCAAATTCCTTGATCAGGGCCGGCACATCAGCACGACGTGAGACAAGGCGGATTCGGCTGAGCCAACCTCCCACTTTCCGCAGGGCAGCGAGGTCGACGTCGACGATTGCAGCAATGCCAGGTCGCTGGACCTTGAACACCACGCTGCTGAGCCCGGTGTCCTCCGCGTTGCCGGCGAGGAGTTTAGCCCGGTGCGCCTGCCCCAGTGATGCCGCAGCGATGGGAGTCTCCTCGACCGAGGCGAACACCGATTCCAAAGGTGCACCAAGTTCCGACTCCGCCAGCGCCCGGATTGCCGCGAAAGGAACGGGCGGCACCTCGTCCTGGAGGCCCTCCAACTCTGCGGTGATCTCGGGTGGGAGCACGTCCAACCTGGAGGACATGAACTGGCCAACTTTGATCATCAGGCCGCCGAGCTCCACCGCGAGGCTGTGGAAACGCCGGGCAAAGCGCCGCATTCTGGTGGCCCGGTTCTGCTCCGTCAGCCTGCGCAGGCCCACTCTGGGCAGGAACAGCTCAAACCACCACGTCACTGCCAGGTGCCACGCGGCAAATCGCAGGATTCGCCGATAGCGCGCTCGAGGGTCCCCTGGTCCCGCGCCCGGATCTGCCCGCTCACGCCGGACCGACGCCACCCCTTTAGTCCTGGGCGAGGATCGAATACAGGCGGCGACGTGCCTCCTCAAGCACCGTCACAGCCTCCTGCACCTGTTTGGGTGTCCCGGTTCGACCAACTTGTGCCGCCGCCTGCGCCAGCTCCACACCAGCCTTAGGCAGCGCAGCGAAACCGGGGGTCGATGACGTACCCAGGGAGTCCCACGGTGCTGTCGTTTCCGCGCTGGCAACGTCCTCCCTGCCAGCTTCGGTCAGGGAATAGATTTTGCGGCCACTGGATTCCTCGGACGTGACGAACCCCTCGTCCGCCAGCAATTGCAGGGTCGGATAGACGGAACCTGCACTGGGCTTCCAGCTTCCACCGCTCCGCTCTTCGAATTCGCGGATGATCTGGTAGCCGTGCATGGGACGTTCGGCCAGCAGGGAAAGAATGGCGGTCCGCAGCTCGCCCCTGCCCGCTCGGGTTCCGGAGCGCTTCTCGAATCGGGATCGGAACTCCTCAACGGCCTGCCACATGCCATCCAGGTTGTTTCCCCTGAACCCACTTGAAGGGAATGAATTATGCATCAAGCTCACCTCAGTCAATCGCGAACGATACTAAACGATAGTTAACGATATACCCGCCCGGGGCCTGGGTACACCGTAACGCCGCACTCGCGGAAGACTTTGCGCAGGGCCGGACAGCACTTCTGGGTGATGCCGTCCGGCCCCGGCCGCGGAACCTTGGGGCAGCCCCGGCAAACGAGGGGGGTCATTGGCCGTTGCATGGGATCCGCTGGCTTCAGTAAAGGCGAACCATCGGCGCAGTACACGAGTAGTTGGTACTCGTCTTTTACGCGCGGCGGGCCGGCTCACTACTTGCCGCGGCGGGCGCCCGGGTGAGGCGTGACGGCTCACGTCGTTGACTTGTGCCCTTGCCCGCCGGCTGATTAGCGTGGCCTATAGGTATGTCACGCCACTACGGAAGGGCAGTTGCCTTGGGGGCAGCATTCAGCACCACCATGTTCAGCCTCGCATTCCTGGTCGTTGCCGGGCTCCTGAAAATGTTGTCGTCACAAATCGAGGCGGGGCAGTCCAGGCCGAATTACACTTTCGGCATCCGGTCCAAGGCAACCTTGGCCTCCGAAGAGGCTTGGGTCGCTGCGCATGAGACTTCTTTGAAGATCCTGAAAGGGACAACCATCTTCCTGCTCGGGTGCACGGCAGCCCTGTGGGTACTCTTCACGGTCTTGCCGAAGGATGACGCTAGCGTGCCGGTGATCTTCTTCAGTGGCCTTGGCTTTATCGCCATTCTGGTCGTGCTTCTGATGCGTATGTACCTCAAGGCTGATGCTGTGGCAATGAAGATCGGCTCTGCAACGAAGTAGGCATCTGCGTCTGCGGCGTTTGCTGGAGTCCGAGGAACGCGCCTGCGGCGTGACGTTCACAAGCGAGGACGTGGAAGAAGCCTTCCCGCAGGACCCTACTGCAGTGACGCGTTTGGCTGGGCGTATCGAACTCCGCCCTCGTGTCAGCGTTCCACCATGTCTCTTCACGGCCGCTCCCCTTGCGCGAAATCCCTACCTGCCGTTGTTCTCAATGAGAGCATTTTCCTGCAGTTTTGAGGAGAGCCGGGACCAGGCTTTTCGCGGTGCGGAAGTCTTGAGGTTTTCCTGAGTGACAGTTGACTGAACACAGGATTTGTTCTTGATCCGGCCCCGGCACAGTAGTTCTTGTCAGCCAAACAGGCCGATAAGAACAGGCCGGCCGGTCTCACGGTGGCCACCCGA